>DASRBA010000151.1:0-38194 GCA_035637895.1 Myxococcaceae bacterium
TGGGCGACTAGCCGCGCTTGCCAACGATGAACACCTCCAGATCGTCGGGATGGACCCGGATCGCGTTCGAGGCCAGAAGGTAAGATTACTCCCATTCCGCGTCATTCCCTTCGCAACGAACCTCGCGACCTCCGCTTGCCACCCGTCTTTCTCTCCTACTCGAGGAAGAGCAGCGCACCCGCCGCTCGCACGCTCCACGCCGCGATGTCCGGCGAGTGCTTTCTCGATGAGAGCGCCATCGAAGCGGGCGAACGGTTTTCGGTTCGGCTCGCCGACGCCCTCCTGGAGAGCCGTGTGGTGGTGGTCTTCGCGAGCCCGGAGTACTTCCAGCGAAGAACCTGCCTCTGGGAGTTGCGCGCCGCCCTGGGCCCCTATGACCTGTCGCCCGATCCGCGCCAATTGCAGCACATGGTCGTCGTGTTGCCGCCGGAGGGCGTGCCGGAGGAGCTCGAGCGGTTACCGCCTGGGCTCCAGGCGGGCAACTGGTTGACGACGGCAGATCCAGACGGAATCGCGCGGATGATCCGTGCGCGACTGTCGAGACCCAGCCCCACGCTCGGGGAACGATACGAGGCCCTGGGCCAGCCAATGTCCGCCGTGCGCGCGCGTCTGCTGGAGCTGACGGCGCGTCCGCCCACCACAACCCTGACTGGTGTCTGCACCGTGTATGGGTTGGCCGAGGTCCCACTGCACGATGACTTTGTCGGTCGGTGGGACGAACTGCACCGCGCCGACTTCTGGCTGAGGACGGCGTTTGCCGGTCCGGGGACGGCGGCTCCAACTGTGTGCATCGAAGGACTGGGAGGGCTCGGCAAGACCCGGTTGGCTGCCGAGTACGTGTACCGGTTTGGTGCGCGCGCATTTCCAGGAGGAATCCTCTGGTTCGACGCCGGCAAACCACTCGAGCCGCAGTTCCACGGTGCGCTGAGGGCGCTTGATCCCGCGGCTCCGTCGCTAGGGCGCTTCATATCCCAGGGTCGCGACGCGAGGGCGGAACTCGAAATCGCGCTTCGAGTCCGGTTCACGCGCCAGCCGATCCTGATGGTCGTGGACAACGTCCCGGAGTCAGGAGGAAATGGGGCGGCGCCGCGGTCGCTCGGTGAGTACTGCCCAGCGGTGGGTCACGTGGCGACACTCGTGACGTCCCGGAGGCGGCTCTCGCTGGAGCCCGGGAGGCGGGGGCTGCTCCTCCGAGAGCTCGACCCCACTTCCGCGGTCCAACTCCTCACGCGGGGCGCTCCACCGGGTCAACTCTCGTCGAAGGAATGGACGGCCATCGCCTCCTGGGTGGGCTGCCTCCCGCTGGCGTTGACCTTGCTGAACCAAGTGTTGCTCTCCGGCCACTCGGCTCGGGCATTGCTGGATGCCGCGCAGACCGGTGGCATCACAGAGATGCTCGACGGGCAGATGGAGGCGCTGCGCGCCGAGGTGGAACCGGGGTCGCTCCGCGGGGTGACGGAGGCGCTATCCATCTCCTATCGGCAGCTCCTTCCGGCAACGCAGAGAGCGTCTCGTCTGCTGGCGCAGCTCGCTCCCACGTCCATCCCGCTGGCGCTCGTGGAGCGGATGCCGGAGATCTTCACCCTTCAGGTGAGATCCCAACTCCTCCGTCGATGCTTCGTGACGCCTCACGAGATCGAACCCTCGCGGGTGCCGATGTTCGGCTCGATGCATCGAATCACCGCGGACTACCTCCGGACCTGCGAATCCACTGCCGAGGAGCAGCAGCGCATCGAAGCGGCGTTGTGCGAGCTCCTGGACGGGGAGGCGACCGGCCCAGATCAGTGGCACTTGTGGCAGGCGTGCGTCGAGCATGCCGCGCACTATCTCCGGCTCACCGGTGAGCGGAGCGCCCCGCTGCAACTCGCGGTCTCTCGGGCGCTGCTCGGGCTCGGCCGTCGCCTGGAGGCGCTGGAGACCACGCAGCGTCTAGTCGAGTTCTGCCGCCGCGCTTCCACGACCGACGACACCGCGCTGTCGAACCTGGCGCTGGCCTTGGCCGTCCGACGAGATGGCCTGCGCGAGCTGAGTCGTTGGGATGAGGAACTGCGTGCGCTGGAGGAACTGGTGGAGGTGCTTCGGTCCTGGCGGCTAGCCATCCGGGTGAATTCGAGTCGCGCCTGGCGAGCTCCCTGGAAGCGCTCTCGGCCGGACTGAGTGCTCGCGGGCGCCGTGAGGAGGCGCTTCAGGCGAGCGCGGGCGTGGTGGAGCTCCGGCGTCGTCTCGCCTGTCGCTCCGCGGCGTGCGAGCTCGACCTCGCGATCTCGCTGGCCATGCTCTTCAATTGCCTGGCGGAACTCAAGCGGTGGAAGGAGGGGCTCGCCGCCCTTGAGGAGGCCACGGAGATCCGCGATCGCCTCGCCGCTTCGCTGGCGCCGGAACTCGCGCCGGGCCTGGCGACCACGTTGACCCTCCTCAAGAGCTGCGGCCGCCGGATTTCGGGCCACGTGACTCTTGGTGAATCCACCCCGACGTTCACGAACAAGCTGGCCGCCCTCGTGCAGGAGAGGCGAGCACGGCCGGACGGCGAGACCACCGACGTTCACTTCGCACCGGCCGGGTTCCCATCTGCGCCACGAGGATTCACGCTCCACATGATGCAGGGTCCGGGCGCTCCCCGGCTGTTTGTCCTGGGACACAGAGAGACCATCTTGGGCCGCAGCTCACAGGTGGACATCCAGATTGATGCGTTCGACCTGTCGAGAATGCATGCATCGATACACCGGGAAGATGGCGAATATCGGATCCTCGACCTGGACAGCCGGAACGGCGTGTACCTGAATGGCATCCGTATCCATTCGGCCGTGTTGCGACATGGAGACAACGTGCAGCTCGGATTGACGATTCTCGTCTATTGCGAGCACGATGGCCCGGAGGGCTGACCGCGACCGCTCGAACGGCCCCGCGCCGGAACCTGGTCCACGCGCGCCGACAAACCCCGCCCCATTTCAGGTGGTTTCAAGAGCGCGCCAGGCGCGGACTTGAACCCCCGACCTTCGGATTCGAAGGGAGAGGGTGGAACGTCCACCGCTCACAACGGTTCGCAAGCCGTGGTTTCCCTTCAGGGCCGCGCCGGGCCGGGAGTCCAGCCGACCCATTTCGTGAGCGGCCTTCGCAAGCCGTTTGGTCCACCCGTGGTCCACGGAATGCCGGGGCCAAGCGCCCCGCTCCGGACGCTGGAGGGTTGGTGCGGGCCGGTTCCTGACGGTCCGGGAGGCGGCGGAGCGGCTGGCGGTGAGCACGTTCACGGTCTACGCGCTGTGCGACCGCGGCGAGCTGCCGCACGCCCGGGTCTCTAACGTCATCCGGATCTCCTCAACTCGGCGCCGGACACTTGGCCGCGGCAGGGTGCGCGTGGGCCTGCCGCCTCATTGGGCGAGCGCCCGTGGTATTCAGCGGCTCCGGAGAAGGCCGGCCTCCAGTACATCAACCAAGCAAGGAGACACACCAATGGCGAAGCGAACGCTGTTCCTCTTCGTTTTCTGCGCGGCGCTCGCCTGCACGGGTCCGCAAGGGCCCACGGGCGACCCGGGCGCGCAGGGCCAGCAAGGTGCGGTCGGTCCGCCGGGGCCAGCGGGAGCCACAGGCGCAAACGGCTCGCTGATCCGGTGGGGGTCTGACCCATCGCAGTGGGCCTTTCTCGCCGGCACGCAGGGGACCATCGCCCTTAACACCACCGACGTCCTGGAGGGCGATTCGTCGTTCGACTTCACGGTGACCAGCGGCGCCACCGGCTCCGAGTACACCTACGGCGACTTCGTGGCGGTGGACCCGCGCCAGATCTACGCGGGCCGCGTCTCTTCGAACCTGGTCACCGGGGCGGGGACGTTCAGCGCCGGCGTGGTGGCCTACGACAAGAACAAGGCGTCACTGGGGAGCGTGCCGTTCGTAGCCTCAGCGGCCACGCTGACCCAGGGCGCCTGGACCAACTTCTCCGGCCTCATCGGCGGCGAGGGGACGAACCCCGGACAGTTTCCGGTGGGCACGCGCTTCGTCAAGCCGTGGATCGCGATGAACCAGGGAAACATCGGTGGCACCAGGATCGACGCCCTCACCTTCGGCGCCGACGAGATCTCACCCTGCTTCGGGGTCCTCCAGGACTCCCCGGCCGCGTGGGGGAACACGGCCACCACCTCTTGGAGCACGCTCATCTCGCGGACCTTTACCGTGGACCGGAAGGTGACGGCGATCGTCCGGATGGTGGGGCACGCCACGAACACGACCGGCGCCGGCCTGCAAGCGGAGATCTTCATGGATGGGGCCCATGCCTGGCCGGGGAACCAGGACATCGGCTATGCCGTGG
The DNA here is from genome assembly GCA_035637895.1 of Myxococcaceae bacterium. Classification (GTDB taxonomy): domain Bacteria; phylum Myxococcota; class Myxococcia; order Myxococcales; family Myxococcaceae; genus DASRBA01. Next base: position 4,304 of record DASRBA010000151.1, read on the forward strand.
GCTCCATACACTTCTGGCTGGTAAACCAAAGCTGGGTGCCGGTCACCAGCATGGCAGTGTTCACTCTCTCGCCTGGGACCCATGTCGTGCAACTCCGCTACGTCAACGCTGGCGGGACGGGCACCACCAACCTCAACGGCGTACTGCTCACCACTGAATTCCACGGCTGCGTGAAGTGAGCGGGGCCGCCCGCTCAGTGCAAAACCGCGCTTCCGAAGCGCTGGCACCCGGTGCCAGCCCCATCCGACGCCCCATCCCTCCCTCTCACGGCACAAACTCGGGTTTCGAGTCCCGGCAGGAGTCGCTGGGGTCTGGGCGGCTCCGGCCTTCGTCGCGACCGTCGACGAGCACGCCTTGCCCTGACCTTGGCCTGCGAGGGAGCCATGGGCCCTACTGGCCCGAGCCGGGACGTGCCGGGGCGCCCTTCCTCGACTGTGATTTCTTGCCGGTGGTTTGTTCAGCGCCCTTCATCCTCTCCACCAACTTCTGGGTGCTGACGCTGATGCCGTCCAGCGCGGCCGCGGGAACCTTGGGGGGTGGCACCTCGTTTTTGACCGCCGGGATGCTGCGCAGGTAGGCGAAGATCGCCTTGAGATCTTCGTCGGTCATTCGCCCAAACCAGGCCCACGGCATCGGCGGCAGGATGGCCCGTCCCGACCCACCCATGTGCTTCCCGGTGCGAAGCGCGCTCAAGAACATTTCCTCGGTCCAGCCGCCAAGACCGGTCGCCTTGTCCGGGGTCAGGTTGGGCGAGTAGACGACCCCGAACTGCAGTTTGAACGAGGTGAGCGTCGGCCCGATGATGAGCATGTCGGATCCCTTGTACTCGCTCGAGGGATCGGGAGCGCCCTCCGGATGCCCCGAGAGCATCCGCGACATGTCGGGCACCGGCATCTTGAGCTCTTGGTCGAACTTCAAGGGCGTGTGGCAGTCGTTGCAGGCCGCGATCGTCACCAGGTAGCGGCCCCGTTCGATCCGATCAGCCGGCGCCGGGACCTTTTCCGCCGCGAGCGCGACCGCGGGAAGCAAGGCAAGCAGGGGGATCGTTCTCATCCCCGGGAGGTGACCATCGATCCCGGGACATGGAATCCTCCGGAATCACCACTGAACGGGTGGATTCAGGACATTCGCAGGCGAGGTCCAACGCGGCGGACCAGCGCCTCTTCGAAGCTGGAGTCGGCGAGCGGGCGAGCGCGGCACGGGGTCGCTGCTTGCCAAAGAAGAGCCATGACCAAAGCCCGTTCAGCCCGAGCGCGAGCGAACCACCGGGCCATGTCACCGCACCGCTTCGAGGCGCTGCTCTGGGCGCAGCGCAGGCTCAGTCCCGGCCGCCCACCGTCACGCGCGCGCGGAGCCTGGCGCCGAGCGGGTCCGGCGCCAGGTCGAGCGCCAGCTCCCGCGCGCCGGTGAGCTGGTTCATGAAGCGCACCGCGAACCGCTGCACGTCCTCCACCCGCCCGTCCGCCACGCCCGGCACCGACGCCGGCGCGCGCAGCTCGTCCTCCAGCCGCCCCAGGTCCACCAGCAGCGACACGTGCCCCGGCCCGAACGACCCCGGCCCGGCGCGCGCCGCCAGCGCCTCCCGCAGCGCCGCCGGCCGCCGCCACCGGCCCACCGTCCCGGCGCGGAGTTGGAGCCGCTCCGGCCCCACCGTCACCTCCACCGGCTCCTCCATCGCCTCGAACCGCAACCCATCCGCCCGCTGGCCGTACTCCACCCGCTTCGCCTCCAACGCCTCCCGCAGCGCGCGCAGCGCCGGCTCCTTCTTCCGCAGCCGCGCGTCCACCCACAGCGCGCCGCGCAGCTCCGGCTCCTTGTTGCCGCGGATCAGGTTGCCCAGGAACGCCGGGGCGTCGAAGTACCCCAGCACCGCCACCTCGTCCCCCAGCCCCTCCACCGCGCCCTCCACGTCCCACCCCTCCGCCCTCAGCGCCTCCGCGTCCCTCGCGCGCTCGGGAGATCCGGGCGGCCCCAGCAGCAGCGCCGCCAACACCTCCGCCGGGGCGCTCACCGAGAGCGCGATCACCGGTCCCTCCGGCGCCGTCCCCAGCAGGGCCGGCGCGGCCGCCGGCGCGCGCCACAGCGGCCCGTCCGCCCGGAAGACGCCCTCCGCCCGCAGCTCGCGCCCCTCCAGCCGCAGCGTCCCGTAGAAGCCACGCGACGAGGCGCCCGCCCGCGCCGGCACCGCCACCGCGCACGTCCCCTCCGGCACCGCCTCGCGCGACTCCGCGATCAGCGGCCACCGCTCCGCCCCGCGGTCTCCGCCGCCCACCACCTCCTCCTTCGCCCGGCGGAGCTGCTCCGCCACCGGCGCGCCGCGCTCCGGCAGCGCCAGGTACAGGTACCCGCGGTCCACGAACGCCGCCGCGTCCGGCTGCCCGGGCCGCTGCACCTGCACGAACCCCTGCGCCGACTGGCTCAGCGCCGCGCCCTGCTCCTCCAGCGACTGCCCCAGCGCGCCGAGCGCCGCCTCCTCGTCCGTGACGCCCACCGCCGCCACCATCCCGCTCACCCCGGGCAGCGTGAAGAACGCCAACCCCTCGTCCGGATCCACCGCGCCCTCGCCCGCCGCGGAGGACTGCAGCGCCAGGTGCAGCACCCCGGTCCGGGCCAGCAGCTTCGCCGCCCCGCTCGGCCCCAGGAGCCCGTCCAGCAGGTCCGCCGCGTCGTCCAGCCCCGCGCCCGGCGCCGCGCAGTACAGCGCGCCCTGGGCCCGCGCCGGCACCGCGCGCAGCACCGGCCGCGGCCGCACGTCCACTCCGGTGACCGCCACCGCCCGCCCGGCCACTACCGCCTGCACCTCGTAGTGCCCGGCGCGCGCGAAGGCGTGCCGCGCCCGCGGGCCGCGCGAAGGGGGCGTCCCGTCGCCCCAGCGCCACTCCACCTCCGGCCCGGCGCCGTCCAGCGCGAACGCCACCGGCACGCCGGTGTCCGCCGGCCCACCCTCCGGAGGCTCCGAGCGGAGCGACCGCACGCACCCGCCGAGGAGCGCCAGCAGCGCCATCACCTGGGCCGCGCGGAGGCGGAGCACCGCCGCCGCCCTCTCAGATCTCGAAGGCGATGCCGAAGGTGAAGTACCGCCCGGAGAGGTCCAGCCCGCCGGTGTAGAAGTTGTTCACGTCGGCGAAGTTCCACTCGGCGAACAGGTAGCTGTGGTTCACGCCCGCGTCGGTGTCGAAGTCGCGCGCCAGGCGCGGCTCGAAGACGTCCAGCAGCAGCGACAGGCCCCCGCTGAAGCCCCAGCCCAGCCGCCCGCCGAGGGCCGTGCCGCCGCCGGTGCCGGTCTCCAGCGACGTCCCCTTGGTGGACCACCAGATGGTGTAGCGCAGGCCCGCCTTCACGTACGGCACCAGGGGGATGCCCCACACGTGCGCGGCGTAGTCGAAGCGGTAGACGCCGAACAGCGCGAGCGGGACGAGCCTCAGGCCGGTGCCGTCCGCCGCCGCCTCGCCGCCCTCCAGGAGCGCGGGAGCGAACTTCTCCGCGTACCCGACGGAGAGGCCGACCCCGGCGGTGCCCATGGCCTGGAAGAGCTGCCGTTCGCCGGAGGCCTCGAAGAGCAGCATGGGGCTGTCGCCGAAGGTGTCCGCGTACGGAGTGCCGAACAGGCCGGGCTCCCGGTCGATCAGCGGCTTGAATCCGCCCAGCTTCACCTCCAGGCCCATGGTGCGTTCGGAGCCGGTCTCGCCCGGCGCGCGCTCGACCGTTCCCGGGGCCCCCTGCGCCCGCGCCGGTCCGGCCATCCCCAGCGAGAGCACGGCCGCGGCCGCGACTGCGTGGATCGCCTTCATGACCGCCTCCCTCCGGGCGACCGGCGCCGCCGCCGGGACAGCCAGCCCAGCCCCAGCAACGGGAGCGCGCCCGCGGGCGCCGCCGCGCACCCCTGGGTGTCGCCGCCGGACTTCTGGTAGTTGCTGAAGAAGCCGAAGCTCGGCACCGGCGTGCCATTGATGATGTTGGAGTCGTCGCTCTGGTTCCCGGCCTCGTCCAGGGCGTAGACGAGCACCGCGTAGGTGACGCCGTTGGTGAGGCCGTCCAGCTTGAACGATCCGGCGGACGCCGGACCGGCGGACTTGGTGGTGTACGGCCCGATCGTGGACTGGTAGGCCACCATCATCGATGACGCGTCATTGCCCGCGGTGAAGTTGACCTGCAGCGCCCCATCCAGCGGCACCAGGCTGTCGAGCGTGGGCGCCGCGGGAGGGGCGCTGTCGTAGGTGATGGTCGGGGCGGTCGCCGGTTTTCCCTCCAGGCAGGTGACGGCGCCCAGCGGCAGGTACTTGACGTACGCGCAGAGCTTCATCGGCACCTCGGTGTTGTTGACCGGGCAGGTGGCGCCGGCGAACACCGGCAGGTCAACCACGCGCAGGGTGAAGCTCCCGCTCCCGGTGGTGGCCCAGGTGCTCTGCGGCACGGTCCCCACCTGGAAGTCCCCGGTCGCCGGGTCATTCCCGCACGTCGTGTTCTTGGTCGCCCAGATCACCAGGTCCTGGTGGTCCGTGCATGGGCCGGCGCCGCCCGCGGCGAACGTCCAGTTGACGGCGAGCGTGCGGGCGCAGTCGTTCTTGGCGAGCAGGACCGAAGTGCCGTCGTTCACGGTGAGCGTGAGCGTGGTCTGGGCGCCGGCGCCCGTGGCCGCCAGCAGCGCCAGCCAGGGAAGCGAGCGCATCAGGGAGGTGGAAGGTCTCATGGCATCCGTGGTGTGGTCGGCCCCAGCGGAGCAAGCCGGAGGCCAGCCCGCGCGGCCCGACTATCTCCTCGAAACGAGGAACCGCGCCACTCCGCGCCCGCCCAAATGTCGCGGCGGGCAGAGCCGCTTGCCAATTTGTCACCGCCCGCGCGCCAGCAACAGCTCGCCGACCTCGACGGCGTTGAGCGCGGCGCCGCGGCCGGCGTTGTCCACCGCCACCAGCAGGTGGAACCAGCCGTCGCCGCGGGCGGCGCGCACGCGCCCCACGTGGACCGCCGCGTCCGCGGTGACCAGCATGGGCATGGGGTAGACGCGCTCCGCCGGCTCATCCAGCAGCTTGAGCGCCGGCGACGCCTTCAGCGCGGCGCGCACCTCGTCCAGGCCGGGCCGGGCGTTGAGGTGCACGGTGACGGAGAGGAGGTGGCCGTAGAACACCGGCACCACCAGGGCGGTGCCGGAGACCTGCGCGCGGGCGATGGCGCCCCCCAGCCGGTCGCCCTCCTTCGTCCACGCCAGCTCCTCCTCGGAGTCGATGGCGCCGGGGGCGATGCGGCCCGCCTGGGGGAGGACGTTGAAGCCCAGCCGGTGCGGGAAGACGGAGCCCTCCGGCTCGCGCCCGGAGAGGAGCGCCGCGGTCTGCTGCTCCAGCGCCTGCACCCCCGCCAACCCGGCGGACGACGCGGAGAGCAGCGCGGTGACGTGCGCGTCCGTGGGGGAGAGCGCGTCCAGCGCCTGCAGCGCGGTGGCGAGCGCGGCGGTGGTGGCGGAGGGCACGGAGACGATCCGGCCCTCGAAGGGCGCGGAGGCGGCGGCGCCGTTCACCGCCGGGAGCACCAGCGGCACCTTGGGGTCGGCGCGGAAGGCGGCGCTGGTGTCCACCACCCAGGCGCCGGCCCCCTGCGCGGACAGCGCCAGCGGCGCGGCCACCTCCGGCGGCGCGGCGATCAGCGCCAGGTGGATGCCGCGGAACGCGTCCGGCCCCGCCTTCTCCACCGGGATGGTGTCGTCCCCGAACTCGATCTCGTCGCCCTCGGAGCGCTCGGAGCCGAGGGCGCCGATCTGCTGCGAGGCGTACCCGCGGTCCAGCAGCGCGGAGAGGATCTCCTGCCCCACCGCGCCCGTCGCCCCCACCACCGCGATCTTCGCGCTGCGATCCACCATGCGCATGCCCCTCCCTCAGTCCTCCTTCATCCTCGCAGACGGCGCCGGTCCGGGCAGCGGCGGAAACTTCGGGTTCCGCTCCGCCTCGGAGGGGCGGACGTAGTGCGGCTCCAGCGCGAACATCTTCTGCGCGTCCCCGGCGTCGCCCCAGCGCGCCAGCGCGCAGACGGACCGCGCGGTGGGGAACGACGGCTCGTCGAACAGCCGGGCGGCGGGCACGCCCAAAGCCTGGAGCTTCTCGCGGTACTCGCGCACCGCCGGCCCCACCACCGCGCCCTCGCACCGGAGGAGGAAGGCCGCCGCCTCGGCGAGCGGCAGCGCCTGCTCCGGCTCGACCGCCGCCGCAACATCGCCGTCCACCCGGTACGCCGCCACGTACAGCTCGTTCTGGCGCGCCACCGCGACCGGGAGGGCGAGCGGCCCGCGCCCGGCGGCGGCGGCGTCCAGCGCCAGGGCCTGGAGCGAGGAGGCGCCCGCCAGCGGGACGGAGGCGGCGTACGCCAGCCCCTTGGCGGTGGCCAGGCCGATGCGCAGCCCGGTGAAGGAGCCGGGCCCCAGCCCGACGGCGATGCCCTCCAGGTCCTGGAACGAGAGCCGGTGGCGCTCCAGCAGCGCGCGCGCCTCGCCCGGCAGCAGCTCGCTCTGCTTGCGCGGCGGGCCCAGCGCCACCGCGTCCACGGCGCGCCAGGGACCCTGCTCCACCAGGGCCATGCTCAGCGTGAGGGTGGAGGTGTCGAGCGCGAGGAACACGCTACTCGCAGGGCGTCAGCCGGACGCGCGCGATGCCGTTCCGGGCGTCCAGCATCCCCAGCTTGCGCGCCGCCGTCCGGGAGACCTGGAGGATCACCCCGGGCGTGTACGCGCCGCGGTCGGTGATGTGCACCCGCGCGTCGAAGCCGTTCTCGAGGTTGGTGACCAGCACGCAGGTGCCCACCGGCAGCGAGCGGTGCGCGGCGGTGATCATCCCCGGGTCCCACTCGCGCGGAGCGCCCACCGTGCCGGACCCGTTGCCCTCGTCGCTCCCCGCGCTCCCGTAGACGGCGGCCTTCCCCTCCTCGAAGTAGTCCAAAGGGAGCGGCTCCCGCGGGGGAGCCATGGGCACGCACGCCGCGAAGGCGACCGCGCACGCGAGGACGAGGACGGGGGCCTTCATGCCGCTCACCTCTTGAACAGGTCGTTGTAGAAGACGCGGACGATCAGGCTGACCAGCATCACCAGCCCCACCCAGTTGGCGATCTCCCGCGCGCGCATGGAGATGGGCCGGCGGCGGATGGCCTCCCAGCCGGCGGCCAGCAGGTGGAAGCCGTCCAGGATGGGGATGGGCAGCAGGTTCACCACGCCGAGGTTGATGGAGATGATCGCCATCATCGACAGGAACTGGTCGAACCCCGCCTCCGCCGCCTTGGTCGCCATCTGGTGCAGCCCCAGCGGGCCGCTCATCGCGTCCATAGAGACGCGGCCGGTGATCATGTAGCCCAGCACGGTGGCGACCTTGGCGATGTCCTGGGGGACGATCTGCAGCGACTTCACCAGCGCCTTGCCCGGGCTCATCCGGACCTTGACGGTCTCCGGGTTGAGGACGTCCGCCGCGCCGAAGTACCGGGTGCGCACGCCGAAGTCGAGTTGGCCCGACTCCTGGCCCAGCTGGTCCTTCTCGCGCGATCGCGTCTGCCTCAGCTCGGCGTGCTTCTCCTCCCCGGCCGGGGTGCGCCAGGCGAGCGCGAACGGCTGGTCCTTGATCTCCTCGGTGAGCGCGTTGATCAGCCCGGTGAAGGAGCGCACCGGCGCCCCGTTCAGCGAGAGCAGCTGGTCCCCGCGCGCCAAGCCCGCGCCGGCGGCCGGGCTGTCCGCCAGGACGGTGTAGACGAAGGTCGAGGGCGGCTCCGCGCCCAGCCCCGCGTAGCCGTCCCCGGGCTGGCGCGACAGGTGGGCGCGCACGACGCGCGGGTTGGTGCCGCCGACGCCCGGCAGGTCCAGCGACTCCTCCCGGAGGACCTCCACCTCCAGCTCGCCCTGCGCGGCGCCCACCACCTTCTCCAGGTCCCGCTCGTCCCGCACCGGCTGGCCGTTGATCGCCACCACGCGGTCGAAGCTCTTCAGCCCCGCGGCGGCGGCGGGCGACCCGGCGGGCACGCCCAACAGCGGCGCCAGGGGGAAGGGCCGGATGCCGATCTGCCCGCGGGTCTCCGGATCGCTCAGCGGTTCGCTCACCGTGCTGCGCACCGGGGTGAGGGTGAGCGTGAGCTGCTTGCCGGCGCGGTCCACGGTGACGACGGTGGGCCGGTCGTAGCGGGGCTTGAGGACGTCGGAGATCTCCTCGAAGAGGTCGATCTTCTGGCCCTCGACGGCGACGATCCGGTCGCCCGGGCGGATGCCGGCCTCGGCGGCGGGCATCCCCGGCTCCACGGACCCCACCATGGAGGTGGCGTGCTCGGAGAGCCCGAGCAGCACGATGAAGAACACCAGCACCGGGAAGACGAGGTTGAACACCGGCCCGGCGGCGACGATCAGCATCCGCTTCCACGGCGCCTGCGCCAGAAAGCCGTACTTCGCCTCCTCCGGCGGGAGCTCGTCGTACGGCTGCTCGCCGGCCATCTTCACGTAGCCGCCCAGCGGGAACCAGGCGATGCGGTATTCGGTGTCCCCGCGGGTGAACGCCACGATGGGCGGCCCGAAGCCGATGGAGAACCGCAGCACCTTCACCCCCAGCGCCTTGGCCAGGAGGAAGTGGCCGCTCTCGTGGACGAAGATCAGCACGCCCAGGAGGAGGACGGTGTAGGGAAGGTAGGCGACCGACTGAGGCATTGGACGACAACGTTAATCGGGGGACCCCGGACCGACAACGCACAACGCCGGCCAATGGACATCAGCCGCCGATCAGCGGCCGGAGGTAGTTGGCGTACAGGAAGACGATGGTGGCGTTGAAGATGAGCGCGTCGATGCGGTCGAGGATGCCGCCGTGCCCGGGGATGATCTTCCCGGAGTCCTTCACCCCGTAGGCGCGCTTGAGCATCGACTCGGAGAAGTCGCCGATGGGGCCCATGATCCCCCCCGCCAGGGAGAGGATGAGCACGTCCACCACCGACAGGCTGTGGAAGCCCAGCCAGCGGAACACGAACAGCCCCGCGGTGGCGCCCGCCATCCCGCCGAAGAAGCCCTCCCACGTCTTGTTCGGGCTCACCTCCGGGTAGAGCTTGTGCTTGCCGATGGCGCGGCCGGTGAAATACGCGAAGGTGTCGTTGAGGAAGCTCAGGTACATCACCACCATCACCCAGTGGCCGCCGTTCTCGTCGCCCCCCAGCAGCCGCAGGCAGACCAGCGAGGTCGGGCCGGCGGCCGAATAGACCATCCCGGCCACCAGGTGGCTCACGTTCTGCGGCCCCTCCTTCAGCGGGCCGCGGATCAGGTGGTACGTCCAGGCGAACATCCCGAACGCCACCACGACGTAGAAGGCCGCGACGCCCCAGCTGTCCCCCGTCATGGGCAGCATGGGGAAGAGCCCGGTGACGCCGATCCCCACCCACGCCGCCGGAGACCACCCCTTCATGGTGATCTCGTAGAACTCCAGCACGCTGATCACCGCGGCGACGGAGAACAGCAGCGCCATCAGCCAGCCGCCGCGGTAGACGAGGTAGATGACGCCGGGCGCGATGACCGCCGACGTGAGGAGCCGGATCGCCAGGTTGCGGTTGGCCTCGGTCACGGGGCGCGCCTCACCTGGGCGGAGGTCAACCCGAACCGCCGCTCGCGCTGCTGGTACTCCAGCAGGCACCCCGCGAAGGCGTCCGGCCGGAAGTCCGGCCAGAGCACCTCGGTGAAGACCAGCTCCGCGTAGGCCAGCTGCCAGAGCAGGAAGTTGGAGATGCGGTGCTCGCCGGAGGTGCGGATCACCAGGTCCAGCGGCGGCAGGTCGGAGGTCCACAGCAGCGCCTCCAGCTCCGCCTCCGTCGGCGTCCCCTGCTTGCCGGACGCCGCCCACCGCCCGGCGGCGCGCAGCAGCTCCTCCCGCCCGCCGTAGGAGAGCGCCAGGGTGAGCACCATCTCCCGGTTGTCGCGCGACTCGGCTCGCAGCGCGTCCAGCGGTTCCCGGACGAAGCGGGGGAGCCGGTCCAGCTCGCCGATGGCGTTGAGCCGGATGCCGTTCTCCATGATCTCCGGGCGCTCCTTCTCCAGGTACTCGCGGAGCAGGTCCATCAGCGCCGCCACCTCGTCCGCCGGGCGCGACCAGTTCTGCGAGGAGAAGGCGTACAGCGTGATCGCCTTCAGCCCGATCCGGCGCGCGCAGCGGGTGATCTCGCGCACGCTGTTGGAGCCCTCGCGGTGGCCGTCGATGCGCGGGAGCCCGCGGGCCTCCGCCCAGCGGCCGTTGCCGTCCATGATGATGCCCACGTGGCGGGGCAGCGACCGCTCCCGAAGCTGCTCCTCCAGATCGGTGACGCTGGTGGGGCTGTCCATCTCTTGGGCGGTCACCATACGGGCAAACCGTCCATCGGGCGAGTAGAGTCGGACGCGTGGAGCCGAGGCGCGAACATCTGCTGGCGGCGGCCGCCGTGTGGCTGTGGGCCATCGCCGCCCCGGCGGCGGCGGGCGCGTCCGGCGCCGCGGGGAACGACGTGCAGCGCTACATCCAGGCCGCGGCCAAGCTCTACGAGTCGCTCGACTACGACCAGGCGCTGGAGCAGCTGGCCCACGCCAAGGCGCTGGCCGTGCGCGCGGACGACGGGGTGGAGATCTCCCTCTACGAAGGGATCATCTACGCGGACATGAGCGGCCACCGCGATCAGTCGCAGGCCGCCTTCCGCGCCGCGCTCCTCCTCCGCCCCGACGCCCGGCTCCCGGTGAAGGTGTCCCCCAAGGTGGAGAAGGAGTTCGAACAGCTCCGCAAGCAGGTGACGCAGGAGCAGGCCAAGGAGCAGAAGGAGCAGGCGAAGAGGAAGGTGGCCTCGAAGCCGCCCTCCCCCGCCGCGAGCGACCGGCCCGTGGCCGGGGCCCCGCCGACCCCGCCCTCGCTGGTGCCGCTCGAACCTTCGGGGCGCGGGCCCGCGCCCTCCTCCGGCTTCTCCGCGTTCGGCGTCCGGGTGCCGCTGGTGCCCGCCGCGCTGGGCGGGGTGGCGGTGGCGGCGGGCGTGGGCGGGACGGTGTTCGGGCTGATGACGCGCCACTCGCTGGAGCAGGCGCAGAGCGCCGTCTACCAGGACGAGGCGTACGCGCACTGGCAGGACGCCAACCACACCGCGCCGGTGGCGAACACGCTCTTCGTCGCCGCGGGGCTGCTGGCGGGCGGCGCGGTGGCGACGTACTTCCTGATGCCGCACCAGTGACGGCGGCTACTGCAGCACGTACTTGAAGACGTTGGGCTGCCCGGCGACGACGGTGAGCGGCTGGGTGACCTCCTTCTTGAGGTCCTTGTTCACCAGCTTCACCGTGTGCTTCCCCTCCCACACCTCCACCGGTTCGAACGGCGTCTGCCCCAGCGGCTTGCCGTCCAGGAACACGGTGGCGTAGGGCCGGACCCGGAACTCCACCTTCCCCTTCCCCAGCACCAGCTTGCGGGTGAGCGTCTGGCCGGCGGTGAGCGTGCCCGTCTCCGCCCGCGAGAACGCGCCCAGCGCGTCGAACACCTCGATCTTCACGTCGCCGGGCGGCAGGTTGTGCACCGTGGTGGGGCTCTTCCCGTAGATGCGGCCGTTCACCCGGACCATCCCGGCGGGCGCGGACTCCACCAAAAGGCTGGCCAGCTTCGGGTCGGCGGTCGCGCCCGGGGAGGCGGCGGAGACCACCGCCTTCGCCTTCTGCGCCGACCGGGGCGGCTGCTTCGGGAGGGGCTGCGCCAGCGGCTGCGAGCCGTGCGGGTCCGGCTCCTGCGGTGGCGCAGGCGGCGGCGTCACCGGGGCGGCCGGGCGCGGGGGCGGAGGGGCCGTCGCCACCGGCGGGGCGGGCGCGGGGCCGCGGCCGAGGGCGAAGAGGAGGATGCCGACCAGCAGCGCGCCCGCGCCCACGGCGATCACCACGCGCGGGTTGGTGGGCTGGCCGCGCCCGACCTGCGGCGGGGGGCGCAGGTGCGGGTCCGTCCCGCGCGGCGGCCCGGTGCGCGAGAGCGGCCGGGGATGCGGCTGCGGGGCCTCGCGCGGGGCCGGCAGGTCGGGCGGGGGGACGTCTGGGGCGGCGCGCGGCAGCGGCGTGGCCAGAAGGTGCGTCTGGCTGATGGGCGTCTTCACCGTCCGCGGCACGGCCGCCGGCGAGGGCTGGTTCCCGGGCGCCTCCGGCGCCAGCGCGTTCACCAGCTGCGCCAGCTGGTAGCCGGCCACCGGGTTCCCGGTGGAGACGATGTAGCGCTCCAGGTCCCCCTGCAGCTCGCGGCTGGAGCGGTAGCGCTTGGCGGCGTCCTTCTCGATCGCCTTGTCGACCGCCGCGCTCAGCGCGGGCGGCGTGTCCGGCCGCCGCGCCGTCACCGGGATGAACGGTTCGTGGATGATTGCCTGCATCACGGCGATCTCGTCCACCGCGTCGAACGGGCGGGCGCCGGTGAGCAGCTCGTAGAGCACCATCCCCAGCGCGAACACGTCCACGCGCAGGTCCATGGGCTGCAGCCGGAGCTGCTCCGGCGGCATGTACGACAGCTTCCCCTTCAGCACCCCGGTCCGCGTCTGCTGGCTCTTGTTGGCGGCCTTGGCGATGCCGAAGTCCACCACCTTCACCGCGCCGGTCTTGGAGACGAGGATGTTGTCCGGGCTCACGTCGCGGTGGATGAGGCCCAGCGGCTGGCCGGTGAGCGGGTCCTGGAACTCGTGCGCGTAGGCCAGGCCCTCGCACGCCAGGGAGACGATCTTCGCCGCCACCGGCGGGTCGAGCGGCTTGCCCAGCTCCTGCGCCCGCCTCACCAGCGCGCGCAGGTTGGGCCCGTCCACGTACTCCATGGCCAGAAAGTGCGCGCCCTCCGCCTCCCCGAAGTCGAAGATCTGCACCACGTTGGGGTGGTTGAGCTGGGCGGCCAGCTTGGCTTCGGTGAGGAACATCTCCACGAACTTCGGGTCGTCCGCCAGGTGGGGGAGGATCCGCTTCACCACCAGGGTCTTCTCGAAGCCCATGGGGCCGGCGGCCTTGGCGAGGAACACCTCCGCCATGCCGCCGATGGCGATCTTCCGGATCAGCTCGTATTTGCCAATTTGCGACACTGGGGGGACGCGTGCCCTTCACCATCATAGTCCCCTGGGCAAGGCGCCCAAGGGCCCGGCGACCTGCCGTCAGACGGGCGTTTGACCGCCGAGCGAGCGGTTTTCTACCATCCAGCCCTTCATGCCACCCAAGGTGATTGGCCCGTACCGCGTCCTGGAGACTCTGGGCAGCGGTGGCGTGGGCACCGTGTACCGGGCGCTCGACCGGCGCACGAACGAGGCGGTGGCGCTCAAGCTGCTGGCGGCCGGACCCGCGCTGGATCCGCGGGCGGCGCGGCGCCTGGCGCGCGAGTTCGAGGCGCTCCAGGACCTGTCGCACCCCAACGTGGTGAAGGTCTACGACACCGGCGTCTACCACGGGTACCCCTACCTCACGATGGAGCTGGTGGAGGGGCTCACCCTCCGCCACTACCTCTCCTTCTCGGACGAGGACCTGATCAGCGTCTCCCGCGCGGTGGCGTTGAACATCTCCGCCAAGGGCGCCGCCATGGCCAAGGAGATCGCCCGCGTCTTCGACTCCCCCTCCTCCGACTCCTTCCAGGGCCACCCGGACCGGGGCGCCGACGAGCCGGACGACCCCAGCGAGGAGCCCACCGGCGAGTGGGACCCGTCCGAGGCGCCCGGCCGCGGCGGGCGCGGGCGCAGGGACGAGGACGACGACGACGACGAGGAGGAGCGCTTCATCCTGGGGGAGAGCGGCGACGACGAGGCCCCCAGCAACGCCGACTTCGACTCCGACTCCGGCCCCGACTCGCTCCGCGCCTTCGCCGACGCGCTGGAGGAGCCGGACACGCACTCCCAGGGCGACTTCGCGCTCAAGCTCGACCAGGTGAAGGGCGCCGGCAAGCTGCTGCCCGCGGAGAAGCCGCGCCTGGTGAACCTGGAGGCGTACAACAAGCCGGAGCGGGTGGCGAAGCTGAAGGACTCCATGCTCCAGCTCTGCCTGGCGCTCTCCTACGTGCACGCGCGCGGGCTCATCCACCGCGACCTCAAGCCCTCCAACGTGATGGTGGACCAGGAGCGGGTGGTGCGGCTGATGGACTTCGGCCTGGCCAAGTTCCTCGCGGTGGACGACGGCGTCACCGCGGACGGCCGGCTGGTGGGGACGTTCCGGTACATGTCGCCGGAGCAGATCCTGGGGGAGCCGCTGGACGCCCGGAGCGACCTCTACTCGCTGGGCGTGATCATGTACGAGCTGCTCTCCGGCCGCGCCCCGTTCGAGGCGAAGACGCCGTACGAGCTGTGGGAGAAGGTCCTGGAGACGGACGCCCCGTCGCTGCTCGCTCTGAATCCCAAGGCGGACGGGCAGCTCGTCCGGGTGGCGCACAAGCTGATCCGCAAGGACGCCGAGGAGCGCTACCAGACCGCCGAGGAGGTCTACGAGGCGCTGTCGGAGTGACCTCCGCGAAGTCCCCGCTGGAGGTGCCGCCGGGCGCCGCGGGCCGCCGGGCCGACCTCTTCGTCTCCGAGGCGACGGGCCTGTCCCGCGCGAAGGTGAAGAGGCTGTTCGAGGAGGGCGCGGTGCGCGTGGACGGCCGGCCCGCGCGCAAGGGCGATCTGCTGAAGGCGGGGCAGCGGGTGGAGGTGGCGGAGGGCGCGGCGGACGAGGGGCCCGCGCTGGTCCCGGAGCCGGGCGCGCCGCTGCGCGTGCTCCACGAGGACGCCTCCCTGGTGTTCTGCGACAAGCCCTCCGGCCGGCCCAGCCACCCGCTGCAGCCGGGGGAGACCGGGACCGTGGCCAACGCGCTGGTGGCGCGCTACCCGGAGTGCGCCGCGGCCTCCGACGACCCGCGCGAGGGCGGGCTGTGCCACCGGCTGGACATCGGGACCTCCGGGGTGCTGCTGGCGGCGCGGACGCGCGCGGCCTGGGAGGCGATGCGCGCCGCCTTCTCCGGCGACGGCGCGGACAAGCGGTACTGGGCGGCGGTGACCGGGCCCCTCGCGGACGAGGGGGAGATCGACCTCCCGCTCCGCCACCACAAGGACCGGGTGGAGCCGGCGGTGGATGGGGCCGGGGCGCGGCCGGCGCGGTCGGACTTCCGGGTGCTCGCGCGGAGCGGAGACGCGGCGCTGGTGGAGGTGCGGATCCACACCGGCGTGCTCCACCAGGTCCGCGCCCACCTGGCCGCCGTCGGCGCGCCGGTGCTGGGCGACGCGGCGTACGGCGGGCGGCCGCTGCCCTCGCTGGGCCGGCTGTTCCTCCACGCGCGGTCCCTGGAGGTGACGCACCCGTCGTCGCGGCGGAAGCTCCGCGTGGAGAGCCCGCTGCCGGAGGAGCTGGAGGCGGCGCTCGGCGCGCTGGGGCTGAAGGTGCCGGTCGCGTGAGCCTGAACCGGCGCCGCGCGCCGCCGCGCCCGATACGCGGGGCGCCGGCCACGCGCGATATCGTCGCGCGCATGCTCTGTCCGCGCGCGCTCGTCCTGGCAGTGATCTCCATGGCGACTCCAGCGCTCGCCGGGTCACGCGACGGCGGCGACGTCCCCGAGGACGCGTTCCCCACCGGCGACACCCGCTATCTGAGCCGGCTGCTCCCGCCCGGCTCCACCGACGCGCGGCTGGGCGTGCTGGCGGACATCCTCCTCAGCAAGGCGAGCGGCGTGCTCGTCATCGACCGCGGCCTGGCGCCGGTGGGGCCGGGCGCGCTGGCGCTGGGGCTGGAGCTGAGCGCGGGGAAGTGCCTGCTGGCGTGCGGGCGCATCTCCCCGGACGTGGTGGTGGACCGCTGGACCTTCGCGCCCGCGGCCCGCGTCACGTACCACTTCACCATCGAAGGCAGCTCCCCCAACCTCGCCGCCACCGGCTTCTACGCGCTCTTGATGGGCGGCGCCGCGCTGGACGTGGTGGACGAGCAGAGCGCCTCCGGCCAGCTCCACGCCTTCACCTATTCGCCCTTCGTGAGCGCGGGGCTGGGCACCCTCTACTTCCCCGGCAACAGCGACGAGATCTTCGCCGGCGGCGAGGTGCGGGCCACGTACATGCCGCGCTTCACGGTGCTGAGCCTGGACCCGCCGCTGTCCTCGCTCCAGCCCCAGAGCGTGGCCCCGCTGCCCGGCGTATCGCTGATCTTCTTCATGGGCGTTCGTCTGTAGCCCCGGCAAACCTGAACGGGCGTACACTCCGGCGGCGTGAGCGGCCCGCGCGCCATCATCCACGTGGACATGGACGCCTTCTACGCGTCCGTGGAGCAGCGCGACCAACCGGAGCTGAAGGGGAAGCCGCTGATCGTGGGCGGCCACCCGACGCGCGGGGTGGTGCTGGCGGCGTCCTACGAGGTGCGGCCGTTCGGCGTGCGCAGCGCGATGCCCATGTCCCGCGCGATGAAGCTGGCGCCGGACGCCCTGGTGGTGCGCCCACGCTTCGAGGCCTACGAGGACGCCAGCGAACAGGTCTTCCAGATCTTCCACCGCTACACGCCGCTGGTGGAGCCGCTCTCGCTGGACGAGGCCTTCCTCGACGTGACGGAGTCCGCCTCCCTCTTCGGCCCGCCGGGGCAGATCGCCCGCGCGCTGCGCCGGGCCATCGCGGACGAGGTGAAGCTGCCCGCCTCCGCCGGCATCGCCCCGGTGAAGTTCGTGGCCAAGGTGGCGTCCGACACCGCCAAGCCCAACGGGCAGAAGGAGGTGGCGCCGGGCGAGGTGATCTCGTTCCTCTCCCCGCTGCCCGCCAGCCGACTGTGGGGCGTGGGGCCGAAGACGGACGAGCTGCTGCGCCGGGTGGGCATCCGCACCATCGGCGACGTGGCGGCGCGCGACGCGGCGTGGCTGGAGCAGAAGCTGGGCAGCGCCGGGCGCCACCTGTGGGAGCTGGCGCACGGCCTGGACGACCGCGCGGTGGTGCCGGACGTCCAGGCCAAGAGCATCGGCTCCGAGGACACCTTCGACGAGGACCTGGAGGGCGAGGAGTCGCTCCGCCCGCACGTGCACGCGCAGGCGCTGCGGGTGGCGAAGCGGCTGCGGCGCGCCGGCCTGCGGGCGCGGGTGGCGCAGCTGAAGATCAAGTTCGCCGACTTCGAGCTGGTCACCCGCCGCCACACCTTCCCCGAGCCCACCGACGACGGCCAGGCGCTGTACCGCGCGGCGATGGACCTGTTCGCCCGCGTGGACCTGGCGCGCGCGGTGCGCCTCACCGGGGTGAGCGGCCAGGAGTTGGTGGGCGAGCGCGACCAGATGGAGCTGTTCCGCCCCGAGCCCGGCAAGAGCCAGCGCCTCAACGCCGCCCTGGACCGCATCGCCTCCCGCTACGGGCACGCGGCGGTGACCACCGCGGACCTGGCGGAGGCGGGCGAGGACCCCGAGCCGCGCGGGCCCGGCCGGAGGTGACGGCTACCGGCGGCCGGTGCCGTCCTTCTCCGGGTCGAACTTGCCGTAGCGCCCGGATTCGGTGAGCTGCGCCACGCCCAGCACCTGGATGCTGCGGCGCGCGTCGCTCATGGCGTAGCTGATGGCCACCCCTCCCACCTCGAAGTGCATCGCGCTCCGCATGTCCCCGGTGTCGGGCATCCACGCGGTCAAGGAGGCCGCCGCGTAGGCGATCTCCGCCAGCCGCCGCAGGACGGCGTTGCGCGCCTCGGGGCTCAACCGGGAGAGGGCCACCCGCACCTGGAGGGGCAGGTCGATCTCGTACCGGTCGCTGATTGGGTTGGAGGCGGCCCTCATGGCATCCGTTTGCCCGCTGGGGGCGCGAACGGGAATGCAGCGCTCATGCCGCACCGGCACCACGCTCGTCACGCGCGGTTGCACCGGATCGGCGCGCAACTTCGCTGTACGAATTGCAGTGCTCCGCCGGACGCCCGGAGACATTTTTCAGGCCCGCTCGCAGCGGAATTCGACGCTGTCGCGCAATGCCCGGAGCGCATCGTCGGCCCGCGGACGCTTCAGCTCGACTAGGCTGCCCGCCCGGCATGCGGACGTGCTCGGCATTTCTGGTCCTGGCCATCGGCGCGGGAGCGTCGGCTGCTGAACCCTCCGACCGCGCGGACGCCACCTCGCCGAAGCCGCCGGAGCGGGTCTCCACGGCCCCACCCGCGGCGGCCGAACCGGCGCCGGACGCGACGTCCTCGGCGCTGTCGGTGGACGGCGATCTGCTCCACGCGGTCCCCGGCACCTGGGGCGACCCGCTGCGCGCGCTGGCCCGCTTCCCCGGCGCGACCTCCGTCATCGGCGGGATGGGACCGGCGGTGGTGCGCGGGCGGCTCCCGGACGCCACGCCCACCTTCTTCGACGGGGTGCGCGTGAGCTGGCCCTTCCACGCGCTGGTGGGGCCGGCCTCCTTCTCGCCGGAGCTGATCGCCCGGGCCGACTACTACCGGGGCGAGGCGCCGGCGCGCTTCGGCTTCCTCACCGGCGGCGCGGTGGACCTCCACCTCCCCGAACGCGTGACCGGCACCACCGCCTTCGCCGACGTGGACCTGCTCACCGCGCGCGGCACGGTGCTCTCCCCGGTGGGCCCGCTGGGCACCAGGGTCATGGCCTCCGCCGGCGTGTTCTGGACGCCGTGGCTCCTCTCGCGCGCGACCGGGGGCACGGTGGACGCGAACCTGGCGGACTGGCAGCTGTCGGTGGCGCAGCCCTTGGCCACCGGCGAGCTGCGGCTGCTGTGGCTGGGCGCGTACGACGGGGTGGCGCTCGCGCAGGGCGAACCGGAGTCGCCGCCGCCCGGGCTGCCGCAGTACTCCTTCGCGCGGCCGCTCTCGCAGATGCAGCGGGTGGACCTGCGCTGGCGGGACGCGAGCGGGCTGGAGGCGTCCGCCACCTACGGCCTGGACCGGCTGGCGCTCACCGCGGGCGGGACGGTGAACGACACGGTGCTGGAGGCGGCCGAGCGCACGCTGCGGGCGCAGGCGCGGTGGGCGCGCGCCATCGCCTCGCGGGGCCGGCCCATCCAGCTGGAGCTGGGCGCGGAGGTGGAGCGCCGCCAGGCCGACTTCGAGCTGGCGGCGGTGACGCGGCCGCAAGCGGGCGACCCGGGCACCACCTCCGAGTACCGGGCGCAGGCGGTGGGCGTGTTCGCCGGCGCCTGGGCGCAGGTCTCCGGCACCAACGGCCCGTTCACCATCACCCCCGGCCTCCGCCTCTCCACCGCCCACCGCGGCTTCCGCGAGGGCACCGAGGTCGCCTTCGAGCCGCGGGTGTGGATCGACTACCGCGGGGGAGAGCCGTTCGAGGTGCACGGCGGCGCGGGCTGGTACCACCAGCCGCTCACCACCCTCGTCCCGCTCCCCGGCTTCTCGCTGTTGCACCTCCCCGCCGGGATGAGCTCCGTCATCCAGACCACCGCGGGCGTCACCTTCCACCCGCTGCTCGGCCTGGACCTGGGCGTGGACGCGTACTGGGACCCCATGGTCCGGACGCTGGAGCTGCCGGTGCTGGACCCGGGGGTCTACGGCGCGGTGTTCGCGGACTCGGCCACCTCCGGCGCGCTGGTGCTCTCCCGCGCCACCACCGGCTCGGCCCTGGGCGTGGAATTCCTCCTCCGCAAGGCCGTGGGCGACCGGCTCACCGGCTGGCTCTCCTACTCCGTCCAGCGCAGCGCGCGCGTCGACCCGGCGCTGGGGAAGGAGCTGCCGTTCGCCTACGAGCAGACCCACGCGGTGAACGCGGTGCTCGCCTACCGGCTCCCGGGAGGTTTCACGCTCAGCGGGGCGGTGCTGCTCCGCTCGGGCGCGCCCGAGGTGGGCTCCTTCTTCACCTCGCGGACCATGCGCGAGGGGACGGACGTCCAGGGCGCGCCGGCGTGGACGCCGGTCCCGCTGGACCAGGTAGATCGGCTTCCGTGGCTGTTCCGGCTGGACGCCCGCGCGTCGAAGGCGTTCGACTGGGATCGGCTCCACATGGAGGTCTGGCTGGACGTCTACGACCTGGACCTGCAGCGCGACGTCGTCGCCAACTCCTACGGCGCCTCGATGGACGCCGCGGGAGCGCGCACGCTCACCCGCGGCCAGACGGGCCTGTGGTACCCGCTGCCGATGCTGGGCGTGCGCGGCGCCTTCCGGCCATAGCCAGCAAGCCCAGCGCGAGCAGCGCCGCCGTGCCCGCGCCGGCGGACGCCGCGCTGCACGCGCACCCCTCCCCGGAGAGCGCGGCCCGCGGCGCCGGAGATGGGTTGTTGGCGCAGCCGGTCCCGGCGGTCTTCGCCACCCACAGGTAGCTGGTGAGGGTGCGCGGCCGCCCGTCCACCAGCACCTCGGCGCGGAAGCGGTCCTCGCACTGGTCGGGCGGCGCGACGTCCAGCGCGGTGACGAACGGGTCCGAGTCCACCGGCAAAGGCGGCAGCGGGACGCCGTCGTGGACGAAGCGGACCTGCAGGCCCTTCCCGCCGGTGACCACCGCGGTGAGCGCGATGGGGTCGGGGGAGATCACCGTGTCGCCGCCCATGGCGCTGCCGGAGGCGCTCCCCGCGCGCAGCTCCACCATGGGGTCGGCGATGCCCTGCGCCTTCACCACCGTGTGCCCGCGCGCCACCGCGTCCACGATGGCGGCGGCGGACAGCTCGCTGGCCCACACCATGGTGGTGGGCTGGCCGATGGAGCTGCCGTACGGCGAGTCCGGGTGCCCGGCGCGGTGGTCGTCGCTCCCGCCCACCGCCGCCACCTTCATCCCCTTGGAGATCAGGCTCTCCCAGAAGACGACGGAGGGGTCGTTGAAGAGCGCGCCCAGCTCCTGGTAGCCGGCGTTGCTCACCTCCAGCCCGTCCACCGCGGAGGGGAACGCCAGGTGCCAGGCGCAGCCGATGCACAGGTCCCCCACCTCCTGCACCGGGTGGTTGATGGCGAACAGCGCGCCCGCGGCGTGGACCTGGTCGGCGACGGCCTGGATGGAGGGCGCGGACGCGTCCAGCCGGAAGTCCACCCAGCGCGTCATCCCGTAGGCGTTGGCGTGGCCCCAGTAGGTGGTGATCTCCAGCCCGGGCACGAAGAGGAAGTCCGGGTGGCGCCCCTGCGCGTCGGAGACGAAGTCGAGGTGCGAGACGGTGTTGTGGTCGGTGATCACCGCGAAGTCCAGGCCCGCCGTCCCCCGCGCGTACGCGGCGATCTCGTCCAGCGTGGGCCGCGCGTCCCCGCTCTCCCGCGAGTGCACGTGGAAGTCGCCCGCGTACCAGCGCGCGCCCCGCTGCAGCGGCGCGGCCGGCGTGTACGGGCGGCGGTCCTGCTGCCGCGCCAGCGTCGGGGCCGCGCGGAGGATGACCTCCACGTGGTAGCGCGCGGGGCGCTCGCCGATCTTGGCCGTGCCCACGATGACCTTCCACGTGCCGGGCGGCAGTGGGCCGGCCAGGTAGCTGCGGGAGGCGGCCTGCTCGCCCACCACCGCCGGCTCCTCGTTGCCGCCGCCCCAGCCGCGGAAGCGGTCCGGGTCGAACAGCCCCCAGTCGAGGATGTTGGCGGAGGAGAGGTCGGAGTGGCGGACCTCGACCTCCTTCGTCCCCGGCGGCACCTCGAAGGTCAGCTCGAAGAAGCGGGAGCCGTCCTCCGGCACCAGGCCCTCCAACACCAGGGGCGCCGGGTCCGCCGCGCGCGCCGGGAGCGACGCCGCGAGCGCGGCGGCGGCCAGCAGCGCCCGGGCCCGGCTCATCGGCGCGATCCGCCCTTGTTGGCGGCGCCCGAGGGGTGCTCGACCTGCCACCGGGCCACCGCCATCACGCGCTCCTCGTCCTTGCTGGTGGTGTAGCCGGTGCGGGCCAGCTCGGCGAGGGCGGCGGCGCGCTTCTTGTCCTTGCCCGCGTCCCACAGCGCGCGCGCCAGCGCGAAGCGCGCCTCGGCCATCTCCGGGGCGTCGTGGCTGTTCTTCTCGTGGATGGCGATGGCGCGCTCCAGGGCCGTGACGGCGTCCTGCGGCTTGCGCATCCCCAGGTACGCCTGGCCGATGTTCTCCAGCGAGAACGCCAGGTCGCCGGAGGTGGAGGAGAGCGTCTTCTCCTGGATCATCCGCTCCCGGATGGACATCGAGTGCTGCGCCTCGTGGAGCGCCTCGCCGTACTCGCCGTCCGCCAGCAGGGTGATGGCCAGCCAGTCCAGGTCGTACGCCACCTCCGAGCTCTCCGCCCCCAGCGTGCCCTTGTGGATGGCCAGCGCCTTCTGCAGCTCGTCGTTGGCGTTCTTGTAGTCCTTCATGTCCAGGTACACCTGGGCCAGCACCCGGCGCTGGCCGCCCACGGTGGGGTGGTTGACGCCCAGCTTCTTCTCCGTCGCCTCCACCGACTTGGTGATCAGCTTGAGCGCCTGCTCCGGCTTGTGGCCGCGCTGCAGCGCCGCGGCCCAGTTGGAGAGCAGCGCGTTGGTGCGCTGGTCCAGCGGGCCGAACTCCGGGAGGGCGACGTTGTAGCCCTTCTCCAGCACGGCCGCCGCCTCGGCGTTGCGGCCCTGCCGGATGAGCACGTTGCCCCAGAAGTTGGCCAGGTCCGTCTCCGCGGTGGTGGTGGCGGCGCGGCGCACCGCGGCGTCCGCCAGCCGCTTCCACCGGGCGGCGTCCTCCGTCCGGCCCTGGAGGTAGCCCACCACGAAGACCAGGCGGGCGAGCGCGCGGGCCTTCTCGTCGTCCTTGCGGCCCTCCTCGCCCGCGGCCACCGCTTCCTCGAGCACCTCCTCCGCCTTCTTGGTGTCCCCGATGCGGGCCATCCAACCCGCGTAGTCGAGCACCTCCGCGCGGATGGGCGCGTAGTGCACGTCCTTCAACCCGGCCATCGCCTCGTCCACCACCTTCTTGGACTTGATCGGGTCTCCGGAGTCCGCCAGCGCCTTGCTCTCCGCCAGCTTCCGCTCCAATTCGTCCACGCGGGCGCGGGTGGCCTGGTCCTCGGGCAAGGGGATGGGGGACTTGAGCGCCGCCACGTCCGCGCACGGGCCCAGCCCGGGCAGGGCCAGCGCCGCGTCCAGGGACTTCTCCACGGCCTTGGCGTCCGCGGCGGCGAGGATGCGGGTGAGCGCCCCCATCGAGACCAGCCGGCGGTCGAGGCAGGCGATGCGCAGGGTGAGCACCTCGTCGGTCTGCTCGCCGCGGAGCCGGGTCGCCTCGCAGGCGTCGGTCCGCATCGCCGCCCAGGCCTTGCCGTACTCGTCCAGCGTGGCGTCCACCTGCGGCTTGAGGTGGTTGGCGTACGGCGACGCGGAGGCGGCGAACGCCTTCTCCATCTGCTCCTTCACGCCCGGGTTCCACACCGTCGCCAGCTTGGTCTCCGCGCCCTGGCAGAGCTGGGAGTGGCGGCTGATCGCCCGCTGGTACGCGACGCCCACCACCACCACCGCCGCCGCCGCGCCGATGCCGATGGCCCACCGCCGCTGGGCGACCTGGGGGTCGTAGGAGAGGTGCTTGAGCAGCTCCTCCATCGACGGGTAGCGCCCGTCCGGGTCGAGGGAGAGGCCGCGCTGCAGCGTGCGCCGCACCGAGGCCGGCAGCCGCGGCTCCTTGGGGAACTCCTTCACCAGCGTGGGGCCGTCGTCCTGGGCCCCGCTGCCCACCGTGTCCACCGTGCTGGTGTGGTCGTCGTCCTGCTGCTGGTGGCGGCGGAGGTAGATGCGCTCCAGCCCCAAAAGCGGCGAGCTGCCGTAGATCGCCCAGTAGAGCGAGGCGCAGAAGTTGAACTGGTCGCTCCGCGCGTCCGGCGTCTGGCGGCGGTGCTGCTCCGGCGACATGAACAGCGGCGTGCCGACGATCGCCCCCGCCTGGGTGAGCCGGGAGCCCAGCGCGGGCGCCGGCACGCCGGGGGCGGTGGGCCCCTCGCCGGGGAGCTCGTGCTCGTCGTTGGTCAGCCGCGCCAGGCCGAAGTCCGTCACCCGCACCCGCCCGTCCGACCCCAGGAGCACGTTCTCCGGCTTGAAGTCGCGGTGCACCAGGCCGGCGGCGTGCGCGGCGGCCAGCCCGCGCCCGGCCTCGATGAACAGCTTGATCACCTCGCGGACGGTGCGCTTCTGCTTCACCAGCCAGTCGTTGAGCGTGCCGCCGTCCACGAACTCCATGGCGACGAACACCTGGTTCTCGCCGAGCGCGCCCACGTCGAAGACGGAGATGACGTTGGGGTGGGAGATCTTCGCCATCGCCTGCGCCTCGCGGAGCAGGCGCGCCGTGGCGGGCGAGGCGGCGCCCCGGACGGACGGGCGCAGGAGCTTCACCGCCACCTTGCGGTTCAGCTCCGGGTCGTAGGCGGCGTAGACCAGCCCCATCCCCCCCTCGCCCAGCTTGTCGAGGACGAGGTAGCGACCCACGGACGCGCCGCGCTGGAGCGCGTCATGCGCCTGGGGCATCTCGCGGGTGGGCACCTGCCCGGACACGGGGCCGAGCGCGGGGGGTTCCGTGGACAAAGCGGCCACACCATAGCCGCACGGGGAGCCTCAGGGCACGCTGTCCGCAGCGCCCTGGCTCCCCGTCGAGCTACGAAGCGTCGTGTGAAGGGCTTACAGCTTGGAGGTCGCGACCACGCCGCCCGGCAGGCCGCCGCCGCCACCCTGGTTCAGGAAGCTGCCGCCGCCGGCGACCACGCCGCCCGCCAGGCCGCCACCACCCCGGATGCTCAGGACGTCCGTCGGAACCGGAGCCGCCGCCGGAGCCGGAGCGGGAGCCGACTGGAGGTGAGCCTGCGGGGCCTGGGCCGGGGCCGCGCCCGCCTGGTTCAGGAACAGGTCCGAGCTCCGCGGGCCCACCGCGTTGGTCAGCGTGCTGGGGGCCGCCTGCATGCCCGCCGGGGCCTGCTGGCCGTTGAAGGAGTCGGTGTGGAAGTTGGCCGCCAGGCTCTTGATCGCCTGGTCCAGCGCCGCCATGGCGGCGTTCATGTCCGGCTGCTGCGCCTGCCCAGCCTGCGCGGCGGGCGTCGACGCTGCAGCTCCGGCCGGCGCCTTCTTCTCGCCGGAAGCGCCCTTGGCCGCCGCGGCGCCGTGGTTCCCATGGGCGTGCAGCCCGTTGAGGTGATGATGGCCGTGATTGTGAATGCCGTGGCTCATTGAAAGAACCTCCAGGATGCTCAGGTAGCCGCCCCGATCACATTCTCGGCGGATGGGGTCGGGGAGTTGTCTCGAACTTCCCAGATTCTAGGAACTTGTCGGCACAGGTAGGCGCATGGCGCCCATTGGAACCCCTTTGACGCACCAATGCGTACATATTTTTCCACTCCATCCGTGCTCGTACGGGCTGGTACAGTCGGGCCGTACGAGCGGGAACGTCGATCAGGGGCGATTCCCTTGCGCTCGCGGCCTTAGCGGGCGCACGCCGCATGCAGGCATGGCCGGGCGGAGGTTCCCCATGAAGGCCACCATCACCGCCGCTCTCTTCGCTCTGGCCGCAGCCCTGATCCCGGCGCACGCGAGGGCTGAAGACGCGACCTCCGCGCGCGACGAGATCAGGGAAGCCCTGGAATCCCAGGCGCGGCTCCCGGACGTGCGGCCCACCTTGCCGGATCAGGCTTCGGACCGGGCCCGGGAGGTCCATGCCGCCATCGCCTTTGGTCAGAAGGGGACCGCCGAGCGCGCCGCGCACCAAGCCGCCAAGGCCGCGGGGGACGCCAGCGCCACGGCCGCGGCGCGCAAGGCCGCCGAGGTGGCCGCGGACCGCGCCGGGCAGAAGAGCCAGGCCGCCGCCAGCGAGCACCGGGCGGACGAGGTCCGCAAGGGATTGCCTCCGTCGAAGCCGAACCGCGGGAAGCAGGACTAGCGGTTTTCGGAGGTGGGGATGGAGGGGGTTTGTCCAAGCTGCTGACGGTCATCGTCGCCTCCCTCCTCGCCGCAGGTCCCGCCGATGGCCACCTCCTTCAAGGCGCCCGCGCCTTCCGGGCCGGGCGGTACGCCGAGGCGCTGGTGGAGTTCGAGGTGGCGGAGAAGCTGGGCGCCGGTCCGGACGCCCGCGCGTACGCGGCCGCCGCGCTGGTGAAGCTCGACCGGCCGGAGGAGGCGGTGGAGCTGTTCGGGCCGAAGCCGGCGTCCGACCCGGTGCTCGAGTTCTACCGCGCCCTCGCCTGCTACCAGGCCCGCCTCTTCACCTGCGCGGACCGGGCGCTGGAGGGGGCCATGGGGCGGTTCGGGCGGCGGGTGGAGGAGGAGGCCAGGGCGCTGCGGGCGCAGATCAAGCGCACGCTCTCCGCGGAGATCCAGCCCGAGGCGGTGGACTGGTACCTCCGCCACGGCGAGGAGGCGCTGCAGGCGGGCCAGCCCGTGCTGGGGCTGCTCTACGCGGCGGAGGCGCGCGCGCTGGGCGGGCGGCGGAAGGACTGCCACCGCTGCGCGGACGCCGACGCGCTCCAGACGAAGGCGAAGGCCGCCGCCGGGGCCGGGGAGGCGCCGCGGTGATCGCCGCGTGGGCGCTGTCGCTGTGGGCTTCGGCCGCGGGCGCGGGGCCCATCGACTGCTCGAAGGTGGAGCCGGCCCGTTCGCCGGACCCGGCCGCGGCCCAGGCCTACCTGGAGGTGGGCGACGCGGAGTCGCGCCAGGGGCGGCCGGACACCGCGGCGGTGGCCTTCCGCGAAGCCGTCCGCCTCGACCCGGCCAGCCCCGCCGCCCGCGCGCGGCTGCTGAACCTGTGCCGCGAGTCGGGCGAGGCGGCGGACGAGGACTTCGACCGCGCCACCCGCGCCGTGGAGGAGGGCCGCTACGAGGAGGCGATCGCCGCGCTGGGGCCGCGCTTCGCCGGCGAGGGGCGGCCGGACGCCGCCGCCGCCCTCCTCTACGGCATCTCGCTCTACGAGCGCGGGGACGACGCGCGGGCGAAGCAGGCGCTGCAGCTGGCGGCGCAGTCCCCCGGGACGGCGGACGCGGCCTCGGTGTTCCTGGGCCTGCTGGCGCTGCGGGCGGGGAGCTCGGACCAGGCCGCGGCGCTGTTCGACCGCGCGGGCGGCGGCGCCCAGGGCGAGCTGGCCCGCACCGCCCGCGACCTCGCCGCGCTGGCCCGCCGCGACGTGCGGCTGGCGGTGAGCGCGGAGGTGGAAGGCGGCTACGACAGCAACGTGGACCAGGCCCCGGACCGCACGCCGGTGGCGGGGCTCTCCGGCGATCTCCTCTACGGGGCCACGGCCTCCGCGCTGCTCCGCCCCTTCGGGGAGACGGGGCCCTACGCGGTGGCCGGCGCGCGGCTGCGGAACCTCCGGGAGATCGGCGACTACGACCTGGCGTGGGCCGGCGGCGCGGCCGGCTACCGGTTCACCCACGGCCGGGACGAGCTGCGGGTGGAGTACGCCTTCGACGCCATCTGGCTCGGCTACCAGCCCTTCTCCACCGCCCACCAGCTCCAGCTCGACGGCGCGCTGGACCTGCCGTTCGCCCGCGCGGGCGCCCTGGTCTCCGCCCGGGCGGAGCGCTACTCGGCGCCCCAGATCCAGAAGTACTCCGGGCCCACCTTCGACGGGGAGGTGTCGCTGGCCTGGGGCGGGAGCGCCACCGAGCTGAAGCTGCGGTACCGCGGCCAGGGGCACCGCTCCGAGGAGGCCGAGGTCAGGTGGCTGGACCACGGCCCCGGCGTGCGCGCGATGGCGGCGCTCCTGTGGGGCCGGCTGGTGGTGGACGCCCAGGTCACCATCCGCACCTACGGCGCCGAGGACCCGGGCTTCGGCGACGTGGTCCGCCAGGACGCGTACCTGGACGGGGTGGTGTCGCTGGAGCAGGACCTGGGCAAGCAGCTCACGGTCTCCCTCTGTGTGGGCGGGCGGAAGGCGTTCTCCAACGTCGGCACCCTGGAGTACACGCGGCTGTACGGGGGCCTGGGCCTGATCTTCACCGCGGGGCTGTGGTGAGGCGGCCCTCGGCGGTGGGGTGGGCGATCGCCGCCGGCGCGCTGGCGCTGGCCGGCCCGCTGGTCGCCATGTTCGCGCTCTGGCGCGGCGCCCAGCTCTCCCTGGAGCAGGTGCTGGACGCGCGGCTCCGGGGCGCGGGCGAGAGCGCGGCGCTGCTGCTGGAGGACCGCCCGCCCGGGCCGGAGCCGCTCCGGTCCCTGATGGCCGCCCAGCACCTGGACGGCGCGTACCTGCTGGACCGGCAGCTCACCGTGCTCGCGGACGCCACCGGGCCCTCGGGCGGGCGCGCCGACCTGATCCGCGTGGACGCGGACCGGGTGGCCGCCGCCTTCGCCGGCGAGGTCACCGTGGCCTCCACCTACGCGCTGGGCGAGGTGGTGGTGGCCACCGGCTACTTCCCGGTCCGCTCCCGCGGGCAGGTCTCCGCGGTGCTCGCGCTGGAGGCGGGCCGGGCCTTCTCCGACCCGGGGCCCTGGCTGTCGCGCGCGCTGGCGCTGGGCGTGCTGGGCGCGCTCCTCGTCGCCGCCGCCATCGCCGTCATCGGGCGGCGGGCGCTCCAGGGCCAGGCCGCCGCCGCCCGCGCGGACGCCTTCGCCCGGGTGGCGGCGATGGCCGCCCATGAGATCCGCAACCCGCTGGGCGTCATCCGCGGCACGGTGGAGCTGATGCAGGCGCGGCTCAAGCGCACCCTCACCTTGAAGGACGCGGAGGCGCTGGCGGACGTGCTGGGCGAGGTGGAGCGGCTGCGGCGGCTGACCGAGGACCTCACCGACCTGGCCCAGGACCGCCCGCTGGCGGAGGACGAGGTGGACCTGGCCGCCGTGCTGGAGGAGGCGGCGCGCGCGGCGGAGAAGGCGGCGCCGCCGGTGAAGGTGAAGCTGGAGGTGGCCGGCGGCGCGCTCCCGCGGGTGCGGGGCGACCCGGCGCGCCTGCGGCAGGTGTTCGCCAACCTGCTCTCCAACGCCGCCCAGGCGCAGCGCGAGGGCGAGGTGGAGGTGCGCGCCTTCGCCGAGGGCGGCGCGGTGCTGGCGCGGGTGCGCGACCGCGGCCCGGGGGTGCCGCCCGAGTCGCGGGAGAAGCTGTTCGACCCCTTCTTCACCACCAAGGCCCAGGGGTCCGGGCTGGGGCTGTTCATCTCCCGCCGCCTGGTGGAGCGGCACGGCGGGAGCCTGAAGCTCCTGGACGTCGAGGGGCCGGGGGCGTGTTTCGAGGTGCGGCTTTCCGCAATGGAGCGCTGATGGCACGCGTGCTGGTCGCGGATGACGAGGCGAAGCTGGGCAAGCTGGTGGCCGAGGCCCTGGAGCTGGACGGCCACGCGGTGAACCGCGCGCAGGGGGGCCGCGCCGCGCTGGTGGAGCTGGCCGCCCGCCCGTACGACGTGGTGATCACCGACCTGCGGATGCCGGAGGTGGACGGGCTGCAGGTGCTGCGCGAGGCGCGCCGGAAGGAGCCGCCGCCGGAGGTGATCGTGATGACCGCCTACGGCACCGCGGAGAGCGCGGTGGAGGCGATGAAGGCCGGCGCGGCCGACTACCTCACCAAGCCGTTCGCCATGGACGAGCTGCGGATGCGGGTGGAGCGGCTGGTGGCGCGGACCTCGGCGGAGGAGCGGAGCGCGCGGCTCTTGGAGCGGCTGCTGCCGCCCCTGGTGGCGCGGAGCCCGAAGATGAAGCAGGTGCTGGAAGCCGCCCGGCGGGTGGCCCCCACCGACACCACCGTGCTGCTCCTGGGCGAGAGCGGCACCGGGAAGAGCCAGATCGCCCGCTACATCCACTACGCGTCCAGGCGCGCCGCCGGGCCGCTGGTGGAGATCCACTGCTCGGCGCTGCCGGAGTCGCTGCTGGAGTCGGAGCTGTTCGGCCACGAGCGCGGCGCCTTCACCGGCGCGGTGGAGCGCAAGTCGGGCCACCTGGACCGGGCGGACGGCGGCTCCCTCTTCCTCGACGAAATCGGCGAGGTGAGCGCCGCCACCCAGGTCAAGCTGCTCCGCTTCCTCCAGGAGCGGGAGTTCGTCCCGGTGGGATCCACCCAGACCCGCAAGGTGGACGTCCGGGTCATCGCCGCCACCAACCGGGACCTGGAGGCGGCGGTGAAGGCGGGCACCTTCCGGGAGGACTTCTTCTACCGGCTGAACGTGTTCGCGCTCGCCGTGCCGCCCTTGCGCGAGCGGCCGGAGGACGTGCTCCCGCTGGCGGCCGCCTTCCTCGCCACCCGCGGCGTGCCGGAGTCCAAGCTGGGCCCGGACGCGCGCGCGCGCATCATGGCCCACGCCTGGCCGGGGAACGTGCGCGAGCTGGAGAACGCGCTGGAGCGGGCGCTCATCCTCGCCGGGGAGGGGGAGATCGGCGCGGACCACCTCGGCTTCCAGCCCTCCGGCACCCCGCGCGCCGGGCGCGCCGAGCCGGTCGACCTGCTGGTGCCCGGCTTCCAGCTGGACCGGTTCGAGCGCGACCTCATCCACGCCGCCATCGAGCGCGCCGGCGGCAACAAGGCGGCGGCCGCCCGCATGCTGGGGATCAGCCGGCGGCGGCTGTACTCGCTGCTGGAGTCCCTGGAGGGGAAGCTCTCCGGGGCCCCGGAGCCGGCCGACCAGGCGGAGCCGGCCGAGGACTGAGGGTTTGCGCGGGGGCGGGGGGAGCGGTCATGCTCTTCCCCGGTGAGTGCCGACGGCCCCAAGAAGATGCCTTCGCAGCCCTGCCCGCACTCCACGAGCTGTCCGCTCTATCCGCAGTTCACCATGGCGTCCTTCCTGCGCTACTGGCGGACGTCCTACTGCGACGCGGACTACACGCGGTGCGCGCGCTTCCGGCTGTCGCAGGAGGGGAAGCCGGTGCCGGTGAACCTGCTGCCCAGCGGCAACCTGATGAAGCTTTCTCCGAAGTGATGTCCGGAGCGATGGAGGTGGAGCGGTGAATCTCGAGGTCCTCAATGGGCGTTGGCCGTTCTGGCTGGGCGCCGTGGCGCTGGCGGTGACGGCGGTCGGGTACGCGGCGACGCTCGGGCGGCTCCTGGGCGTGTCCGGCATCTACGAACGGTTGGTCCACGCCCGGGCGGAGCTGGCCACCGAGCGCGAGGAGCGCGCGTTCCTCGACCGCGTGGCGCTGGAGGAGGCGCTGCGGCGGGAGACGCTGGCGGAGATGGAGAAGCAGGGCGTCCAGGTGCCGCCGGAGGAGATGGCCGCGCCGGTGAGCACCGCCGTGGCCGGCCCGGCGATCGCGCCGCGGGTGCCGCTGTGGGGGCAGCTGGTGTTCCTGGTGATGATGTTCGTCGGCGGCGCGCTGGCGAAGGCGCTGGCCGGCGGCCTCACCTTCCAGTCGCAGCCGGACCCGACGCACGCGCACCTCTTCGGCCGGGCGGCGCCGCTGGCGCTGCTGTTCGGCGGGGTGCTGGTGGGCTTCGGGACGCGGATGGCGGGCGGGTGCACCTCCGGCCACGGGTTGTCCGGGTGCGGGCGGCTGCAGCCGGGGAGCCTGCTGGCCACGGCCTGCTTCTTCGGAAGTGGCGTGGCGCTCTCCATGGTGCTGGCGCGGGTGCTGGCATGAGCGCGCGCGTGATCGGGGCCAACGCGGTCTTCGGGCTGCTCCTCGGGTTCTCGCTCAGCCACATCGGCTTCGGCGACTTCGGGGAGGTGCACCGGATGTTCACCTTCGCCGACCTGCGGCTGGTGCTCACCTTCGGCGGCGCGGTGGCGCTCTGCGCGGCCGGGTTCGCGCTGGTGACGCGGCGCTGGCGGTTCGTCCCCCGGCCCGCGCAAGCCGCGTCGGCCGTGGGCGGCGTGGTGTTCGGCCTGGGGTGGGCGCTCTCCGGCGCGTGCCCGGGGATCGTCCTGGTGCAGCTGGGCGAAGGGAGGCTGATGGCCGGCCTCACCCTGGGCGGCATCATCTCCGGGACGTGGCTGTTCGGGCTGGCGCAGCGGCGCTTCGGGATCGGCGCCGTCGAGAGTTGCTAGGCGCCGCTGGACTGACCGCCGCCGGAGTGCCCACCGCCACCGCCGCCGCCTCCTCCACCGCGGCGGCGTCTCCGCCTCCGGCGCCGGTTCGGGGGCGCCTCGGCGTCGGGCTTCACGTGGGGCGAGCCGCCGGAGCGCCAGGCCTCCAGCGCCTCCCGCCCCTCGCCGGTGGCCTCCACGCCCATCTCGAAGACGACGAGCGCCTCGTTGAAGAGCGGGTGCCTCCGGAAGGACGAGAGCGAGCCGCGGCGGCGGCGGTCGCCCGCCAGCGTGCGCTGGGCCAGGAGCACCATGCGGGTGCGCTCGGCGATGCGGCGCGGGAGGCGGGCGGTCTGGACGAACTGGCGGAGCAGCTCCTCAATGGCCTTGGCCACCGTGGGCCGCTCCTCCTCGGCGGCGTCGCCCGGAGGCGGGGCGGGCGCGGCGCGGGAGAGCGGGAGCAGGAGCGCGGAGAGGAGGATGGCGTCCTCCATCCCCTCGGGCGTCGAGGCCACCTTGCGGTCCAGCGCGGCGGCCTGGGCGAAGAAGGTCTCCTCCGCCGCCTTGCCGCCGTCTCTGAGGAAGCGGTCGATGGGCGGCAGCAGGATGCGCAGCGCGTCCAGCGCCGCCAGCAGCTTGAGCGCCGGCGCCGCCACCCCGCCGCGGATCAGCCGGAAGGTCTCCTCCAGCAGCCGGGGGGGCGCGCAGCGCGGCAGGTCCTCCACCACGCCCTCCATGGCGGCGTAGGTGCGGGACTCGATGTCCAGGTCCAGCTTGCAGGCGAAGCGCACCGCCCGGAGGATGCGCACCGGGTCCTCGCGCATCCGCGTCTCCGGATCGCCGATGGTGCGGATCTGCCGCAGGTCGAGGTCGCGCCGGCCGCGCACGTAGTCCAGCACCTTGCCCTGGAAGACGTCGTAGAAGAGCCCGTTGATGGTGAAGTCGCGGCGGCGCGCGTCCTGCTCCGCGGTGCCGAAGACGTTGTCCTGGGTGATGAGCAGGTCGTCCCGGTTCTCCGCGTCGCCGTCCTCGCCCTCGGCGCCTCCGTTGGGGTTGGGGGGCTCCAGCTCCTCCAGCTCGGTGGGGTTGGCGCGGAAGGTGGAGACCTCCACGATCTTCCCGCCCTTGAAGTAGACGTGCGCCAGGCGGAAGCGGCGGCCGATCAGCCGGCAGTTGCGGAAGATGCCGCGCACCTCGGACGGCGTGGCGGAGGTGGCGATGTCGAAGTCCTTCGGCTTGCGGCCCAGGAGCAGGTCGCGCACGCAGCCGCCCACGAAGTAGGCCTCGTGTTCGAAGGAGTGCAGCCGGTGCACCACCTTGAGCGCGTCCACGTCGAAGCGGCGGGGGT
This sequence comes from Myxococcaceae bacterium, assembly GCA_035637895.1. Classification (GTDB taxonomy): domain Bacteria; phylum Myxococcota; class Myxococcia; order Myxococcales; family Myxococcaceae; genus DASRBA01. Next base: position 37,306 of record DASRBA010000151.1, read on the forward strand.
CGATCTCCGCCGGCGCGCCCTCCGGGGTCTGGAGCGGGAGGTCGGGGACGGGGGAGACGGCGATGGTGGGGGTGTGCTCGGGGATCTCCTCGTCGATGGCGGACATCGGCGGGGGCGGCGGGCCCACCGCGGCCTCGGAGGCGAGCGCCGCCTGGACCTCCGGGTCCACCTCGTCGTCGTCGCCGTCCTCGTCCCCGTCCTCTTCCTCGAATTCGTCCTCGGCGGCCGGGTCAACCGGCGCGAGCTCCGCGGCAGGCGCGTTCCCGGGAGCCGCCGCGGCCCCGGACGGGGGCGCTTCCTCGGGCACCTCGGGGTTCGGGTCTTGTGTCATCGTCAACGGGCACCGTATTACCGCAACGAGGCTTGCCGAGACCAGTGATGCTCACCCTGTTGACCGGAGCGACCGGGCTGCTCGGGGCCAACCTCGCCCACCTGCTGTGCAGGCGCGGCGACCGGGTCCGCGCCCTCGTCCGGGGAAAGTCGGACCGGCGGGGCCTCCGGGGCCTCCCGCTGGAGGAGGTGGAGGGCGACGTGCTGGAGCCGGGGTCGCTGGACCGGGCCATGGCCGGCGTCCAGCGCGTCTACCACTGCGCGGGGGTGGTCCGGTTCGACGCCGCCTCCGCCGAGCTGGTGCGGCGGGTGAACGTCGAGGGTACCCGGAACGTGGTGGAGGCGGCGCGGCGGATGGGGGTGGGGCGCGTGCTGTGCGTGTCGTCCGCGGCGGCGGTGCGGCAGGGGTCGCTGGCGGAGCCGGGGACGGAGGAGCTGACGCCGGAGGGCCCGCCGCGCTCGCCGTACCACGAGAGCAAGCTGGCGGGTGAGGCGGCGGCCCGGGAGGCGGCCGCGGGGCGGGTGGAGCTGGTCACCGCCAACCCGTCGCTGCTGCTGG
>DASRBA010000152.1:0-20995 GCA_035637895.1 Myxococcaceae bacterium
CCGGCAGATGCTGGAAGCTGAGCGCTGCCGTTCGCCATGCCCTGCGGAAACAACAGCGGCGGCGACTCCTGCGTGATGTCGAAGACCACCTCGGAGGTCATGGCATTCCCCGAGAGAGCGCCGACTCTACCCGCGCGACGCCGGTCAGCGGTCAGCCACGCGGATGACGACCTTGGCCCGGGCGCGCCCGCTTGCCACGTACCGGACCGCGTCGGCGGCCTGCTCCAATGAATACGTTCGATCGATCGCCGGAGACACCTTCCCGGACTCGAGGAGCTCGGCGAGCGCGGCCAGGTCTTCCCGCTTGACCTTCGCCATGACCATCCCGATCCGCCGGCGCCCGAAGCGCGAGCGGACCGCCACCCCCAGCAGCCGCGCCACGAGCGTGAACGCTCCGCCCTTGGGAGCGCCCGCCATGACGAGCGCCCCGTCGGGGGTGAGCACGCGGCGGCAGTCCGCGAGCGGGCGGTTGGCGGCCACGTCGAAGAACACGTCGTATCGCTCAGACCTGCGGGTGAAATCCTCTCGCGTGTAATCGATCAGCTCGTCGGGGCCGAGCGAGCGGACGAGGTCGACGTTGCCCGGACCGGTCACCGCGGTGACGTGCGCCCCGAGCGCCCTGGCGATCTGCACCGCGAAGGTGCCCACCCCGCCGCCGGCGCCGTAGACGACGACGCGCTGCCCGAGCTGGACGCGCGCCTGGTCCCGCAGCCCCTGGAGCGCCGTGAGGCCCGCGACGGGGACGGCCGCGGCTTGCTCGAAGGTCACGCGGTGGGGCTTCGGCGCCAGCCGGTCCTCCACCGCCACCGCGTACTCCGCGAAGGTGCCCGGCGCGCTGCCGAACACCTCGTCGCCCGGCTTGAATCGCGTCACATCCTTGCCGACGGCTTCGACCTGCCCCGCCAGGTCCATGCCGCGCACGGGCACCTTCGGCCTGCGGAACCCCATCATCAAGCGGACGGGGAGCTGGCCGTGGAGGAAGTGGCCATCCGCTGCGTTGACGGAGGCCGCGCGGACCCGCACCAGCACACCGTCGTCGGGGACGGCGGGCCGGGCGATCTCCCGGAGGTGCAGCACGTCCGCGGAGCCGTACCCTTCCTGGACGAGCGCCTTCATCGCGGGAAGACCCTACCCTGGGCAGGTCCCCCCGGGGTGGTGGCCGCCCAACCCAGTCCTTTCTGGACTCCGCCCTCACCCGACCCTACCGTGAGGCAGAACGCACCGGAGAGGCGGAGCGACCGGAATTGAGCGCCGAGAACGTCATCGCGAAGGGGAGGTTGGACGAGCCGGGATACCTCGCTCGGCAGCGCGCGGAGCGCGAAGCCCTGGGGAAGAACTGGGCCGCCCGGCACGTCGCGGACCTGCTCGACCTCGCGGAGCTGACCGTGAAGCGGATGGCGCGCCGGGGAGTGATCCCGGCGGTCAAGGTTGGTCGCAGCTGGGAATTCCCACCCCGGAAGGTGCGCGCCTGGCTCCACGAGCGCAGTGAACGAGGAACCGGGAACCAGGGTTCCAGCTGAGGAGAACTCAGATGGAGCAGATCGTCGCCATCGCGGGAGGCGTGGGGGTCGCCCTCGGCCTCGGCATCTTCCTCGCGCGCCAGGCGAAGCAGAACGCAAAGCTTCGGGAGGAGATCCGCGCCCAGCTCGGGCGGGAGGCCACCGTGTCCCTGCCTGAGCTGGTCACGCGTCTCGGGATGAAGGACGGCCTGATGGCGCGCGGAAAGGTGATGAACGCGATCAACATGATGGTCGCCAGCAAGGACGTGGTGGTGGAGGAGCCGCCCGGGACGACGGTGAGCAATCGGCTGAGCGTGCTCACCTTCCGGCTGGCGAAGCGCGACCCCTGAGGGCCTGCGCTGCAAGGTCGGGCGGAATGGGACGGTGAAGACCGACTCGAAGCTCGCGCTCGAGCGTGGCGCATGTCGCCGCCCATGGGTTGGGGGCGGCGGCGTACGCCGTCAAGGCAGCCAGGGAAGCCGCGCCATCAGGCCAAGGCCGACTTCATCAAGGAGAACAACTTCGAGGCCCTGCCCGAGCCCGAGACGACGTAGACATCACGACCCTGCGGCGGGTCAATGCGAGCCGGATTCCTCGGCGCCTCCGAACCCGAAGGGCTCCTCGGAGATCGGCTCCTTCACGACACCGCCATCCACGGCGACGACGCCGCCATCGGTGGCGACGCAGTAGCACTGCTGCCGGGTGGTGGTGCACTTCCCCGGCTTGTTGTTCACCGTGCAGCTCGCGCCGTCGCCGCCATTGTTCCCGGTGCAATAGCTGGTGTTGAACCCGGCGTGCGTATGCGCGCAGTTCCCTGGGCCCGGATCGTTGTGCTGCGAGCCCGGTCCGGTGTCTCCGCGCACGGCCCGGACCAGGCCTCCGGCGGCGACGACGGCAAGGAGGACGACCAGGTTGCGAATCCAACGGCTGGGGGGAATCGAGGTTGGCATACACGACCTAAGCCCCGGCGCCGGAAATCTGGGAAGGGGAAATGGACCGCGGATGATGGATTCAGGGCGACGACCCTCGGCATGTCGCTCACGCGGCGCGCGGTCCACGCGAAGGCGAGTCGCGCCAGGCGGAACCGCTGATCAGCGGAGCACCCGCGCGCAGGGCGGTGCCGGAAATTTTGCACGCGTGCGCGGGCGCGCCGCAGCCCCTCCGCGGCGCATTGACAGAATCTTGGTGAACGAGAATTCCCCACACATGGAGAATCCTCACGAAGCTGCTTACCTCCCAATACATCCGCTCCCTGAGGGTTCTCCCATGCTTATCCAGCCTTCCGCCGGTTTCGCGACCCCGCTCTCCTCCCTGTCCTCCCCGAAGAACACCACGTCCAGGCCCAGCGCCCAGAACCAGGCGCGCCCGCCCGGGTTCCACGCCGACACCTTCGAATCGGCCCCGCAGAACTTCTTCGCGCAGGCAGGGGGCTCCGCGTCTGCCTCCGTGGCGCAGGGGGCCGCGCCTTCCAAGCCGAGCCTGGCGGACCGGGTCGAGACCTTCCTGAGCAAGGTGGGAGACGCCTTCCACGAGATGGTGTCTTCCGATGACGACGGGATGAACACGCCGAGCCAGACCGACGACGCGGACGGGCCCGGAGCCTCGCCGAGCGACGGCGCGGACGCCGGCGAGTCCAAGCCCAGCGACAGCTCCGGCGGATCCACTCCGAGCAGTGGCCCCTCGGCGTCCACCTCGGGCAGCACCACCTCCCAGTCCGGCTCGGGCGGCGGCGGCTCCTCGTCCGGCCAGTGATGGGCCGCCCGGAGGCGGTCCGCGACGACCGGGACGGATGCTTTCGAGATTGCTCCGCCCGGCTCGATGAGCCATGGATCGAACCATGGCGACCATTCTCCTGACCGGTGCGAACGGCAAGGTGTCCAGTGAGGTGATCCGTGGACTGCAAGGCCAGGGGCACCGGCTGATCGGCCTGGTGCGTGACCCGGCGAAGGCGAAGGACCTCGAGGCGCTCGGGGTCGAGCTGAAGGTGGGCGACCTCGAGAAGTTGCGGACCGTCGAAGCGCTGTTCGAGGGCATCGACGTGGCGTGGCTGTTGACGGTGCCGGGGCCGACGGCCCCGCTGCAGGCGTCGAACGCCCTGTGGGCGGCGCGCAAGGCCGGGGCGAAACACGTGGTGCGGCTGTCGGCGGTGGGCGCGGCGCACGATGCTCCGACGTTGAACAGCCGCCTGCACGCGCTGTCGGACGCGGAGCTGGTGGGCTCTGGAATTCCGTTCACGATCCTGAAGCCGCACTACTTCATGCAGAACCTGCTGATGTCGGCGCGCACGGTGGCCGCGGAAGGCGTGATCCCCTCGGCGTTCGGCGACGCGAAGGTGCCGATGATCGACGTGAAGGACGTCGGTGCGGTCGCAGCGAAGGTGCTCGCGGCGCCGGCGGCCCACGCGGGGAAGACGTACACGCTCACCGGCGCACCGGTGGCGATGACCGAGGTGGCGTCGGCGATCAGTGAAGCGGTCGGCAAACCGGTGAAGCACGTGCCGGTGCCGGTGGCGAGCGTGGTGGAGTCGATCGCGAAGATGGGCGGTGACGACTACCGGCAGGTGTCCTTGCGCGACTACCTCACCGCCTACACCAACGGGTGGATGGCGGCCCCCACGTCGGCGGTGAAGGACATCACCGGCCGCGAACCACGCCGAATTACCGAGTTCGCTCGCGACGTCGCAGCCGCGTTCGGGAAGAGGTAGCCGCGCCACTCGTCGCGCTCGACACCCGGAATCCGCCGAACGAACCGCTCTCCGAGCGCAGCCTCCTGAGCTTCGCGGAGGCCAGCCTCCGCGCTAGCATCACCCCGTCTCATCCGGAGGGACTCCAGGAGTCGGTCCGACGTCGATGGCCCAGCACACCGTCAGGCAAGGCGAGTGCCTCTCGCAGATCGCCCGCAGGTACGGCTTCTCCGACTTCCGGATCATCTACAACCATCCCAGCAACGCCGACTTCAAGCGGAAGCGGCCGAACCCAGACCTCATCCATCCCGGCGACCAGGTGTTCATCCCGGAGCCGGAGGCGAAGAAGGTGGAGGTCGCCGCCGGCCAGGCCCACCGGTTCAAGCTCAAGGACGCGAAGCGGAAGCTGCATCTCCGCCTCCGCGACGTCCACGGGGAGCCGCTCCGGAACGTGGCCTACACGCTCGATCTCGGGAGCGAGGTCCGCGAGAAGCAGACGGACGGGGAAGGCGCCGTCAAGGAGGAGGTCCCCCTCCACCAGCAGACCGCGGTGCTCGCCATCCAGGGGGTGGCCTGGACGCTCCAGATCGGAGACCTGAACCCCGTGGACGAGGTCGGCGAGGATCTCACCGGCGTGCAGGCGCGCCTGAAGAACCTGGGATACGGCTCCGGGGCGATCGACGGGCGCCCCAGCGCGCCCACCCAGGCCGCGATCCGCGCCTTCCAGGAGGACCACGACCTGGAGGTCGACGGCACCTGTTCGTCCGCGTTCAAGGACAAGCTGGTGGAGGAGTACGGTTGCTAGCCCGGGTCAGGTGCCGGGCCCGTAGCTCGCGGCGGTGAAGGCGATGGGCCAGGGGAACGTCGCGGCCGCGCCGGCGCCGTTCGAATACACGACGGCCGTGCCGAGCACGTTGTTCGGGTAGAGCAGCCGCGGGTTGGCGCCCTGGGAGTGGTCGGCGTTGTTCGCCCACTGTGCGACGGTGGGGAAGATCTCCCAGTCGTTCGAGGTGGCGTTCCAGCGGAGCTCCGTCCCTCCGTTGTAGCGGCGCACCAGCTCCCGCTGGTAGGCCGCCCTCGTCCGCTGGTTCATCGCCGCCGGCAGGTGGCCGGAGATCAGGCCCCAGGCGGAGCCGCCCTTGTCCTGGATGACCCGCCGGACCGACTCCCGGATGTTCGCGACGACGCTCCAGGCGCCGTCGTCGCTGACCGGCGGATTGTCGTGCTGGCCGTACCCGTAGCCGTGGGGCGGCCCGAAGATGGGCATGTCCTGCTCGTGCCCGTGATACTGCCCCGCGTACCGCCGCCGCCCGGCGCCCCGGTGCTCGAACTGGTGGCCGGCCTCGTGGGCCAAGATGAGCCGGACCGTCTGTTGCCAGCACGCCAGCGTGAGGGCGGTCACCGACGCCACGGCGGCGTGGGCGTTCACGTACTCCTCCACCAGCGCGTCGATCAGGGCGGTCGCGGGGACCGGTGGGTTGACCCCGCGGACGCGGAAGGTGGGCAACTCCGCGTCGGCGGTGCTCCCGGCAGCCGTGGAGCCACCAGCCCCCGAGGCCGGGGCGGTGAAGACCCCTGCATCGGCGCGGCGGCCGTCGACGGAGAGGGAGGCGAGCGCGATCCGGCCATCGCCGCCGCGGATGATCTCGGTGGTGCCACTGACGATCGCCGGCTGCCACTCCACCAGGAGCGCCTCCCGCGAGGTGGCCCCGGACTGCCGCCCCCAGGCGCGGCTCTGTCCGTTGACCACCACCAGCGGCAAGCGGCGGTTCGAGACCGGGAAGCTCAGCTGCGCCGGTGCGGGGGTGATGGCGCCGGTGACGTCCCCGCTCGAGCCCACGCCCGCGACGTGGTTCTGCGCGTCCAGCGCGAGCCGGACGGCCTGGGTCCCCGGGAACGAGGCGTTGTACTGGTACAGCCGCGGCGAGCCCGTCCCCACGTCGGGCCCGTCCCAGGAGAGGTCGAGCGTCCAACTCAACGACAGCTCCAGGGTCCCCTGGCGCGGGGTGGCCAGGTGCGGGCGCCGGAGCAGCAGGTCCTCGAGCGCCGCCTGGTCCAGCCCGAGCAGGTGGAGCTCTGCCATCCACATCGGCATCTCGGGCGTGTCGACCTGGGTCGCGCTGCCGGGGGCGAGCGGCCGTTGCCGGTTGGTGATGTCGTAGGCGAGCATCCGCCGCGCGCGCGTCTCGGCCGAGATGGCCGGCTGGGTCGGCTGCGGCGAGTCGAGGAAGTCGACGATGATGACCTCCTGGGCCTCGCCGCGCGGCGGGTTCCGGCTCTGGCCGTTGGCGGTGTCCGCGACCAGCGCGATCTGCACGCCCACCAGGTGGCAGGCGAAGCTGGCCATCTGCGCCGGGGTGAGGCCGTCCGGGCGGACGGCGATCTGCACCGCCCCGAAGGCGTCGGCCGGGCGGGCGAAGTAAAGGGTGGCTTCGAAGGGGCGGTCGGCGCCGGCCGCCGCGCCGAGCGTCCCGGCGATCTCGGTGACGTCGGTGGTGCTGGCGGAGGTCTGCCGAAGCGCGAGGACGCTCCCGTTGCGGTCGAGGACCTGGAGCTTCACGCCGGTCGCGCCGGCGGCGACCGTGCCGGCCACCCGGAGCCCGCGCTCCTTCGGGCGGACGCCGGCCGCGGGCGCCGCCGCCGGTCCGTTCTCGGTGACGGTGAGGCCGGCGCCGGTCCAGAGCGCCGCGCCCTGGTTGAGCCCGTCGGTGGCGAAGCTCCCGCTCGCCGGCTCCCAGAGCACGGGCCAGAGCGACAGCTCGACCGGGTTGGTGAGCCGGATGGGCATGGCAGGGATGACCACCACCGCGGTGGGGACGGCGGTGAGGGTGTTGGGGCTGGTCGGCGCCACCGGCGTGGGCGTGGCGACCGGGGTCGCCGGTAAGGCGATCGTCCGCGGCGCGAAGACGTTCGGAGGATCGGAGAGCCTGGCGGACGGCGCCGGCCGGGCGCCGAGCCCGTGGAAGAGCTCGACCTGGGTACCGGTGGTGGTAGTGAAGAAGGGGCCGTAGTCCCAGGGCCGGGTGGCGTCGCCGCCGGAGCTGAGCGACACGAGCCGGCCGTCCTGGTTGGTGCGCAGCACCGTCAGGTTCCCTCCCTCCCGCCAGTACACCCACGCGTTGGCGAGCGTGGCGGTGGGGCCTCCAGGAGCGCTCTGCGTTTGAACGACGACCTGGCAAGCTGGCATACGACCTTCAGGGGCACGGGCCCGGCGCGGGGTGCGCCGCGCCGAACGTGAGGGTGGACGGCGAGAGCTCGAAGACCTCCGCCGAGGTGCGCGACACACAGGCGACCAGGCGCAGGGCGTCCGGCTGAGGCTGGAAGCGCGCCGCCGTGTGGCGGTTCAGCTCGGGGGCCGCCAGCCACGCCCTGGCCGCCGTGACGCCGAGGACCACCCAGCTCCGCGACGTCTCGGCCTCGACGGCGGAGCTCTCGTCGCCAGGGGTCGCCTGGTAGCCGCGGCTCTCCCGGTCCACCTGGAGGAGGAGCAGGGCGGCGCGCCGGTCGGGCGACGTCCACTGCCCCCGGACGACCATCTCCACGCCCAGCCCGTCCCAGCGGATGCCGTAGGTGTTGATGACGCGGCGGCCGGTCCCCTCCGGCCGCAGGAGCACGAGCCCAGCGCCGCTGCCGGGCAGCTCCAGGATGACCAGTTGCAAGGGGCCGCCTTCGAGCGCCACCTGAGCCCGGGACACCTCCTTCCAGGACGGTGCGGGATCCGCCCGCGCCGGCGCCAGCGCGGCATCCGCGGCGATCGACTGTCCGGGGGCGACCGGGAGGTATCCCGGCTCACCGAGCGGCTGCGGCGCAATCTCCGCCTGGCTGGGCCGCGGCGCCGGCTGGCCGGCCCCCGGCGACTCAGGCCGCGGGGGGCATCCGCTCGACAGCGAGCCAGCCAGCAGCACCCAGACGATCGGCCTTCTCACCGGACCTCCCGGAAAGAACGATATCTCATCAAAGTTCGGGGCGGCCCGAACGGCCTTTCACGTCTTAGGTGGTCCGGTGTTCAGGGAGGAGCTGCACGAGGGGCCGATGAAGGGCGGCAGCGCGGACCCAGCGCTCCCTCGACCCCGCCTTGGCAGGGTTTGCAGTGGAGCGGTGCTTCGGCAAGTTGGCTGAATCGCAGGTGCAGCAGGCATTGGGCGAGCCCCAGAGCAACCCCGAGGGGCCTCGCCGCGACGGCGCCTCCGCGGCAGCCAGGAACGCAGGCGGGTAATTTTCCGACCCCTCCTCGTTTCTCTGGGCGTCGAGCTTGCGAGGAGCGCACTACGCATGGCCACCGTGCGGATCCAGATCTTCCTGTCCTCACGCTTCGAGGAGTTCCGCGAGCTGAGGCAGGCGTTGCGGCAACGAATCGAGAGCTGTCCACTGCTTCCACTGCAGGCCGTGGACCTCGACGATGGCCATGTGAGCCACCGCCCGCCCGCCGAGGACTGCGTCGCGGCCGTGAGGCAGTCCGAGGTGATGATCCTGCTCATTGGCGAGACGTACGGCGACCCCGCGCCGGACGCCGGCGGGCGGAGCCATACGCACCTCGAGTACGAGGCGGCCGTCGCTCCCGGCGCCGAGGTGGTGGTGCTCCCGTTCTTCGTGGGGCCTTCGTATCGCAACGACCGCATCCGCTACGCCAAGGACGGGGGGCTGATGCAACTGCAGCGGGCGGTGGCGGCGAGCCACACCTACCGCTGCCTGGGCGAGCCGGAGAGCGCGGACGAGGCGGCCGAGGAGATCTTCCAGACCATCCTCAAGAACCTGATCGAGGTGCGCATCAGGGCGGAGGCCCGATGGCGGGCCCAGCTCGGCGACCCTGACGATGCACCATCGCCGGAGCCGTCCGAGCCGGAGGCCGGTGGCGATGACCAGACCTTCTCGCTCGAGGAGTTGCTGCACCTCGAGAGCCGATACGCCGGCGAGGGCGTGGGTGACCTGGACGGCGGCGGCGGCTCGGGAGAGGGCCCGGCGCGCGTGGCGGCCGCCGAGCAGATGGAGATCGCGCTCCAGGTGATGGATCTGGGCGAGCGGTTCGTGGCGCTACGGCACCTGCGCTCCTCGGTCGAGCTCTATCCGCTCGACCCCAAGGCCAACTACTGCCTGGCGATGTTGCTGGCCGGGACGCATCGCCGCTCCGATCAGCGAGATGCCCTGCGCTTCGCGGTTCGCGCCGCCCGCCTCGCGGAGCAGCGGACGCAGCCCGTGCTCGCGGCCGCCAGCCTCATCTTGGCGGCGCGTACGGCAGGCGAGATGGGCCAGCACGAGGAAGGGGTGCGGCTGGCGGAGCAGGCCGTCGATCATGCGGGTTGGCTCGCGCGGGCGCACCTCGAGTTGGCCGTGCGGTACCTGGCCGTGGGCCGCGAGGACGACGCCACCCGAGAGCTCACCTCCGCCTTCAAGCTGTACCCCCAGATCCTGATGATCGCCGAGAGCGATCCCAACCTCCGCCGGCACCCGGTCTTCCGGCAAACCAAGGAGGAGCTTCGCCAGCGGATGGCGAAGGCATTGCGCCTGGTCCACGAGCAGATCTCCCAGCTGCGGGTGGTCGGCGAGCCGCAGGCGCCGTCCGACGCGCCGGAGCCGCCTGCCCCGGAGCGCAACCTGCGCCGGCTGGCGCAGCAGGTGCGCACTGCGGGCGCGCTTCATCTGCGGTCGCTCCAGTCGCTGGCGGCGCGCCTCTCCGAACAGAACGATCGATTGAACGACGACGTGCTGCGGGCCGCCCGCGAGCTGACCAGCGCGACGAACGCGTTCGCCGTCCGGCAGCGCGAGCTGGTCGGGTACGGCGGAGCGGCTGTGGCCGTGCTGGTGGCGGTGACGGTCTTTCCCATCGGCGTGCCGCTGTTCAGCGGATTGCTGCTCCTGGGGGCCGCGGGGACCGGCGTCCGGGCGGCGCTCGCCTTCCGTGGCAAGCGCCGCGCGCAGGCGGACGCCGAGACGGTCCGGGAGCGCCAGACCGAGCTGGAAGCCGGGCGCGCGGCGCACGAGCGCGGCTGCCAGGCCTTCGCGCAGGCCGTCGAATGGTTCGAGGCGCATGTCCTCACCGAAACGCTGGCCTCGCCCGTGCGGCGCGTGCGCCAGATCCGGCAGGACGCCCTGGTGGTGGTGCGCGGGGAGGGCGACGGGATGCTCTTCCACGCCGGCGACGACGCGCGCCCCGACGTCGACTGGGCGCTGCTCCCCCCGCACATGCACAACGGCCATCCGCCACCGGCCCCGCCCGCACGCAGGGGCCGGTTCCTGGTGCGCGTCACCAGCCCCCACGCCGTCGGCGGCACCCGCGCGGCCACGCGGTGGGGCGCGTACTTCAGCAGCACCGGGTGAACGGTCACGGGGCCGATGAGCTTGGACTCCCGTAGGAGGCCAGCCCGGAGCTGCGGCGATTCGTCGGCAGTGATGGCGCATCGTCACCGCAGGGTGTTCGAGCGATTCCAAAGAACTGGACGTCCCATGCCTCTTCGATGATTCGGTCTCCCTGGAGTACTGCGCGGACTACTTCGCCGTGTCCTGCCTCTCTCGCGGGATCCGGCTCTCCACCGTGAGCGCCTGAATGGGCCACAGCGACATCGACCTGACGGTGAAGCGATACGGCAAGTTCGCTGCCGACGCCCAAGGAGCAGTGGACCTGGGCAGCGCTCCGGGCGGAGCCTGTGGAGCAGGGAGCCGGGGCTGAAGATCGTGAAGTAGTTGAGGCTCCACGCCAGGCCAGTCCCAACGACCACGGGCTCCGGGCCGGCCTCGACGGACCCGGAGGGCACGGCACTCTCAGGATTCCGTGGGGGTGACGGCTCGTCCGTCTCACGGGCTCCATGTGGTTCCCGGTCCTTGCGGCGCTCGAGCGCATCCACCAGTTTGGCACTCCGGATGCTTCGTGAGTGGCCCGGGCCGGTGGATCCATCGGGGACGCTCATGAAGGCCGTTTCGCGGACGCTCGTGGTATGCATCGCGCTCGCCTCGTCGCTGGCTCAGGCCGAGGATCGCGCCGGGGAATCGCATCTCCCCCTCCAGGTGCTCGTGGGGGCCGTCGGAGCCGTCGCGCTGACGATCCCGGCCGGCTACGCCGGTTACCAGATCGGCAACTTCCTGCTCCCGCCGCAGTGTTTCTCCGGTGAACCGTCCGGATGTGACATCTGGTACCCCTACGGCGGCGTGTTCGGGATGGTGCTCGGAGGGTTCTCAGGGATCGCCCTCGGCTCCGGGTTGGGGGTCGCCACTGCCGGTTACCTGATGGGAAGGCCGTTCCATCTCTGGCCGTCCCTCGCCGGCGGCCTGGTCGGTGCATTCGCGGCTTTGGGAGGAGCCGTGGCCATCGACTACTCGCTCGAGGTGGCCGGCCTGGTCCCGTCCGTCGCCACCGTAGGGCCCTACCTGATACCCGCCCTCACGATCGCGGGGGCGATCGCCGGATCCATCGTGGGGTACGAGGTGAGCATCCCTTCCCTTCCGGCGAACATGGCGCCGGTGAACGCCACTCCCATGGTGTGGTTGGTGCCCGGCGGCGGCGTGGCCGGCATCACCGGCACCTTCTGAGGTCCCTCAGGAGAGCATGCAGCCGGTGCTGATGCCCGAGACGTACGCCTACGTCACCGTCACCAACGGGCGGAGCATCCCGCCACCCCTCTCGGTGAAGCGCTACGGCCGGTTTGCTGCAGTGAGCGGTGGCCGGCCCCACTAAGCACGTGGCGGCCATGGCTCGCTGGCCCCCCGTTGCCCATTCGGTACTCTGCCGCCCATGATCTTCCTGCTCGCCGCCTCGCTGCTCACCCTGGGAGAGGTCCAATCGGCGCCTGCGGAGACGCCGGCCACGCTGCCTGCTCCATCCCTGTCACCGGAGCAGCCGCCGCCAGCCTTGGCGACCGGCAGTTCCTCCGCGATCCTGGGGTGGTACGGGTGGCAGACGCTCGCGCTCGATGTGCCGGCCCTCGCGCTGTCCGGGGCCGGGTTCAGCCTGGCCAGCCAGGGCAACCTCGTGGGCGGCCGGCTCGTCGCCGGCGGCATCGCGCTCTACGCCCTCGGTCCGCCGCTCGTGCACCTCTTCCACGGCCGTGGATGGGTCGGGGCGGGCGACCTTGGGCTCCGGGTCGGTATTGCGCTGCTCGGGGGCCTGGTCGGGGGCTTGATGGGCGCCTTTTTCGACCTCATCCAGTTGAATATCAGCTTGACCGGGTTGGGGGCTGGAGCAGGCCTGGGTGTGTCGGCCGGAGCGCTCGGAATGGTCGCCCTCGATGCGGCCGCATTCGCCTGGATGCCGGCGCCGGCCGCCTCTCCGCCGGCCGCGACGGCCTCGCTCCGCTGGGCACCCTTCGCCAGCTCGGTGCGAGGCACTCCGGTGGCGGGGCTCGCCGGGGTGTTCTGACCTGGCCCGGAAAAATGGCCAGCGCTGGTCGGTTCCCAGACCATCTCGCGCTCCAGCGGGTCCGGAGCGCCCCTTGCGCGCGGCCGAACCCTGTATTCTCCCGCGGAAAAGGCGAAAGGACGGACCATGCCCGCGCTCTCCGGAAGCCTCGTCGTCGTCACCGGCGGTACTGGCGGTCTGGGTGGCTCGACCGTCGAGGAGCTCGTCTCGCGCGGTGCCCGCGTCGTGGTGGGCGAGCGGCGCGCGCCGCGCGAGGGCACAGCGCTGGCGGGCGTCGACCACCGCGCGCTGGACGCGTCCGACGAGGCCAGCGTGCGCACGTTTTTCGAGGGGCTACCGGCCGCGCCGCTCGCGCTGGTGAACGTGATCGGCGGCTGGGCCGCGGGGCCGGCGATCGACGAGACGGACCTGGCGATGCTGCGCCAGCAGATCGAGATCAACCTCATCACGGCGACGCTCCTCACCAAGCACGCCGTGCGGCGCATGAAGCCCGTGGGGGTGGGGCGGATCGTCCACGTCTCCAGCCGAGCGGCGCGCGAGCCCGGCGCCAACGCATTCGCCTACAGCGTGTCGAAGCTGGGAGTCACCCGCCTGGTGGAGGCGGCCGCCGCGGAGAACCGCGACCACGGAATCACCGTGAACTGCGTGCTGCCCTCGACGATGGACACGCCCGCGAACCGCGCCGCGATGCCGCAGGCGGATTTCTCACGCTGGCCGAGAACGTCGGAGGTCGCGAAGGTGCTCGCGTTCCTCGTCTCTGACGACGCCGCGATCATCAGCGGCGCAGCGATCCCCGTCTACGGGCGCGCCTGACGCCGCCCCGAGATGCCTCCTGCGTCGAGGGCGCGGCCATGAGGGATCTGCCGCTACTTCGCCATGGCCTGCCTCTCGCGCGGGATCCCAATCATCACTGTCAGCGCGTGGATGGGGCACAGCGAGAAAGGTGCGTGCACCTATCCGCACACGGGAACTAGGCTGCATAGAGAAGAAGACGTATTCCTGTACTCGGTACAAGCCACTCCGGCTTGGTTGAAGCAGACCCGGTAGATTTCCGTAGTGGTCGTCTTCCAGTTTCCCGTAAAGCAGCCAGCACCAGTGCACTTCACACAAGAACAGTCCACGGTCGTGGTACCGCAGACGTAGGAGGAGGACCAGCTAGCACATGATCCATATTCAGGAGGACAGCTCATATTGCCGTGACAGCTTCCTAGCAACTCGACACTGACGGGCGGCGGCTTGCCATGAAGCGCCGCGTCGATCATCTCGGGCGTTGCGGGAGTGATGGCAACGACCGTAGTCGCCTGATGTGTCGCGTCAATCGCGGCCAGGTCGCTTTCATATGAAAGTTGCTCCGTCGCGCCACAGCCAATCAACGTGAACAACCCACAAGCCAGCATCAAGCGGCGTGCAATCATTCTCCCCTCCTCTTGCGCATGCGACAGAAACAGGCCCAGCAACAAGCGTGTCGAGACATCCTCCCTCTAATCGAACTAAGCGTCAACGATGTCATCCCGACCGGGGTACCCGTAGGGGCCTGCGCAATTTGTTCTCGCACGGGATCCCGCTCTCCACGGTGAACGCCTGGATGGACCATCGCGACATCGGCCTGACTGTGAAGCGGTACGGCCGGTTCGCCGCGGAGGCGCGCGAGCAGTGGACCTGGGCGGCACTCCGGGCACAATCGATAGAGCAGGTGGCGAGCAGTGGAGCGGGGCTGAAGGCTGTGAAGTAGCCAGCACGGACATCACGGTTCTGGGTGCAACCACATGGAACCTTCGCCTGGTCTCAGTCCTACTGCGCCAAGGACCACAACAAACCAATCCTGTCCGGCATTCACGGCTGCGACGTCTACAAACTCAACCACCCCTCTCCTCGGCGTTCATGGCTGGCAGTTCGGAGTCCAACGTATCGACGTACACCCGGGCACCAACCTCCCGCAAAAGCGTGACTGCGGCGTCGATATGCTTGGTGTCGTGCTTGGAATGGGAAAGGAACAGATCGCTCTCCTCGCTCAAACTCTTCGCGAGTTTCACGAAGCCCTCGGTTAGAGGGCCTCGCTCCCGGGCAAGTCGTTCCTCGGTGACGAAGGCCATTTGCCCCCGAAAGACACCGGCCACTACATCAGTTCGGGCTGATGTAGTGGCCGGTCCATCTAAACCCTTGAATTCTGAGCGGGAAAAGGGATTTGAACCCTCGACCCCCGCCTTGGCAAGGCGATGCTCTACCGCTGAGCTATTCCCGCATATTCACTTGGTCCCCACCTTGCGGTGGGGGTGCCGGATATAGCCAAGGGTTCCGGGGGGGTCAAGCTTCCGCGCTGCCCTTTGCCCCGCCGATCGTTCGGACGAAGGCCCGGAAGTAGACCGCCATCGACCAGACGCTCATCACCGCCGAGAGGTAGATGAGGGCTTTGCCGACCTTGTTGAAGTCCACCACGTACGTCGCCCAGATCATGTCCATCGGGTGGGGGTAGTGCACGCAGAGCGAGATCACCCCGCACAGCTGGAGGGACGTCTTCCACTTCCCCTCTTGCCCAGCCGCGATCACCATCCCCTCGCTCGCCGCGATCGTCCGCAGCCCGCTGACGATGAACTCCCGCGCCAGCAGGACGATCACCACCCACGCCGCGATCCGCCCCAGCCGCACCATCATCACGAACGCCGCCATCACGATCAGCTTGTCCGCCAGGGGGTCCATGAACTTCCCCACGATCGTGATCTGGTTCCACCGCCGCGCGAGCACCCCATCCACCACGTCCGTCACCGCCGCCAGGGTGAAGAGCGACGCCGCCAGCAGCGACGTCAGCGGGTCCGCGTCGTAGGTCAGCCACACGAACACCGGGATGATCGCGATCCGCCCCAGCGTCAGCATGTTGGGCAGGTTCCAGAACTGCTCCCGCAGCACGCTGGGCCGGCGCGACGCCTTCTTCCGCGCCCGCTCCTCCCGCTTCTGCTGCTTGCGTAAGGCCTTGTCGCTCGCCGCCATCGCGCCCCAATACCACGGGCGCCCGGCCGAAGGCGTCTCAGCTCACGCCCACGCTGAGGAGTGCGAACCCTTCTCCCGACAGCTCGATCCCCGCCCGGGTGACCTGCCCGCTCCTGTCCCGCGCGAGGGCGATCACCTTGGGGGACAGGTTCCCGTGCCACCCCACCATGTTCGAGAGGGGAACGGTCACCGGCTCCTGCTCCGTCACCTCCAGCGACCGCAGTCCTCCCGGCAGGCTCAGCAGGACCTTCCCCTTCCCTCTGAGGTGGACCAGGTCCAGGTCCGGCGCCACGTCGGACGGCACCCGGCCGTTCTCGAACGCCACCGGCTCCTCGAAGCCGAACACCGTGCTCTCCAGGAAGTAGGCGCTCTCGTCATCCAGGTCCACCGAGACCAGCGTCCGCTTCGGCACCTGCACCACCAGCCGTCCCTTCCCCACCACCCGCATCAGCTGCGCCTCGCCCTCCCCGAACGTCTTGTCGCTCGTCCGCCCCCGGAACCGCCGGTTCTGCGGCGACATCTCCAACTGCCCGCTCTGCGCCACCAGCCCCACCACCCGCGTCAGGATCTCCCCCTGCACCACGATGGCCACCGCCTCGGCGTCGATCAGGAACGGCCCCGGCCGCGGCGCCGAGAACATCGCCACCCTCGGCGCCAGCTCCGCGATCGGCAGGTCCGCCGGCGCCGACACCGGCTTCGAGTCGCGCGGGGGACGGCTCACCTCCAGCGGCCTCAGCGGACGCTCCGGCCCCGCCCCCGGCGGATGCACCTCCGCGAAGTTCGGCGCGACCTCCTCCTCCACCGCGTCCGCCACGATCTCCGCCGAATGGTCCTCGGTCGGTGGCGCCTCCACCTCCACCGGCTCCACCGCCTCCACCAGCGGCGCGACCTCCGACATCTCCACCGGGGCCACCTCCGGCGGCGGAGGCGGCGCCTCCGCCGTCTCCACGAACGACGCCTCGAACTGGTCATCCCCCGCCGCCACCCGCGCCGTCCGCTGCACCGCGATCGCCGCCCCGTCCGAGATGTCCTCCGTGGACAGCGCGATCTCCTGGTCCCCGCCCGCCCCCGCCGCCGCGGGCGCGCCCCCCTCGAAGTGCGCTCCCCAGTCCTGCGCCTGCAGCACGCCTCCCTGCGCCGCCACCGGCGGCGCCTCCTCCTCCGCCCGATGCACGAGCTCGTGCCCCGACCCGTTCACCTGCTCGGGCATCTCATACCCACCCTCCGCCGCCCCATCGGATGCGGCCTCCTCCGCCGCGTCCGCCGCCGGCGCCGGCACCGGCGTCGCCCCCGCCACCGCCGCGCCCTCCCCCGAGATGGCCTTGCTCATCCTCTCGGCCATCTGATCGCTCCCGGCGATCTGGAAGTGGTCCCTCGCCCTCCCGTACTCCCCCGCCTGCGCGAGCGCGATCCCCAGGTAGTTGTGCGCCCGCTTGTGCTCCGGCGCGAGGTCCGTCGCGGTCTCGAACTCCCGGATCGCCCGGGCCACCGCGTTGGTCTTCAGGAACACCAGCCCCAGGTTCACCCGCAGGGTGGGGTCCGCCGGGTTCTCCTGCACCAGGTTCTCGTAGATCTCCGCCGCCCGCTCGAACATCCCCAGCTTGAAGTACGTCAGCCCCAGCAGGTTCTGCCCCTTCTCGTTCTTCGGCTGGAGCTGGTACGCGCGCTCGAGGTGCTCCTTCGCCTCGATCACCTTCCCCGCGGCGAGCAGCTCCCCTCCCTGGTACAGGGCATGGAGGAACTCGTCTTCGCTGGACTTCCCCGGCCGCGCCATCGGCTCTACCCAACCTCTCGAAGCTTTACTGCCCGGCGCGCGCGGCGGCCGGCGCGACCGACGCCGGCGCGGGCTGCGCCACCTGATCCTTGTACTGGAAGTACAGCGCGATCACCTTCCGCACGTACTCCTGCGTCTCCGCGTACGGCGGCACCGTCCCGCCCCACTTCGACACCGCATCCGGCCCGGCGTTGTACGCCGCGACCATCTTCACCATGTCCCCGTTGAACATGTTGGCCAGCACGCGCAGGTACCGCGTCCCGCCCTCGATGTTCTCCTTCGCGTCGAAGATGTCCTTCACGAACATCTCCCGCGCCGTGTCCGGCATCAGCTGCATGATCCCCGACGCCCCCGCCGGCGACACCGCGGTGGGGTCGTAATTCGACTCCGCCTGGACGATCGCCCGCACCAGCGCCACCGGGACCCGGTACCGGATCGCCGCGGACTCGATCATCTCGTCGTACTTCTTCCGCAGCTCATCCGCCCCGCGCGCCTGCGGCACCACGTCCGACGGCGCCGGCGCCGCCCGGAACGACCCCGCGACCTTCTGGGCCTTGCGCCCGCTCGGCGGGACGTTCGTGTAGACGATGGTCCCGTCCTTCTCCACGTACTTGTAGATCCCATCCGCCCGGGCGACCCCCAGGAAGGACGTCACGCACCACGCCCCCAGCGCGAGGGCGGCGAGCCTGGACGCTCGGCCTGTCAGCATGCCCGGATCCACGGGCGATCAACTCTAGTCCGCCCCGACTTCATCCTCAAGAAAAGCGCCTTGTTTCCGGACGTTAGCGGCGTTAAGGCACCTCCCATGGCGGTTTCAGCCGATTTCTTGGTCCTGGGCGGCGGGGTGGCCGGCCTCTCCTACGCGCTCAAGGCGGCGCGATCAGGAACCGTGGCGGTCCTCACCAAGCGCGCCCGCCACGAATCCAACACCAACTACGCCCAGGGCGGCATCGCCGCCGTCCTCTCCCCGCTCGACTCCCCGGAGCTCCACATCGAGGACACGCTCACCGCGGGCGCGGGCCTGTGCAACAAATCAGCGGTGGAGGTGACGGTCCGCGAGGGCCCCGGCCGCCTCAAGGAGCTGGTGGCGATGGGGGCGGAGTTCGCCAAGCGGCCCAACGGCGACTTCGAGCTCACCCGCGAGGGCGGCCACTCCGCGCGCCGGGTGGTGCACGCGGGGGACATCACCGGCCAGGAGGTGGAGCGCGCGCTCCTGGCGGCCTGCGACGAGCAGAAGAACATCACCTTCTTCCCCGACGCCGCCGCCATCGACCTCATCCTCGAGGGCCGCGCGCCGGTCCACGCGAACGCCCGCTGCCTGGGCGCGTACGTGCTGCTCCAGGACGGGCGGATCGAGACCTTCCTCGGCAAGGCGACGGTGCTGGCCACCGGCGGCGCGGGGAAGGTCTACCTGTGCACCACCAACCCGGACGTGGCCACCGGGGACGGCGTGGCCATGGCGTACCGGGCGGGCGCGCGCGTCGCCAACATGGAGTTCTACCAGTTCCACCCCACCGCCCTGTACCACCCGGAGGCGAAGAACTTCCTCCTCTCCGAGGCGCTGCGCGGCGAGGGCGGCAAGCTGCGGCTGCGCTCCGGCCAGGCGTTCATGGCGCGCTACGACCCGCGCGCCGAGCTGGCCCCCCGCGACATCGTGGCCCGCGCCATCGACGCGGAGCTCAAGCGCACCGGCGACGAGTACGTGCTGCTGGACATGACGCACCTGGGGCGCGCGTTCGTCACCAGCCGCTTCCCCAACATCTACGCCACCTGCAAGGCGTTCGGGGTGGACATGGCGGTGCAGCCCATCCCCGTCGTCCCCGCGGCGCACTACATGTGCGGCGGCGTGGTGACCGACCTCGACGGGCGCGCCAGCATCCCGGGGCTCTACGCCATCGGCGAGGTCTCCTGCACCGGCCTGCACGGCGCCAACCGGCTGGCGTCCAACTCGCTCCTCGAGGGCCTGGTGTTCGGCCCGCGCGCCGCGGCCGCCAGCGTGGCGGAGATCGCCTCGGTGAAGCGGCTGGAGCAGGAGCCGGCGGCGTGGAACCCCGGCGCCGCGGTGGACTCCGACGAGAGCGTGGTGGTCACCCACAACTGGGACGAGATCCGCCGGCTGATGTGGAACTACGTCGGCATCGTCCGCACCGACAAGCGGCTGATGCGCGCCCGCCGCCGCCTGGAGCTCCTCCGCGAGGAGATCCGCGACTATTACTGGCGGTTCAAGGTGACGCGCGACGTGATCGAGCTGCGCAACATCGCCGACGTGGCGGCGCTGATCGTGGAGTGCGCCTCCCGCCGCAAGGAGAGCCGCGGCCTGCACTACACGCTGGACTACCCCAACCGCGACGACCACAACTGGCTGCAGGACACGGTGGTCTCCCGAGCCCCATGAGATGAGCCTCGAGGACCGCCCCCCGTTCGCCCCGCAGCCGACGCGCCCCAGGCCCTCCGCCGCGGGGCCGCACCCCTACGTCTGCCAGGCGATCATCGCCGCCTGCGCCGCCCTCTACCTCTACGAGGTGTGGCGCTCCGGCTCGCTCAACGAGCCGGACAACTTCGGCGCGCTGAACGCGACGGCCGTCCGGGCCGGCGAGTGGTGGCGCCTGGCGACGAACATCTTCGAGCACGGCAACCTCCTCCACATCGGCCTCAACATGTCCGTGGTGTTCACCCTGGGCATGACGTTCGAGCGCGCGCTGGGGCACCGCATCCTCGCGCTGGTCTCCGTCATCACCGCGCTCGGGGCGGACCTGGCGGTGCTGCGCTTCGCGCCGCCGGACACCTTCACGGTGGGCGCGTCCGGGATGATCGTCGGCTGGGCCGGAGCGCTCATCCCGCTCGCCTCCGAACCCCTCCGCCGCTCGCTGACCCGGTGGATGGTGCAGGTGGCGATCCTCAGCCTCATCCCCGGCGTCAGCTGGCAAGGCCACCTGGGTGGATTCCTGGCCGGCCTCGCCTGCGGCTACGTCCTGAAGGTCAGCGGACCGCGAGCCTGAGCTCCGCGTTCCCCAGCGCGGACGCCAGCCGGAGCGTCACCGCGTCCGTCCCCTCGGGGATGACCTCCGTCCCGTCCGGGAACGCCCTGGGGAAGGTGACGTGGAACCCCACCCAGAACTCGTCGAAGTACGGGTAGAGCGACCGCTGGTCCATGGTGGACCTCCCCAGCCGCTCCACCTTCGTCGGCGTCACCTCCCCGCGCGGCGTGACCAGCGCCAGCCGCCACTGGGACCGGGGCCGGTCCAGGTCGTCGAAGCGCGGGTCGGTGAAGTGGGCGGCGAGGAAGACCTCGTGGGCGGCGGCGGCGCCGGTGCGCTCCTCGGCGAGCTGCTTCTCCACCTCCGCGGCCGGGATCCGGCGGAAATCGGCCGCGCGCCGGACCCGCGCCTCGCGGAACCGGGGGCTCTGGAAGGTGGCCCAGCAGAAGAAGCGGGTGTCGAACCGGTCGTACAGCTCCTGGTGGTCGGAGAAGCGCGCCACCAGCGACCGGTACTCGGCCTCGGCGGCGTCGTTGGGGAAGGGCGGCGGCCGGGCCCCCACGCGCGGCACGTTCATCGCCACGGCGGGCGCGCACGCGCACAGCGACAGCGACACCACCGCCACGGCCGCCAGGACACGCGCGAAGCTCACGAGGGGATGAAGTCCTTCCGGGTGAAGAGGGCGGTGAGCTGGTACCCCTTCGCCTCCACCGCCTCGCGGCCGCCCTC
>DASRBA010000153.1:0-23940 GCA_035637895.1 Myxococcaceae bacterium
CGTTCGCCGCCGCCCGGGCGCGGCTCCACCTTCGCCCCCGGCCGGAGCTGGTTCTGCCCGTCCACCACCACCGTCTCCCCGGCGGAGAGGCCGCGGGTGATGACGGCGGTGGTGTCCGCGGTGGCGCCCAGCTCCACCGGGCGCACCGCGGCGCCATGGTCCTGGCCCACGACGTAGACGAAGGTGCCCTGGGGGCCTCGCTGCACGGCGGTGGCGGGCACCACCAGCGCGCCCTGGCGCGTCTCCAGCAGCACCCGCGCCTTGACGAACTGGTTGGGCCACAGCAGGTGCCGCGCGTTCTGCATCACCGCCTTCAGCCGCACGGTGGCGGTGGTGGAGTTGATCTGGTTGTCCACCAGCGCCACCTCGCCCTCCCCCAACCTGGTCTTCCCGTCGCGGTGGTACGCCTCCACCGGCACCTTCCCGCGCGAGAGCGCCTGCACCACCCGCGGCAGCTCGTCCTCCGGGACGGTGATCAACAGCGCGATGGGGTCCATCTGCGTCACCAGCACGATGCCGCCGGCGTCCGCGGCGCGGACCAGGTTCCCCGGGTCCACCTGGCGGATGCCGGTGACGCCGTCCATCGGCGAGACGATCTTCGAATAGGTCAGGTTGAGGTTCGCGGTCTCCACCGACGCCTCGTCGATCTGCACCTGCCCCTCCGCCTGCCCCTGCGCCGCCCGGGCGTCGTCCACCTGCTGGGCGGCGACCAGGTTCTGCTTCGCCAGCTCCTCGTTGCGCGCCAGGTTGCGCTTGGCGGACTCCAGCTGGGCCCGGTCCCGGGCCAGGGCGCCCTGCGCCTGGTGGAGCGCGGCGAGGAACGGGCGCTGGTCCAGCTGCGCCAGCACCTCCCCCTTCTTCACCGGCTGGCCCTCCTTGAAGAGGACCTGCTCCAGCCGCCCGTCCACCTGCGGCTTCACCGACACCGTGTACGCGGCGGCCACCGTCCCCAGCCCGTCCAGGTACACCGGCACGTCCTTCACCTGCGCCTGGGCGACCACCACCGGCACCGGCCGGCCGCCGCCGGCGCCAGGGCCGCCGGGCGCTCCGCCGCCCTTGCCGCCTGCCTTCTCCTCCCCGCCGCGGGAGCAGGCGACCGCGAACGCCAGCGCGACCCAGACCGCGCATCTCACCGGGAACCACCGCATGGGCGTGACCTCGCGAACGCGTTCCACTATCCTGTGCAAGGCAAATGTTGTCAAAGCAAGTATTTGCAGCGAACGACGAGCCCATCGGCCTGCTGGCGGGGGCCCTGCGCCGGCGGATCCGCGAGCTGGTCACCGCCAGGGTGGCGCGTTTCCGGC
Source organism: Myxococcaceae bacterium (assembly GCA_035637895.1). Classification (GTDB taxonomy): domain Bacteria; phylum Myxococcota; class Myxococcia; order Myxococcales; family Myxococcaceae; genus DASRBA01. Next base: position 1,305 of record DASRBA010000153.1, read on the forward strand.
TCACCGCCCAGCAGTTCTGGATCCTGGTGGCGGTGAGCGAGCTCTCCGCGCCCAAGCTGGCGGACCTCGCCGCCCGCCAGCGGATGGACATGCCCACCGCCTCCAGGGTGATGAAGGCGCTGTCCGCGCGCGGGCTGGTGCGCGACGAGGGCGCGCGCGAGGACCGGCGCCGCTCCTGCTACGCGCTCACCGCCCGGGGCCGGAGGCTGGCGGACCAGGTCCTCCCCGTCGCCGCCGAGGTGCGGGGCGCGGTCGCCGCCGCCCTCACCCCCGCGGAGGCGCGCGCGGTCCGCCGGGCGCTGCGCAAGGCCATCGATCACCTGGACCGGCAGATCGCCCGCGCCCGATGAGCCCCCCCGGGGCTTTCCGGAAATCCGTAGATGACCGTGCCTGCTCGACTCGCGCCCGGTTGCAGTGAGGCCCGCAACCGGCCCATCCTCCGGGTCCCCCATGCCCTCCCCCGCGATCGCGTTCCCCCATCCTGATGACCCCGACTTCCTCGCCGAGCTGGGCGGCCTGTTCATGGGCTGCAAGATGCTCTTCGCCGGCGCCGAGATCGGCCTGTTCGAGAAGCTGAAGGACGGGCCGCTCACCGTCGAGGAGCTGTCGCGCGGCACCGGGCTCCCGCAGCGGTCGGTGCACGTGCTGGTCAGCGGGCTGGTGGCGATGGGGGTGCTGGAGCTGAAGGATGGGAAGCTTTCCAACGGGAAGGCGGCGCAGAAGAAGCTCACCACCCGCGGCCCGGACGACATCCGGCCCGGCTTCCGCCTCTACGACCTGGTGGACATCCCGCTCTACGAGCACTTCGAGCAGGCCCTCCGCACCGGGAGGCCGGTGCAGACCACCCGGCCCATCGCCGACTTCGGGAAGATCTTCACCGAGGGCGTGGAGGCGTTCACCCGGCCGGCGGCGGACGCGCTCGCGGCGGCCTACGACTTCTCCCCCCACAAGCGGGTGCTGGACATGGCGGGCGGGACCGGCTCCTACCTGCTGCCGATGCTCCGCCGGTACCCTTCCGTCCGGGCCACGCTCTACGAGCTGCCCCACGTGGCGGAGCTGGCCCGGCGCCGGCTGGCGGACGACCCGCATGGCAGCCAGGTGGAGGTGGTGGAGGGGGACGCGCTGTTCGACCCCATCCCCATGGACCACGACGCCATCATCCTCGCCAACACCATCCACCTGCTGAACCAGGAGAAGGTGCAGCGGCTCTTCCAGCGCCTGCGCGACGCCGTCCAGCCCGGGGCGCGGCTCATCATGCCGGAGCACTGGATGAGCTCCACGCACACCAGCCCGCTGTTCGCGGCCCTGATCGCCGGCCTGTACCTCTGCCTGTCGGGCGAGGCGAAGACCCACAGCGTGGACGAGGGCAGGGCTTGGATGGCGGCCGCCGGGTGGAAGATGCTGGAGCACCGCCCCCTCTTCGGGTCGATCAGCCTGGCGGTGGCGGAGGCGGTATGAGCCCGGACACGGACACGTCGGCCACGTCAGCTCCGCCCCTCCACGGGGGCGAATCGACCTTGTTCGAGGAGGTGGTCCGGCGCTCCGGGCTGGCCTCCTGGGTGGGCCCGGGCCTGCTCCGGCGGGCGCTCCAGGCGGTGGGCGTGGAAGACCCTCTCGCCGCGCGCTCCGAGCACTACCGCCGCGCCCTCCCGCAGCTGGAGGCGCGGATGGCGGTGTACCTCAAGCCGGAGGAGCTGACGCAGCGGGTGGCGTCCATCCGCCGGCTGGTCGAGTCGGTGTAGCCGTCTCCGGACGCCTGGGGGACGCCTTGGGCTGTCCCTGACGCGCGGTTCGAGTATCTTCAGGGCCGCGTTGGGCGAGATCTTCGGCCGTTACGAGCTGCTCAGGAAGATTGCCACCGGAGGCATGGGCCAGGTGTACCTGGCGCGCCAGAAGGGGCCGGTCGGCTTCGAGAAGCTGATGGTGGTCAAGCGCATCCTCCCCCACCTCGCCGAGGAGGAGGAGTTCATCGAGATGTTCTTCGACGAGGCGCGCATCGCGGCGCACCTCAACCACCCGAACATCGCGCAGATCTTCGACCTGGGCGAGGTGGACGGCACCTTCTACATCGCCATGGAGTACGTGAACGGCGAGTCGCTCCGGCAGGTGGTGAACCGGGGGCGGGCGCAGAAGATGCCGCTGCCGCTGGGGCTGAAGTGCCGGGTGGTGGCGGACTCCGCCGCCGGGTTGCACTCCGCGCACCAGGCGCGCAGCCCGTCCGGGAAGTTCCTGGGGTTCATCCACCGGGACGTGTCCCCCCAGAACATCCTCATCGGCTTCAACGGGTGCGTGAAGCTGATCGACTTCGGGGTGGCGAAGGCGGCCAACAAGGTCTCCAACACGGTCACCGGGGCGATCAAGGGGAAGTACGCGTACATGTCCCCGGAGCAGGCCCGCGGGCACGACCTGGATCACCGGTCGGACGTGTTCGGGCTGGGGACGATCTTGTACGAGCTGCTCACCGAACAGCGGCTGTTCAAGCGCGAGAACGAGAACGCCACGCTGAAGGCGGTGATCAGCAACAAGCCGCCGCCGCCGTCGTCGCTGGTGCCGCAGCTGCCGCCGGCCATCGACGGCATCGTGTTGAAGGCGCTGGAGAAGAAGGCGGAGGACCGCTACCAGTCCGCCCAGGAGCTGCAGGAGCAGTTGGAGGAGTTCCTCCGGTCGGAGCGGCTGCAGTCCACGTCCACGTACCTGTCGGCGTTCATGCGGAAGCTGTACTCGCAGGACGACGACGAGGACGAGTCCACGCTGGTGGAGCAGGACCCGTCCAAGGACCCCGCCGGGCCGAAGAAGACGAAGGTCAAGGCGTAGGGTCAGTAGTCCTCAGGCTTCTTGACCCAGTTGAGGCGGCAGGCGGACCGCGACTGCTCCGGAGCCGGAGCCGTCCTCGGTACAGGCCGGGAGCAGCGCCAGCGCGACCGCACCTGCCGCCATCGCCGCGCGGCGTACGAAGCTGAAGCTCACCCAGACCATGCGCCCCCCCTGAACGACTCCGGCTCCGGGAGCGAGGATGAAAGAAAGCGCGGGGGCTCGATATCCCCTGAATGGGGTATGCTCCCGGCGACTACAGCGCACGCGGCAATGAATGGACGCGACAACTCCGCTGGACCTGTATCGCGCGGTGCCAAGTTGCGCGGCTTGGGGTGCGCCCGTACAGTGACCAGCCGATGGTGGCTCGCGTTCCCCTCGTGCTCTACGTCGACGACGAGCCGAACAATCTCGAGCTCCTGAAACTCCAGTTCGAAAACACGTTTCGCCTCTCCGTGGCGGGAAACGCCGGGGAGGCGCTGACCATCCTCGACCGCGAGGAGGTGTGCGTCCTGCTCACCGACGAGCGGATGCCGGGCATGTCGGGGATCGACCTCCTCGCTTCGGCGGTGACGAAGTGGCCGGACACCCGGCGCATCATCGTCTCCGCCTACAGCGACGCGCCGCGCCTGCTGCAGGCCATCAACCGCGGCCACGCGCACGACTACGTGCTCAAGCCGTGGAACCAGCAGGAGCTGGGCGCCTGCATCGAGCGCAACCTCGAGATCGGCGAGCGCCGCCGGAAGCTGACGGCGCAGGCGCAGACCGCCGCGCTGCTGGAGCGGGACGCGGCGGAGCGCTGCGACGTGCGCCACGTCGTGGGGGCGGACGGCGGCCTGAAGGCGACGCTGGCGGTGGCGCACCGCGCCGCGCAGACCGAGGCGACCGTCCTGCTCGTCGGCGAGACCGGGACCGGCAAGGAGCTGGTGGCGCGCTTCATCCACGAGGCCAGCGCGCGCGCCGGGGCGCCCTGCGTCCGGGTCACCTGCGCCGGGCTGGGCGAACGAGACCTGGAGCGCGCGCTCTCCGGCCACGGCGGGACGGTGTTCCTCGACGAACCCGCCGACCTGACCCAGGCGCTGCAGGCCACCTTGCTGCACCTGCTCAAGGAGCGCCGGGTGGAGCGGCTGGTGGGATCGACGCGCCGCGACCTCCCCGCGCTGGTGCGGGCCGGCCAGTTCCGCGAGGACCTCTACTACCTCTTCGAGGTCCCCATCCCCATCCCGCCGCTCCGCGAGCGCGCGGAGGACATCCCGGCGCTGCTGGACCACGCCGTCCGCAAGCACGGGCCGCCGAGGTCGATCGCCGGGGAGGCGCTGCGCGGCCTGTGCGAGTACCACTGGCCGGGGAACGTGCGCGAGCTGCTGAACCGGGTGCAGGGAGCGCTCATCAACTCCCCGGAGGGCGAGCTCACCGCCGAGGACTTCACCTTCACCATCGACTTCCCGGCCGACTCCATCCGGGAGGACGCGCGCGAGGCGGAGAAGGAGACCCTCCGCCGGGCGCTGGTGTCCCACGGCGGGAACTGCTCGCGGGCCGCGCGCGCGCTCAAGCAGGCGCGCACCACCTTCCTCTACCGCGCCAAGAAGCACGGGCTCATCCCCTGAGATGACGGCCTGGCTCGCGCTCCTCGCCGGCTTGCTGGGCGCGGGCCCCCACCTGGAGGCGGCCTCCGTGCTGGAGGACCCGGGCGGGACGCTCACCTTCGAGGACGTGCAAGGCCGCGCGGCCGGCGACTTCAGGCCGCTGGCGCCCGGCGGTGAGAACCAGGGCTACGGGACGTCCACCTGGTGGCTCCGGGTGCGCGTCCGGAGCGACGGCGCGTCCCCGCTGATCGTCATCCCCGGCGGGACCAACCCGTGGGAGGCGGACCTGTACACCGACCTCGGCGGAGAGCCGCCGCACCACTCCGGGCTGGGCCACCCGTTCGCCGCGCGGGAGGTGGCGCACCCCCTGGTCGCCTTCCGGCTCGCGCTGCCGCCGGGCGAGGAGCACCAGCTCTGGATGCGGGTGACCTCGCGCGACACGGTGACGCTGGCGCCGCGGGTCTGGACCGAGGCTTCCTTCTGGAAGGCCGCGACGGATCGATACCTGCTCGACGGGTTGTATTACGGCCTGGTGCTCGGGCTGATTGCATACAACCTGGTCCTGTATGCAGTCACCCGCGACCGGAGCTACGGCTGGTACGTGGCCTTCGAGGTGGCGATGGTGCTGACGCTGGGGGCCTTCGACAAGTACGCCTTCGCCTTCCTCTGGCCCTGGCGCCCGGTGTGGGCCGCGCGGTCGGAGCTGGTCATCGGGGCGCTGGCGGTGGCGTCCGGGATCGCGTTCGCCCGCGAGTTCGTGGGGACCCGGGAGGCGATGCCGCGCCTGGACCGCGCGCTCCGGGCGCTCGCCCTGGTGGACGTGGCCATCTCCGCCGCCTCCACGCGCACCGACGACGGCACCTGGAAGACGCTGGCCTGCGCGGCGTTCGTCCTGAGCATGGCCCTGGTGTGGACGGCGGCCGCGCGGCTGGCGCGCCAGCGGAACGAGGTCAACGCCCGCGTCCTCGTCATCGCCTGGGCCGCCCTGATAGGCGGGGCCGTGCTGGGCATCCTCTCCTCGCTGGGGACGGTCTCCACCATCGACGGGTACCAGTACATGAAGCTCGGCTCGGCGACGGAGGCGGTGCTGCTCTCGGTGGCGCTGGCGAGCCGGCTCAACGCCCTCACCCGCGCCCGCGAGCAGACGCAGCGCGAGCTCCTCGCCGCCAAGAGCGAGCGCCTGGAGGCGCTGGGCCGGCTGGTCTCCGGCGTGGCCCACGAGGTCGGCAACCCGCTCAACTACGCGCTAGGCGGCGCGGAGGTGCTGGCCGATCGCCTGGGCGCCCTGGAGCGCGAGAGCGCGGCGCCCCTGTCCGGCCTCCTGCAGTCCGCCCGCCGCAGCCAGCAGCTGGTGTCCGCCGGGCTGGAGCGCATCAAGACCATCGTGGACAACCTCCGCGTCTACGTGCGCTCTCGCGAAGAGGCGACGGTGCGGACCGACCTCTGCCGGGAGGTGGAGCAGGCGCTGGACCTGGCGCGGGAGCGGATCGAGCGCGGCGGCGTGCGCGTCGAACGGGCGCTCTCCACGCTGCCCCCGGTCGCGGGCCGGCCGGGGGAGATGCACCAGGTGCTGCTCAACCTGATCACCAACGCGGTGCAGGCCATGCCCAGCGGCGGGCTGCTCCGGGTCAGCGCGCGCGCGGTGGCCGGGCAGATCGAGCTGTCGGTCGAGGACGAGGGTCCGGGCGTGGACCCCGCGAACGCCGAGCGCATCTTCGAGCCGTTCTTCACCACCCGCTCGGCCGAGGGCGGCACCGGGCTGGGGCTGGCGGTGTCCCGCGAGATCGTCCTCCGCCACGGCGGGCAGCTCCGCGTCGAGGGCCGCGGGGCCCTGCCCGGCGCCCGGTTCGTGATGTCACTTCCCGGCGCGGAGTGAGCGTCCGGTTGGATAGTTTCACTGGTGCCAACACGCGCAACACCCTGCGCACGAGGGAAGGGCGGCGTCCATGAGCGACGCGCCCGTGGCCGCCCGCGTCATCCTCGGTCGCGCCGGCGGCGCGCGCACCGGCCCCGTCAACGCTTCGTCACCGCGGCGGACGCCCATGCGCCGAGAGGGGTTCGTCAGTTTCCGTCACTCGCCGACGCCGGGCGCGGCGGCCACTGATACATGTTTGTACATGCCTGATTTCCTTCGGTTTCGACGGTTGTTCACCGCGAAGGATGCTACTCACCGCTCCCGCCGGTGATCGCCCAACCCCCACGCCCGCCAGCGGAAACGCCTCCTGGCACGCCGGCTGCTCTGAGCAACCCCGACCAAAAAGAGGGGGAGAGACGAAATGCCTGAGCAGATTCGATGCGTCCTCGCGGAGACGATTCACCAGCTGGACGAAGCGCTCTCGGTGCGCTGGCGCGTCTTCGCCGCCGAGATGGGGTTGCTTCCCCGGCGGCCACCGCTGGTCTCCCGGGACCTGCACGCCTACGACACCCTGGAGAGCACGCTCCACTTCGTCGCCTACGAGGGGTGGACGCCGGTGGGGACGGTGCGGATGCTGCTCCCCGACCCGGAGCTGGCCCGCGACAATGGGCTCCGGCTGGGCCTGGACCTGGAGCGGAAGGTCGACCTGGGGGCGCTGGCCTACCCACCCGTCTCGCTGGCGGAGATCAGCCGCGTCTGCATCCTCCGGCCGTGGCGGCGCTCCGGCGTGCTGATGGCCATGTTCCAGGCCATGTACGCGGAGAGCCGGCGGCTGGGGCTGACGCACTGGATCGGCTCGGCGAACTGCGACACCGACAGCATCGAGGACGCGCGCATCGCCTGCCAGTTGCTCCGGCACAAAGGGCTGGCGAGCGAGCAGTGGAGGGTCTACCCGCGCCCGTTCCCACCCCTGCCCCCGGCCCGCAGGCCCCTCTATCCGCCCCGGGCGAGGGCGCAGGCCAGGGCCGGGAACCTGGAGGGGCTGCGCATCCCGCCCCTGGTGATGCAGTATGCGGAGATGCTGGGCGCCCTCTGCATGGGCGAGCCGGTGTACGAGGCCCACGTCGGCATGTGCGGGATCCCGATCGTCGTGTCCCTGGCGGACATCCCGCAGGCGACGCTGTCCGCCCAGGACGAAGCCCCTCGCCGCGCCGCCGCGCTGGAGGCGGCGTGAGCCAGGCCACGGTGGAGCTGATCCGCGCCGAGGCCGTCCGGCTGGCGGAGTGGCTGCAGCGCCAGCCCTTCGCGCTGAAGGTGCTCTCCGGGGCGGTCAACCGGGAGGAGTACGCCCACTTCCTCGTCCAGTCGTACCACTACATCCGCTGGACGACGCCGTTCCTCCGGGCGGCGGCGCGCCGGCTCCGCGAGCAGGGGCGGTACCCGGACGTGGCCGCGCTGATGGAGTCCCAGGCCCACGACAAGGACGGCCACGACCGGTGGCTGCTCGAGGACCTGGCGGCGCTGGGGTACCCGGAGGAGGCGGTGCTCTCGGCGGCGGTCGCCCCCGCGGTCAAGGCGTACGTGGCCTGGAACCGCTTCATCGTCGAGGACGGTTCGCCGCTGGCGCTGCTGGGGACCGGGTACGTGCTGGGCCTGCTGTCGGTCCGGCATGCCGTCGACCTCGTCCAGGTGCTGGTGGGCGCGAACGCCATCCCCAACATCCGCGCGGCCGTGAAGTTCGTCCGCGGCCACCGCGACCTGGACCCGGACCACGTGAAGGAGATCGAGCGCGCCATCGCCCAGGTGAAGGAGCCCGAGGACTGCGACGCCATCCACGACTCCGCCCGCACCACCCGCGCCCAGTACGCCGGCATCTTCGCCAGCCCGACCACCGGCCCGCCCACGCCGGCGGCGCGGAAGCTGGAGCTGCCGCCGGACTGGGAGCGCCTGCTCACGCCGCGCGAGCGGGAGGTCACCCTCCTCGTGCTGGAAGGAGAGGAGAACAAGGACATCGCCCGCGCCCTCGAGTGCTCGCCTGAAACCGTGAAGAAGCACCTGGGCAGCGTGTTCGACAAGCTGGGCACGTTCAGCCGGACGGAGCTGGTGTCCCGCTACCTGCGCTACCTGCTGGAAGAGGATCGGTGAGCCGGCGGCTTTCTAGAGCGTCGCCAGCGCCACCCGGTAGAGCGACCGGTAGCCCAGCCTCGGCGCCGGCTCGAACTTCTCCATGTGGAAGACGTCCTTGAGCAGCGCCGCGCCCTCCGGCGACTGGTGCATCTCCAGGATCACCTTCTCCATCTCCCGCATCTGCTCCGGGGCGATGTTCATGGAGCACACCACGCCGTCGTTGGGCGCCTCGTCCGTGAAGGCGATGACCTTCATCTCCGCGCCCTTGCCGGGGAGGATCTCCTCCAGCCCGGTGGCCTCCGTCCCCTCCCCGCTCTCCGCCTGAGCGGGCACCGCGTAGACCGACGCCACGTCCGCCTTCTCCGCCAGCACCGCCTCCACCGCGCCGCGGTACGACCCGAAGAACTCCTGCGAGAAGAACACCTTCGACGGGTCCATCCCGCGCGTGCGCAACAGCGCCAGCGGCAGCAGGTACCCGCCCACCGAATCCCGGTCCACCCACGCCGCCTTCGCGCCCTCCAGCCTCTCCAGCGACAGCGGCCGCGACGTCCGGCACACCAGCGCCGCCCGGTACGACGCGCTCCCCCGCCGCACGCCGCGCGCCACCACCCGCGTGCCCATCGCCTCCAGCCGCGCGCAGACGAACGGCGGCGCCCACGCCGCGTCCAGCTTCCCGGAGAGCACGTCCTTCCCCAGCGCGTCGTAGCTCTGGGCCACCGCCACCTCCACCATCTTGCCCAGCGACCTGGCGAAGAACCGCTCCAGCAGCGCCGCGCCCTCCCGCGCCCCGGGGCCCATGGACGGGGAGAGCCCGAACCGGAAGCCGCGCAGCGGGGTGGGAATGGGAGTCGCCGGAGGCATCTCGACGGTACCTATGGCTGCTGCTTCAAGCGCTCCACCTCGTCGTCCGCAAGGCCGAACGTCGCCTGCAGCAGCTCCAGCATCCGCTCCTCGCCCCGGCCGCCCTCCGAGGCCGCGGCGATCTTGCACGCCAGCCGGAAGGCCTTCACCCGCTGGCCGTGGGTGGTCAGACCGCGGGCCAGCGCCTGCAGCCGGTCCGGCAGCCCCTGCACCGCGAGGGAGGCGAACGCCTCCGCCACGTAGCGCTGCGCCTCGGCGCGGCTGACGCCCTGGAAGAGCGGGTCCCCGGCCAGGCTCTCCACCAGCGCCTGCGCCTCCCCCTCCTTCGCCTTCCCGTCGGAGGCCATCACCAGCACCATCACCTCGGCGTAGAGGCGCTCCAGCGGATCGCCCAGCGCCTCGGCGAGCGAGCCGCCCGACTCGATGGTGCTGATGATCTCCGCCACCTCCGCCTCGCTGATCCCCAGCGCCGCCTGGAGGCTCTTGAGCAGCCCCACCTCCTCGCGCGGCACCCGCTGGTCGCCGAAGGCCACCGCGGCGGCGAGGCCGAACGCCAGCATGCGCGTGCGGTGGTCCGGCAGCCGCTCCCGCAGCGACCGCATCACCGTCTCCAGGTCCTTGGACTCCGCCAGCTTCTTCGCCGAGCGCTCCACCAGCGCGTTGAGCTCCTCGGGGCGGGTGCCCTCGAACTCCGGGCGCTCGATGACGCGGCGGATGAGCACCTGCAGCTCCACCGCGGAGATCTGGCCGTCCGCGGAGGCGGCCAGCAGCATGGCTTCGATCAGCGCGGCGTTCCGCTCGTTCCGCGCCTGGATGGCGAGCTCCTTGGCCATTGGTCAGCCTCTCACCACAGCTTCGGGTCAATCAAATGGGTGGTGCGGATGTTCCCCATGGCCGCCAGGATGCTGGACGGCGCGTGGGGGATCTCCGCGGACAGCTCTTCCATCAGCTGCTTCATCCGCTTCCGCCGCAGGTTCTCCTGCGAGCCGCAGAGGTCGCAGGGGATGATGGGGAACTTCTTCAGCTCGGCGAACGCGGCGATGTCCTTCTCCGGCGCGTAGCACAGCGGCCGGATGACGGTGTTCCGCCCGTCCTCCGACCGCAGCCTGGGCGGCATGGAGCCCAGCGACCCGGAGAAGAAGAGGTTGAGCAGCAGCGTCTCGATCAGGTCCTCGCGGTGGTGGCCCAGCGCGATCTTGTTGCAGCCCAGCTCCACCGCCGCGTTGTAGAGGATGCCGCGCCGGAGCCGGGAGCAGATCCAGCACTGCGTCTGCCCCGGGTCGGTCTTCTCCAGGACGATGGAGTAGGTGTCCTCTTTCAGCATCCGGTACGGGTAGCCCTGCGCCTGGAAGTAGCGCTCCAGCGTCTCGCCGGGGAAGCCGGGGTGGCCCTGGTCCAGGTTCACCGCCAGCAAGTCGAACTTGACGGCGGCGCGCCGCTGCAGCTGCGTCAGCAGGTACAGCAGGGTGTGGGAGTCCTTGCCCCCGGAGACGCCGACCAGGATGCGGTCGCCCGCCTCGATCAGCTCGAAGTCGCCGATGGCCTTGCCCACGTGACCCAGCAGGACCTTCTCCAGCCTTGCTTCCTCGCTCATGTTCGCCGCCACCATATACCTCGACATTCGGTCCGACGCTGGGCGAGCGCGAGGGGTAGATTCCGGCCATGACGTTCCCGCAGGTCGCCACGGACGTGGCCACCCCGGAGGCCACCGTGGAGGCGGTCCGCTCGCTGGAGGGCTCCGGCGAGCTGGCGGTGGACGTGGAGGCGGACGCGATGCACGCCTTCCGCGCCTCCCTGTGCTTCGTGCAGGTGGCCACGGACCGGGCGCTGTTCCTGTTCGACACCCTGGCGGCCGGGGTGGAGGCGAAGGCGCTGGTCCCCTTGCTCTCCAATGCTTCGAGCACCAAGTACTTCCACGCCGCCGGCGGGGACCTCCAGTACCTGGCGGAGGCCGGGGTGCGGGTGCGCGGGCTGTTCGACACGCACCGGGCGGCCACGCTGCTGGGCTGGCAGAAGGTGGGCCTGGCGGACCTGGCGCGGGAACGGCTCCAGGTGGAGCTGGCCAAGGAGCACCAGCAGTCGGACTTCGCGATGCGCCCGCTGCCGCCCGAGGTGCGGGCGTACATCGCCGACGACGTGCGCTACCTCTGCGAGATCGGCCGGCAGGTGAAGGAGGAGTGCCGGAAGGCGGACATCCTGGAGGAGGTGCTGCTGGACTGCGAGCGGCTGTGCGCGGAGGCGGAGGCGCGGCCGGACCTGAGCGAGTTCAAGCCCCGGCTGCCCCGCGGCTCCATGTCCGCCACCCAGTACGCGCTGGGGATGGCCATCGGCGCGCTGCTGCACGAAAAAAGGCTGGGGTGGGCCGAGGCGGCCAACGTCCCCATGGGCCGGATGCTGTCCAACGCGGCGGTGACGGCCATCGCCCAGCGCGCGCCCACCACCCTCAAGGAGCTGTCGCGCCTGGAGGGCGTGCGCGGCGCCTTCACCCGCGAGCACGGCGAAGAGGTGCTGGAGCTGGTGCGCATCCTGGTGGAGCTGCAGCGGGCGGGGACGCTGCAGCCGCAGGAGGAGAAGAAGGGCCGGCGGGATCCCAACAAGAAGAAGCGGGAGGACGCGCTGAAGGCGTGGCGGGCGGAGAAGGCGGCGGAGCGGAAGGTCACGCCGTCGGTGGTGCTCCCCAACGCGCTGGTGGAGGACCTCTCCCGGCTGGGCTCGCCGGGCGCGAAGGAGATCGGCGCGGTCCCCTGGTTCGGGGAGAAGCGGGAGCGCCTCTACGCCGCCGACCTGGCGGAGCTGCTGGCGAAGTTCCCGCCGACCTAGACCTAGGCGGCCTTCAGCGCCGGCGCCTCCGCGGCGGCCCGAGCGGGCAGGTACTTCTCCCAGAGCATGCCCTTCAGGCGCTCGGCGGGCTTGCCTTCGGTGTCCTTCACGAACTTCACGAAGCCCTTCTCGCTGTCCTTCATGCTGACGCCGAACTGCTTCTGGAAGGCGTCCTCGTAGGCGGCGCCCTTTCCCACCTCGCCGATCACCTTCGCCAGCCGCGGGATGGTGTCCGAGACGCCGGTGCCGTTGAGGCGGGTGCGCAGGTACTCGACGTAGAGCGCGCCGGTGGTCTCGTCCACGAAGCCGTCGCGGCTGGGGTCCTCCTCCGCCTCCGGGTCGCGGTAGTGGTCGATGACGTCCTGCGCCTTGGCCGCGGTGACGTTGCCCACCTGCTGGGCCACGCCGCGCAGCGCCGGGTCGTTGGCGTCCTCGTGGAGCGCGATGGGGTAGCTGTCGCCCAGCACGTACGCCTTGCCCTCCTGGAGGTAGGTGGGCACCAGGTCGACGCGGTCGCCGCCGATGCGCTCGTCCTGCACGTGCACCATCTCGTGCGCGAGCGTGTCGTCGTCGTCCGGCGTGCTCTTGGTGGCCACGGTGTCCGGGACCGCCATCAGGTCCGGCCCCAGCGTCACGCCGGCGGTGCCACCGGCGTCGCCGCCGAAGAGCGCGTCGAAGCCCTTCTTGCTCAGCACCTCCACCGTGACCTGCTTGCCCAGGGGCTTGCTGTCCGGCCACTGGTGCTGGGCGGAGTCGAACCTGGCGGCGTCCTCGATCTTCTTGGCCACCGCCTGGGCCTTGGCCTTGGAGAGGTTCTCGTCGGAGACGACCTTGACGAACTGGTCCTGCCAGACGAGGTGCGTCTTGGGCGGCTTCGGCGCCGCGGCCGGGGCGGCGGCCAGGTGCAGCGGGCCGCGGGAGATGGGAGCGGGCGCCGGCGCGTTCTCGGGTCTGGGGACGTGGCGGGCGCGGAGGGCGGGCTTGGAGATGGAGTCGGGCACGGGGAATTGTCGTGGATTCCCCGTCTCGACGACCAAGAGCCGATCTGTCAGCGACCTTGACGCGACTTCTTTTTCGCCGGTTTCCGCGCCGGCGTCTTCGCGGTCTTTTTCCCCAGCTTCTTGCGCGCGAGCAGCATTCCGTCTCGGACGGTGAGAAGCACCTTCTCGACGCGCGGGTCCCGGGCGACCAGGTCGTTGAAGGCGACGATCGCCTTGTCCGTCTCCTGGGTGGGGCGCAGCACGCGGCCGCTCCAGAGCGTGTTGTCGGCGACGATCAACCCACCCGGCCGGAGCAGCGGGAGCACCGCCTGGTAGTAGGCGGAGTAGCGCTCCTTGTCCGCGTCGATGAAGACCAGGTCCAGCGGCGGGCGCAGGGTCTTGATGGTCTCCAGCGCGGGCCCCATCCGGATGGTGATCTTCTTCCCGTGCGGGCTCTTCGCGTGGAACTTGCGGGCGATGGCCTCCGCCAGCGGGTCGATGTCGCAGGTGATCAGCTCGCCGTCGTCCGGCAGGCCCTCCGCCATCTTCAGGCCGGAGTAGCCGGTGAACATGCCGATCTCCAGCACCCGCTTGGCGCCGGTGAGCTGCACCAGCATCTTGAGGAAGGCGCCCTCGATGGGCCCCACCTGCATCTGCGGCGAGCGCATCTGCGCGTGCGTCAAATCGCGCAGCTGCTCGTAGAGCGGGCCGGGCGGGTCGGTGTGCGCGGCGGCGTAGGCTTCGATCTCCTCGGAAACGAGAATCACAGGGTCACCTCGTACAGCGCCGAGTACTTCGCGGTGAGATAGCGGATGAAGTCGTCGTCCGTCAGGCCGCGGCCGCAGATCCGCTGGATCAGCTCCTCCGCCGGGTAGCGGTAGCCCTCGCGGTGGACCTTCTGCCGGAGCCAGTCGCGCAGGGCGAGCAGGTTCCCGCGCTCGAGCTCCGGCTCCACCGAGGGCCCGGCCGCGGTCCACAGCTGCGCGGAGTACAGGTTCCCCAGCGCGTAGGTCGGGAAGTAGCCGAACTCGCCCCACGCCCAGTGGATGTCCTGGAGCACGCCCTTCACGTCGTCCGGCGGCCGCACGCCCAGCAGCCTCTCCATCCGCGCGTTCCACTCCGCCGGCAGGTCCGCCAGCGGGAGCTGCCCGCCGATCAGCAGCAGCTCCAGCTCGAAGCGGAGGGCGATGTGCTGGTTGTAGGTCACCTCGTCCGCCTCGACGCGGACCAGCGACGGCTCCACCCGGTTCACCGCGGCGTGGAACTGGTCGGCGGTGAGGCCCTGGAGCGGCTCGGGGAGCTCCGCGCGCAGGAGCGGGAAGTAGTGGCGCCAGAACGGGCGAGACCGCCCCACGATGTTCTCCCACAGCCGCGACTGCGACTCGTGCAGGCCCATGGAGGGCGCGGCGGCGAGCGGGGTGCGGAAGTGCTCCTCGGAGAAGCCCTGCTCGTACAGGCCGTGGCCGCCCTCGTGGATGGTGCCGAAGAGCGCGGGGAACGGGTTCTCCACCTCCAGGCGGGTGGTGAGCCGCACGTCGCGCGGGTGCGTCCCGCCGGTGAACGGGTGGATGGACTTGTCCTGGCGGCCGGCGTCCAGGTCGAAGCCCATGTCCTTCAGCAGGCGCAGCGTGAAGCGCCACTGCCCGTCCACGTCGAACGCCTTGCCCTGGAGCGGCGACGGCCCCCGGCGCGCGCACGCCTCGGAGGTGGCGCGGATGATGGGCACCAGGCGGCGGCTGAGCGACTCCAGCACCGGGCGCAGGCGCTCCACCCGCATCCCCGGCTCGTAGCCCTCCAGCAGCGCGTCGTACCGCTGCCCCGAGTGGCCGATGGCGTCCGCCTGCTGCCGCCGCAGCTCGATGAGCTTCTGGAGGACGGGCTGGAAGCGGCGGAAGTCCTTCGCCTCGCGGGCGGCGCGCCAGGCGGTGAGGCCCTGGCTCTGCGTCTCGGCGATGGCGCGCACCAGGTCGCCGGGGACGTTGACCGCGCGGCCCCGCTCCCAGGACAGCACCCGCGCCATCGCGCGGTGGTCCGCGGCGAGGTCCCGCTGCTCCGCCGCCGCGGCGAGGAGATCGCCCAGCGCGGGCGCGGTGAGGCGTTCGTGGTAGAGGCCCTGGAGCGTGGAGAGCTGCGCGCCGCGCGCCTCGTCGGCCTTGGACGGCAGGTACGTCTCCTGGTCCCAGGTGAGCAGGCCGATGGCGCCGCCGAGGTCGCGCAGCTCCTGCATCCGGGTGAGGAGCGGGGCGAAGGAGAAGCTCATGCGCGCGTTCTAGCGGGATTCGACCCGGCGGGGGACGTCAGTCTCGCCCCGAGCCGCCCGCCTTCAACACCTCCGCCAGCCGGGAGAGGAACGACCCCTGCTCGTTGGCGGCGGACTCCAGCATCTCCTCCAGCTCCTCGCGGGTGGGCGGGAGCGGGCGGCGCTCGGCGACGGGCCCGTCCGGGCGGGTGGTGGGGACGGAGGCGGTGCCCCACGACTTGTTCTCCAGGATCTCCTGGAACGAACGGCCCACGGCGGGAGGGACGCGGACGGAGTCGAGCGCGGTGATGCGCTGGATCATCCGGATCCGGCCGATCATGCTGGGGCCTTCGATTGCCCCCACCCCGCCGATCCGCCCTACCGGGCCCTTGTAGCCACCGCGGCGCATTCCGGGGGCCATTGTAACAGCGTCCCGCCTAGGATTGCCGCCCTATGTCACTCACCCTCGCGGCGGTGGTGGTGGCGGCGGCGCTGGGGGCGGATCCGGCCCCGCCGGGAAACGCCAAGCAGATCAAGCTGGCGGCCCCGGGCCTCACCGGGGTCAACCTGAAGAAGGACCGGGTGGACTTCTTCTCCAACCACTTCGCCCAGGAGATGAACAACCGCGGGGTGCGGGTGATCACCGCGCAGGAGGTGAACGCGGTGATCGGGCTGGCGCGCACCCAGCAATTGATGGGCTGCGACGAGTCCGCCACCAACTGCGTCAGCGAGCTGGCGGACGCGCTGGGCGTGGACGGGGTGATCACCGGCTCCATCGGCCAGTTCGGGAGCGCGTACCAGGCGAACCTGGTCATCGCCAGCAACGGGAACGGGAAGCTGCTGAGCAACGTGACGGTGAAGGCGGACTCCGAGCAGGGGATGCTGGACCAGCTCACCATCGGCGCGCGGCAGGCGGCGGCCGAGGTGGCGTCCGCCCTGGGGAAGCCGGCGCGGCGGTTCGCCACCCAGTCGCTCTACACGGACGTGCTGGAGTTGGTGGGGTCCGGGTTGAACCTGAAGTACGTCCGGCAGCTCAGCCCGCGGTGGTCGCTCTACACCTCGTTCGCGATCGTCCTCAGCCAGCCGCTGGAGGGGTTCGAGGGGGTGAGCACCACCCAGGCGGACCTGGCGGGCGAGCTGCGGTTCCACTTCTTCGACACGCCGCCGTACGGCCTCTACCTGGGCGGCGGGCTGGAGTTCCTCACCGGCTACGGCTTCGGCTCGGGCCCGACGTCGGCGGCGGCGCTGGGGATCTCCGCCTTCCTGGTGACCGCGGAGGTGGGGTACGCGGTCGCGCTGTTCGACGTCCTGCACCTGTCCGTCGGGCTGCAGGGCGTCGCCGGGGGGGCGTACCTCGCGGTCGTGGCGGCCACCGGGGCCGGCGGCGGGGCGATCGCGGGCATCCTCCCGTTCTGGGACGGCCGGTTCACCGTGGGCGCGGGGATCGCGTTCTAGCGATGGCGGACCAGCTCTTGCTGTTCATGGCGGAGGAGGACGAGGTGGCGTTCCTGCGGTTCCTGGAGCGCTTCTCGCTGGAGGTGTACCCGCGGCGCATCCCGGAGGGCTGGACGCCGTTCCGCGCGGAGGCGGCGGCGCACGGGAGGTTGCCGGAGGGCGAGCTGTACCTGGCGGCGCCGGAGATGGGCGACGTGCTGGTGGACAAGGTGAAGCGGGGACCGGACAAGGGGTCGTGGCGGGTGGACGAGGTGCGGTCGCCGGTCATGTTCTGGGAGCGGTCGAGGGTGATGGAGGGTGGGGAGCTGCTGGCGGGACAGCTCTGGGCGGAGACCTCCATCACCGAGCAGACCGGCCGCCGCACCGCCGCGCCGGACCGCTTCCGCGCGCTGGTGCAGGAGGTGGAGCACTGGTTGAAGAAGACCTTCCGCAAGAGCGACCCGCCCGGCTACTTCATCGGCCCGCGGGCGGCGCGGATGGCGAAGGAGGGGCTGGCGCTGTGGGGAGACGAGCACAAGCCGTCGGCGGTGCGGGTGTGGAGGTAGCTCCGGTCACGCCGCCGCCTGGGCGACGAACGGCGAGCCCCAGCGCGACAGCCCGAAGATGGTCTGCTGCGGGTTGACGCCGAGCGACGTCGGGAAGATCGACCCGTCCACGACGAAGAGGTTGTCCACGCCGCGGAAGCGCAGCTCGGGGGTGACGACGGACGTCCTCTCGTCCGCGCCCATGGGGCAGCCGCCCATCTGGTGGGCGGTGAAGATCCTCGTCCGCAGCCGCTCCCACGGCGCGCCGTCCAGCTTCCCCAGCTCCTGGGGGGAGCGCATCACCACCGGGTCCTCGTGGAGGGTGAACACCTGGGTGGCGCCGGCGGCGAACTGGATCTTCGCCATCTCCGCCTGCGAGGCGCGCGCGGCCTCGAAGTGCTCGGGCCGCAGGTCGTAGGTGATGCTCAGCCGGGTGTCGCCGCCGCCCCTCAGCTTCACCGTGGCGTTCGTCTCCTCCGGCAGCAGCCCGTCGTGCTGGAGGGAGATCAGCACGTTCATGTTGGGCAGCTTGCGGACCAGGTCCCGGTGCTCCGCGCCGAAGCCGGCGAAGGACACCGCCGCCAGCACCGGGTCGACGGGCGGGACCTCCATGAACCAGCCGACCTTCCCCGGCCCGCGGTCGATGAACTGGTGCGAGGCCACCGACTGCGGCGCGCCGGACCAGGGCGCGATCTCCCGGTCGAAGAGACCCACCGAGACCAGCGCGGGGTGCAGGAACGTCCGGCGCCCCACCTTGCCGCCCTGGTCCAGCCCCGACCGCAGCAGCAGCGCGGGCGAGTTGATGGCGCCGCCGCAGACGGCGACGACCTTGGCGCGCACGGTGAGCTTCACGCCCTTGGGCTTGTCGGTGGAGGGGTCGCGGACCTCGGCGTGGACGGCGGAGACCTTGCCGCCGCTCACCTCCAGCCGGCGGGCGGAGGTGTTGGCGTAGAGGCGGAGGCCCTTCTCCACCGCGTCCGGGACGAAGGTGACCAGCATGGATTGCTTGGCGTCGATCGGGCAGCCCAGGCCGCAGTAGCCGAGGTTGGCGCACCGGTGGACGTTCCGGCGGAGGAGCTGGTGCTGGTAGCCGAGCTTCTCGCACCCGTCCCAGAGGACCCTGTTGTTCTCGTTGATCTGCTCCAGCGGCCACTCGTGGATGCTGAGGCGCTTCTCCAGCCACTCGAAGTGGGGGCGGAGGGCTTCGTCGGTGAGGTCCTTCAGGCCGAAGCGCTCGCGCCAGAGCCGGGTGACGCGCGGCGGGGTGCGGAAGCAGGTGCACCAGTTGACGGTGGTGCCGCCGCCCACGGCGCGGCCCTGGAAGATCTTGATCGCCAGGTCGTCCGTCGCCCGGTTCGCCAGCTCCTGGTAGAGGTGGGGGTAGGCCCAGGCCTCGTCCATGTTGAAGTCCCGGCGGGTGAAGTAGCCGCCTTCCTCCAGCAGCACGACGTCCAGGCCGCGGGCGGTGAGCTCGTGGGCGAGCACCGCGCCGCCCGAGCCGGAGCCGACGATACAGACCTGGGCGGTCACCTCGGCGTCGGAGGTGATCTCGTCGCCGGTGAAGATGCGGCCGACGCGGTCACTCATGGGGGAACGTCCCTTCGGACTCCTCCGGCTTCCACACGCCCGGCGAGTCGGGGCGGGGCTGGCCGTTGCCCTTCCAGACGGGGGCGTTGGGGTCGTGGAAGGCCTTCGGCGGGCCCGGGTAGTTCATGTACGCCCAGGTCCTGGAGGTGCCGTAGTAGCCGGCCAGCGCGAGCGTCTTCAGCGCGGAGTAGCCGGTGCGGCGGACGAGGAGGCGGCTCTGCTGCCACT
Source organism: Myxococcaceae bacterium (assembly GCA_035637895.1). Classification (GTDB taxonomy): domain Bacteria; phylum Myxococcota; class Myxococcia; order Myxococcales; family Myxococcaceae; genus DASRBA01. The sequence goes on from DASRBA010000153.1 coordinate 20,378, forward strand.
CGCGGAGGACGCGGTCCTGGGAGGTGGGGTCCAGGTGGGTGAAGGGGGTGACGCGGGCGCCAAAGAGGAAGTTGCCGAGGGCGCTCTCGAAGAGGCCGAGGAGCTGCTTCACCTCCTTCTGGGCTTCGACGGGGGCGACGGCGAGGAGTTGGTCCACGGTCCAGGCGGTGTCGCCCAGGGCCGGCGCGTCCGGGGCGGGGTCGACCATGCGAAGGGCGATGGCTTCCATCACCGCGTATTCGTCCTCAGTGAGGACGGAGAGCGGCTTCGGTGGCGGGGCGCCGCGCCTGGTGCCGCGCGTGCCGAGGTAGGTGAAGCCGCCGATGAAGAGGAGGCCGCCGCCGAGGAGCCCGCGCTTGAGCAGGGAGCGGCGGGAGGGGTTCGGAGGTCCGGGGGGCGGCTCGGTCATGGGCGGCTAATCTTCGGCTGAAGATTCGTCGTCGGCCAAGGTCCGTCGACGGCGCACCGTTCGCGGTGGGGAGCTGCCCATGGCTCTGCGGAAGGCCAGCTTCAACATGGTCTCGCCGTGCCACTCCGGATTGGCGGCACCTTCAATGTGGAAAGCAAGGCCTCGGTCGAGAAGCGCCACGGAATTCGGGCCGATGGTTCGGACGATGGAGGGATGCGCCTCCTTCAGCGCACGCCACAGGCGGATCTCTTCTGGGTATTGCTCGATGTAGAGATCCACCTTGGGACTCCTGATGGCCCCTTCCTTTTCGAGCCACGCGTCATCCATGCCTGCGTAGGTGAGGCGCACCCCACGGGGCATGACGGACTGCAGGCGAACGAACATCGCGAGCGGAGCGGGAGCTACATCGCCGACGAAGGAGATGCGCTTCGTGAAGGCCGTGACGGCGGTGATTATCGGCGCGAGGCCGCGCACAGGCGCATATCCATCGATCCACGCGATCATCGCTCCTCGGTCGAGCCAGCCGCGCTCCTCCCAGCACCGATAAAGACCCGGTTTGAGAACGATGACTGCTCCCTTGATCGGCGGTGGCCCCACGCGCAGTCGTACGGGGCTGTAGCGCCAGCCAGTGAATGGCTGGAACTCCCGCTCGAACCGACGGTGGACGCGCGCTAGTCGGGGTTTTGATTTGGTGGACATCGCGGGAGACGGGCCAACTTACCGAACTCGATCCTGCTCCATGTCTTCTTGCTGCCGTACGGACACCTCTGTGGCCTGGGGACCCTCACGCAAATCCGCTGATCGCCACACTGGTATTTGCAGAAACGCTCCGACTTGCCTCCTCCTTCGCCAATAGGGGAGCAGTCCTCGTCATCGTCTGGCGGCATCTTCGCTTGCTGCGACTCGATCAACTGGGCCGCCTGGGCCAACTCGCGCAGCTTGTCCTCGTACTTCGTCCTCGCGGCGTTCCTCGCAGGCGACTCCTTCAGCCCCGGCGCGTGCGCGGTTGCGGGAAGGAGCAGGAGGAACAGCGGCAGCGTCTCCAGGGCCGCCCATACGGTCGCCGTCCCTCCTGCCGCGACGACCGCGGACTCCCCGCCCACCGCCGCGAGCTCTGCCAGCGCCGCTTCGGCCTCCGAGAGCTTGCCGTTCAGCAGCAACCACTGCTCCTTCGAGAAGTCCTTCTTCGACCGCTCCAGCTTCTCCCTCGCCAGCGCCAGCTCCGCCTTCCCAATAGGAGCTTGCGCCAGAGACAGCGCCACGACGACGAGAGCAGCGGTCCCCATGAGCGGGCACCCTAATCCAGCGGATCCGGGATCTCTTCCTCCGCCGCCGAGGCCGCCGGAGCACCCGCCACGTCGGAGACCTCCACGTCCGGCGGGACCACGTACCACTGCCGGCCGCCCAGCCGCTGCCGCTTGAGTATCCCCTCCCGCTCCATCGCCTCCAGGAGCTTGGAGAACGTGGCGAACCCGTGATCGGACTCGTCGAAGTCCGGCTCGCGCCGCACCATCGTCTCCTTGATCAGCGACGGGTTGATCGGCCCGGTCGCGCGCGACAGCAACCCCGACACCACCTCCCGCGCCAGGTCCGGGATCTTCGGAGTCTCCTTCGCCTCGCGCCCACCGTCCCCCCGCTTCCCCCGCTGGTTCCCTCCGCGCGCGTGCTTTTCCGGGGAAGCTGCGCGCCGGACCCGGTCGGTGGGCAGGTAGAGGAACTCGTCGCAGGCGCGGACGAAGAACGGCGACGTGGCCTCCTTCACCCCCATCCCGATCACCCGCTTGTCGTTCTCCCGCAGCTTGTTCGCCAACGGGACGAAGTCGCTGTCCCCGGACGCGATGGCGAAGGTGTCGATGTGGTGCCGTGCGTAGTTCAGCTCCAGCGCGTCGATCACCAGCCGCATGTCCGCGCCGTTCTTCCCGGACCGCGTGGTGGGTGGCACGTCGATCAGCTCCACCCCGAACTCGTGCAGCCCGCCCTTCGCCTCCCGGAACCGCCCCCAGTCGCAGTACGCCCGCCGGAAGATCACCTTCCCGCGCTCCAGCAACAAATCCAGGGAGGGGCGGAGGTCGAAGCTGGACGGGCTGATCCCGGTGTTCGTCACCAGGTTCTCGAAGTCGATGAAGAGCGCGATGCGCCGCTCGCTGGAGGACACGGTCATAGGTTCTGCCCTCATGCCACGTTCGGGGCCGGTTCGCCCGCTTTGCGTGGGGAGACTGTCAGGGCGCCGCCTCAGAAGGACTCGGCCGCGACGCCGAGTTTTCCGCCCTTGGCGCGGAAAGAAACCATGCGGCCATCGCGCCACAGTTGGATCGAGACCTCATTGGTAGGCGCCGACTCGGCGGTGCTCTCCGAGAGGTCTCGATGGACGTCGAGGCAGTCCGCGCCGTAGCGAAGCAGGATGTCTCCAGCGCGCACGCCCAACTCAGCGGCCGGGCTATCCGCGATGACCTGTGTGACCAGGATCCCGGAGCAGTTCTTCCATGCCGCGCCCTCGGCCACCCGCGTGAGCCCTGCGCGTGCTAGACGCTCCCGCATCCCTCGTGCCTCCTCCTTCAGGCTCCTGGCACCGTCCAAGACCTTCTGCCAAGCCGCCTCGACAGAGGCTCGCTCAGCCCCTGTGTGGCCAAGGAGCTTTGCCTCGAGCAGCGCGAGGTCGCTTTCTGGGACGCCCGCAGTCCGCAGGTCAGCAAGGACTTCTCGTCCAGCAGGAAGCAGCCCGCGCTTGCATGCGAAGTCGAACGCGAGGAACAGACTCCACATCGCTTTCTGCTCGTCGGGACGTGTGAAGTAGAGCGCCGCCGCTTCCCGGAGTCTTGCTACACCTTCCAACGGTCGACCGACCGAGACCAGCGACGCTCCCAGATTGTCGAGACCCACCGCCAGAGTCCACCGGTCCTGAACTTTTCGTAGCTTTTCCACTGCCTGCTCGTAGTACTCCAGCGCCTTCTTCTTCTCCCCAAGTGCGTCGTACACCAAGCCCATGTTGTTCAGCGTCGTCGCCTCCCCTGACACGTCCCCAACTCGCCTCTCTAGCGGCAGCGCCTGCTCGTAGTACTCCAGCGCCTTCCTCTTCTCCCCAAGCGCGTCGTACACCCCGCCCATGTTGTTCAGCGTCGTCGCCTCCCCTGACACGTCCCCAGCTCGCCTCTCT
>DASRBA010000154.1:0-9214 GCA_035637895.1 Myxococcaceae bacterium
CTGCGTCACTCCCCTCCAAGACTAGCGCGCGAATTCCAAGAAGGCGCTGTCAGGGACTCCTGACACTGGCGCAGGCAGGCGTGTCCTGATCCGGCCAATGGGCCAACCCTCCCCCGCAACTGCGCGGAACGTCGAAGGTGGATCCACCGTGGGGTCGTGTGGTGGCCCGGCACGAAAGCTGCTCTTGGTCCGGCCGCTATGGCACAGGTCGACAACTCCCAGCGACCCGCACCTCCCAAGCCGCCGCCGCCGCCGGATCCGCCCAAGGACACCAAGGCGGACAAGGCGCAGGCCGCGGAGGCCAAGCCCCAGCAGACGGGTCATTCGACCGCCGACACCTTTGAAGAAGGCCCCACCGGGAACACCCCGGCCAAGGCCAGCCCCGCCCAGGACATCTCGGTGGGGAGACCAGTTCCAGAACCGGGGGCGGATCAGAGCCCAGCCGAGCGTGCCCCAGGCGGATCACCCGTCCCCCGGTTCGATATCTCCGGCGTCGACTTCTCCGGCATGAACCTGGCCGGGATGAAGGTGCCCCCCGGCGGGCAGTTCAGCGACTCCAACTTCGACAACGCCAACCTGTCGAAGTCGGACCTGACCGGCACCACCTTCGACAACACCACCTTCAACCAGGCGGACCTCTCCGACTCCAACCTCCGCGGCGCGCGGTTCGTCGGGGACGAGATGAACGAGGCGGACCTCACCGGTTCGGCCGCCGACGGCGCCAACTTCACCCTCGCCGGCATGCGTCAGGCAGACCTGGAGGACTCCAGCCTCCTGGGCGCCGACATGCAGGGCGCGGATCTCTCCGCCAGCACCCTCAGCCGCACCACCGCCACCGGCGCGGACCTCTCGCTGGCCAACGCCCAGGGCTCGCAGGTCAACGACGTGGACCTCAACGGGTCCACGATGATCGGCACCAACCTCAACGGCGCCAACCTGCGCGCCTCCGAGCTCAACGGCAGCAACCTGGGCCTGGCGCAGATGCAGGGCGCGGACCTCACCGCGGCCGCCGCCCACCAGGCGGACCTCACCTGCGCCAACCTGGACGGGGCGGTCGCCAACGACGTCCAGCTGGACGGCGCCACGCTGATCGCCACCAACGCCAACGGCGCGCAGATGGAGCGCGCGGACCTGCACGGCTCCACCGCCATCGGCGCGCAGATGGTGCAGGCGGACCTGCGCCGCTCCGACCTCCGCGACGCCAGCATGGTGGGCGCCAACCTCCAGGGCGCCAACCTCACCCGCACCAAGCTGGACAACACCGACCTGAGCAAGGCGGACCTGTCCGGGGCCGACCTGCGCGGCTCCAACATCGCCTCCGCGAAGCTGGACGGCGCCAACCTCGACGGCGCGCAGATCGACAACGTCCAGGCCAGGCAGCTCCAGTCGCTGGGCGTGGACATCTCCGGCGCCATCGTCAGCCCGCGCTCGGGGGTGAACGGCCAGCCGGCGGAGTGGGACGTGGACCAGGCGCCGAACCTGGCGCTGATGGCCAACCGGCCGGACATGCCGTCCATGAGCCAGCTCAACCCGGCCGGCGCCAGCCTCGCCTACAACGGCCAGTACAACTGCGCTCCCGCCTCCATGGCCATGGCCATCCGCGCCGCCGGCCCGGACACCGCCATCGCGGTGGGCGACATGGTGATCCGCAGCGGCGACCTCAACGACGCGCAGCTGATCGGCCTGATGGGGCAGATCGGCGACACCTCCAAGCCCACCGGCCCCAACGACCCGGGCGGCACCAGCCTCAACGGCGTGGGCGAGATGGCCTGGTCCATGGGCCAGCCCATCAGCATGACCGAGGTGCGCGGCGGCGCGCTGCGCCCGACGGACCCGACGTTCGACCAGGAGTGGGTGAACCGGCAGCTGGCGGCGGGCAAGACGATCATCGCCAACGGGCGCCTGGAGGACCAGGGCCAGTCGTTCGACCACTACATGGCGGTGGTGGGCCGGAACGCGAACGGCAACTACGTCGTCAACGACCCCTGGACCAACCGCCAGCTCGAGTACACCGGCGACCAGCTCCACGACTACCTCGCCGGCAACTCGCAGTACGGCGGCGCGATGCTCGCCATCGGCGGCGACCCCGGCTACCGGATCGCCGCGCCGGTGGAGCTGTCCCCGGATCCCCGCCGCACGCCGGGCCCGCCGTCCCCCAGCAACGCCCCCCCCACGCCGGACCATGTCGCGTCTCCCAGGGACGCGCCATCCTCGCGGGACCCCCGGCAGTCGCCGTCCCCAGCCGTGCCCCCCAGCAGCACCCCACCGGCCGCCCCCAGCGCGCCGGTGGTCGGCAGTCCGCGTCCGGCACCGGTCCCCCAGGCCGGGCCGGCGCCTGCACCGGTCCCGGTGGCGGTCCCCCAGGCCGCCCCGGTTCCCCGGGCCCCGGTGCCGGTCGCCATCCCGGTGGCGACCGTGCGGTCCGCGCAGGTGCGGAGCCCGGTGACGGCGCCATCGATGAAGCCGCAGAGCATCTCGGTGGCGCCGTTGCCGGAGACCGCGCCGTTCCGGCCGTTCAAGCTGCAGCCGGTCCAGCAGCCGGCGGTGCTCTCGCCCCAGACCGGGTACCCCACGGCGGCGCCGTCGCCGTTCACGCCGGTCCGGCCGACGTACACCCCGGTCCAGCCGGCGCCCGCTCCGGTGTCGTCGCCGTTCACCTCGGTCCGACCGGCGTACGCGCCGGTCCAGCCGACCCTCGCTCCGGCCCGGCCGCCGCTCACCTTGTCCCAGCTCGCGCTGCAGGTCCGGCAGCCGATCGCGGTGTAGCCCGGAACCTCCGGGGCTCAGCACCCGAACCCAGGGGACGCTGATGCGGCTCAGCCGTCGATCAAGCTGAACACCTGCTGGACGAGCGCGCCCAGCTCCGGGAGCCCCACCACCTGCCGCTCGTCGAAGAGCGCGTCCCACAGGCGGTCGCGAAACTCGCCCATGCTCTGCGGTCGCGGCTCCTTGTCGCGGGAGATGGCGTCGTGGATGGCCTCCCGCATGGCGCGCGGGACGTCCGGCCTCCGGTCGCGCAGCGAGGGCACCTCGCGCCGCAGCACCGCCATCGCCACCGCGTCCGGCCCGCCCGGAGCGACGAAGGGCTGGATCCCGGCGAGCGTGGTGTAGAGCGTGAGCCCCAGGCAGTACACGTCCGTCCGCGCGTCCACCGGCTTGTTGAGCAGTTGCTCCGGGGCGGAGAACTCCGGCTGGGACGGGGTGGAGCTGCCGGGCAGGGACGGCTCCTCCAACTGGCGGAGCACGGTCCGCGCGCGCCCGAAGTCCACCAGCTTCACCGCGCCGTTGGTGCCGATCATCACGCTCCGGGGCGACAGCGCCTGGTGCACCATCCCGGAGGCGCTCCCGGACGCGTCCACCAGGGTGTGGCAGTACTCCAGCGCCTCGCACAGGGAGATGGCGGCCCGGCACAGCGGCGCCCAGGGGAACGGCCGGGACGGCTCCACCACCTTCCAGCCGGCGGTGAGCGCGCGCAGGGAGGCGCCGTGCACGTAGTCGAGCACGAAGTACAGCATCCCCTCCGCCTCGCCCATCTCCCGCAAGGTGATCAGGTTCGGGTGGTTGATCTGGGCGGTGAAGATCGCCTCCTCCAGCAGCTCCCTCACCACCCGCGCCGCCGCCTCCGGGTAGATGCGCCGGATGGCCACCGGTTCGCCGAAGGGGTCGTCCTCGCGGCGCCCGAGGTACACGTCCCCGGTGGCGCTCTGGGTGATCCGGCGCAGCAGCTGGTAGTCGGCGTAGCGCTTCGAGTCCGCCAAGGGGTCCGGGGGCGCAGTCTAGCGGCTCAGCGCGGCGATGCGCTTCACCCACTCGATCCGCAGGCGGGCCAGGTCGGCCTCCCGCGTCAGGACCGCGTCCACCGCCGCGTCCCCGAACTTCTCCCGCTGGTCCACGTTCTTGAACCGCCGCTCGTGGTCCGACTTCAGGTCCGCCAGCTGCTCCTCCACCGGCTTGCGCTGGTCCTCCGGCAGCTTGTCCCGCATCGCCTGGTACTGCTGGATGGCCGCCTCCACGTTCTCGTCGCGGGCGTTGGTGCGCTCGTTGATCACCTCGGCGACGATGGGCTCGATCCCCCGGAGCTCCTGGATGCTCAGGCCGGCCCCGGTCCGCGCCTGCTCCTCCGCCTTGGCCTTCGCCTCGAACAGCTGGAGCGAGACCTTCACCGGGTCCGCCACCCCGCCGTCCGGCAGCCGGGCGATGGGGGCCGCCTTCTCGTGCTCGCGCTGCTTGAGGACCTGGTCGTACAGCTCCACCAGCCGTGTCTGGTACTTCACGAAGCGGTCCACCTGGTCCCGGGTGAGGGGAAAGCGAGCCCCGGCGTCGGGCGAGACCTCCGCCGCCCTCTGCGGGGAAGGCGCGGCCGGCGCGTCCTTCTTGCACCCCACCGCCACCACCGCCGCCAGCGCCACCACCGCGAGCACCGTGCCCGCCCCCCTGCGCTTCATCACACTCCTCCCGGAAGGTCGGGCAGTATAGGCTTGCCCTGGTTTCCCATTGGGGTACGAACACCGGTTCACCCCTGCGGTTGCGGAGGAGTCTTGAGGATCTGGTTGGTGCGGCACGGGGACGCGGACGCCGAGATTCCCGAAGGGTTGGGGGACGAAGCGCGCCCGCTCACCACCAAGGCCCGCCACGCGGTGGAGCACCACTTCCAGGGCCTGGCCTCCCGCCTGACCGACCCCGCGGTGGTGTTCATGAGCCCGCTGGTCCGCTCGGTGCAGACGGCCCAGATCCTGGCCATGGCGCTCAAGTACGAGGGCCCCATGCGCGTGAACCGGGTGCTGCTCCCGGACATGCCGGTGGGCGCGCTGGAGGGCCTCATCCAGGAGCACGCCGGGCAGGACCTGGTCCTGGTGGGTCACCAGCCGTCCATGGGCGCGCTGGCCTCACATCTGCTGGGGATGCAGCAGTCCTTCCCCAAGCCGGTGAGCCCGGGGACGGTCATCGGCCTGGAGCGCGCGGACGGCGGGACGGAGCCGGCCCGCTTCACCTTCTACGCCGCGCCCGGCCAGCCGGTGCTGGAGCAGATCGAGCCGTAGCCCTGCTACTGGGCCTTCGGGGTGCGCACGGTGGTGACGCGGGTGGGCCGCCGCCCGATGCGGTCCGTCCCCTCCACCCGGTTGCCGCCCGCCTTCTGCGCGCGCTTGAGGTTGTCCGCCGCCTCCTTCATCAGCGCGCCGAAGGAGACCTTGTCGCCCGGGCCGGGCTGGTAGCACGCCAGGCCCACGGAGATGGTGAGGCCGGACCGCACGTCCATCTTCGCCACCTTCTGGACGATGCGCGACGCCGCCACCCGCGCGCCCTCCTTGGGGGTGTGGCTGAGGAAGACCAGGAAGCGGCCCTCGCTGGAGGGGACGGCCAGGTCGATGTCCCGGACGTTGGAGACGATGGTCCGCAGCACCAGGCCCAGAAGCTGCGTCCGCTTCTCCATCGACAGGTGGGCGGCGAGCGTCTCCAGCGCGTCCACGGCGATGAGCAGGAAGGACACCGGGTAGCGGTAGCGGCGGGACCGCTTCACCTCGATCAGCAGGAGCTTCTTGAGCACCTCGAACTCGGAGGCCGCGCTGACCTGCTTGTCGGAGGCGGAGCGCACCTCCTTCTCCAGCCGGGCCAGCTTCACCCGCAGGTCGCGCACGCCGAGCATGGCGTGCGCCAGCGCCACCACCGCCGAGGGCTCGAAGGGGGCCTGGATCCACGCGTCCGCGCCGGCCTGCCGCGCGTCGCCCTCCGGGTCGGCCGCATCCGGGAAGAACACCAGCACCACTGGGCAGGTGGGCCTCAGCGCCCGGGCGCGCGCGCACATGGCCCGGCCGTCGAACATCTCCGAGTCCGACGAGAACACCACCTGCGGCTCCTCGGTCCGCAGGACGTCCACCGCCGCGTCGAGCGAGCCGGCGGCGGCGACCTCGAATCCGGCGGAGAGGAGCGCCTCGCGCAGCTGGCCCGCCAGCGGCTCGGTGGGATCGGCCACCAGCGCGCGCAGCGTCAAACCTGCATCACCTCTTTTTCCTTTGAAGCGATGATCTCCTCGACCTTGGTCACCCCGGCGTCGGTCTCCTTCTGCACCTTCTCCGAGAGGCGCTTGTTGTCGTCCTCGGTCATCTTCTTGTCCTTGAGGAGGACCTTGAGCCGCTCGTTGGCGTCGCGGCGCACGTTGCGGATGGCGACCTTGTGCTCCTCGCCCTTGCCCTTGACCTGCTTGGCGATCTCCTTGCGCCGGTCCTCGGTGAGGGCGGGGAGCGGGAGGCGGATGATCTCGCCGTCGTTCATCGGCGTGACGCCGATGTTGGCCTCCTTGATCGCCTTCTCGATGTCCTTGAGGACCGACTTCTCCCAGGGCTTGATGACGATCAGGCGGGGCTCGGGGACGGTGAGCGAGGCCATTCCGGTCAGCGGGGTGGGCGTGCCGTAGTAGTTGACCAGGATGCCGTCCAGCATGGCGGTGTTGGCCCGGCCGGTGCGGATCTTCCCCAGCTCCTTCTTGAGGTCGTCCAGCGTCTTGTCGATGCGCGCCTTCAGGTCCTTGACCACGTCCTCGTTCATGTTTCCTTCTCCGTCCGGCCTCTAGGCCCAGCAGGTCTCCCCCGCGCCCACGATGGTGCCGATGCCTCCCGGATCCATCACCGCCTTGAGGATGTTGCCACGGGCGGTGAGGTCGAACACCACGATCGGGAGCTTGTTGTCCATGCACAGCGAGATGGCGGTGGAGTCCATCACGTGCAGCTTCTGCTGCAGCACGTCCATGTACGTGAGCGTGCGGTAGCGGCGGGCCTGCGGGTCCTTCTTGGGGTCCGCGTCGTAGACGCCGTCCACCTTGGTGGCCTTGAGGATCGCCTCGGCGTTGATCTCCATCGCCCGGAGCGAGGCCGCGGTGTCGGTGGTGAAGTAGGGGTTGCCGGTGCCGGCGCCGAAGATCACCACCCGCCCCTTCTCCAGGTGGCGGACGGCGCGGCGGCGGATGTACGGCTCGGCGATCTGCTCCATCTTGATCGCCGACTGGACGCGGGTCCAGACCCGCACCTTCTCCAGCGCGTCCTGCATCGCCAGCGCGTTGATGCAGGTGGCCAGCATGCCCATGTAGTCGGCGCTCGCGCGGTCCATCCCCTCGGTCGCGCCGGCCACGCCGCGGAAGATGTTCCCCCCGCCGATGACCAGCGCCACCTGGACGCCGAGCTGGACGATCTCCCTCACCTCGGAGGCGATGCGGGTGAGCGTGGGCGGGTGGATGCCGTACTTCCCCTCGCCCATCAGGGCCTCGCCGGAGAGCTTGAGGAGGACGCGCTTGTAGCGGGGAGCTGGCTGGGAGTCGGCCATGGGGACGCGGTCGCTTCTAGCGCCCTCTGGAGGTACAGTCGACCGAAACCTCCCTCACCTGCTTTCTGGAGAACTCGATGTCGGACCAGAAGAAGAAGCCGCTGGCCAGCCCGGAGACCATCAAGCAGCTGGAGGAGCTGCAAGCCCAGGTGCAAGGCGTGGCGGACATGGCCAGCAAGGTCACCGAGGCGCAGAAGGGCGGCCAGGTGGACAAGAAGGCGCTGAAGGAAACCCTGACCACCCTCACCGGGATGGCCACCGAGCTGGCCACGCAGGTCTCCAAGCTCCAGAAGGACCTGGGGCTGAACAAGAAGGGCGCCGCGGGGAACCTCGAGGTGGTGAAGAGCCCGGACATGCCCAAGGGTGGGCGCGGGCCCATTCGCGGCTAGCGCGTGGCGCGGCGTCCCGCGGGACGCCTGTCTGGATTCCTGGCGCGTCCTGAACGAACGCTCCCTTCGTTCTTCGAGCACGCACCCGCGAGGGGCGCGGGGCGCCGTCCTCCTCCGGGAGGCCGAGGCATCGCGCGTGCAATGAGGTCCGGTCACCCATGTACAAGGCCGCCCAGCTGATCGCCTACGAAGTCCCCACCGAGTCCGCGCTCCCCGCCGGGCAGTGCACCCTCGACGGCAACAAGCTCGTCGAGGACGTGCAGAACGACAAGACCTTCACCTCGGCGATGGCGGCGCTCAGCGCGGACGCCAGGGCGCGCGTCCAGCGCATGCTCGCGGTCATGGACCTGGCCTTCGGGTCCGCGTCGGTCACCAAGGCCGCGGAGACCCTGAAGGTCTTCATGGCGCCGGAGTTCTACTTCCGCCCGCAGCAGAGGGGCGCGAAGTCCCGGAGCTACGAGGCGTCGGACATGACCGCCGCGCAGCAGGCGTTCCGGGCGGTGTTCTCGCAGGCGAAGCTCCAGCACTGGGTGTTCGTCGCCGGGAGCCTGGTCTGGAACATGAGCGGGAAGGTCGCGGCCTCCAGCGGGATGAACGACCTCGTCCCCCACGAGCTGATGCTGGCGCTGGACGAGCTGGCGGCGAAAGACCTCGTCTACAACACGGTGATCGTCGGCCTCGGCGGGAGCGGCGTGCAGCTCTACGACAAGGTCAACTACTCCGACGCCGACGACATCGCCCAGGGCTGGCGGCCGCTGAAGGACTACTGCCTGCAGTCGCCCACGCAGAACCTGATCAAGGCCGACAACCTGCTCATCGGCATCGAGGTCTGCTTCGACCACCAGTGCGGGCAGCTCGCCTTGAGCTACGAGCAGCTCAAGGCGACCTACCCGAGCGCCGCGGACGCGCCGGTGCTGGACCTGCAGCTCCTCACCGCCTGCGGGATGGAGGTGCAGTTCAACCGCGTCGTCGCGGGCCAGGATCGCCTCGTCTTCCGCGTGGACGGCACCCAGGGCGCGTTCTACGCCAGCAAGCGGTTCGACCACTCCGAGATCCAGGGCGTGGCGAAGGCCGGCGCGAAGCACGCCCTCAAGATGCTGGACCCCGTCAGCTCCCCGAAGCCCTGGGCGGACGTCAACGCGCCGCTCGATGCGGCGGTGCTGCAGGGGGACTACGCCCTGGACGTGGCCGGCGCCGAGGAGACCGTCTGGAAGGGCGTGGAGCTTACGTCGCAGAAGCTGGGCACGTCTTTCAAGCAACGGCTGGTCGTCTACCCGGACTACCCGCTGCTCCACCTCGGCTGAGCCCCGCCTCGGAAAACCACCATGACCGATCAAGAGCTGAAGGACCGCCTTTCGGCGGCCCAGGGCAGCGTCACCATCTCGCAGAGCGCGCTGGGGTCGAGCGCCGTCAGCCAGATGCTGGCCGCGTGCTACGGGAACCAGTCGATCATCATCTCCGGCGCGGCGCAGGACGCAGCGGCGGCCGGAGTCTCGCTCACCGGGCGGAGC
>DASRBA010000155.1:0-22657 GCA_035637895.1 Myxococcaceae bacterium
GGGAGGAGGCGCGCGCAGGTCCTGGACGCGCACTGCTGATCGGTGTCGCACGCGTCCCCGAAGTCGCCGTCGCGGAGGGAGAGCAGCAGGCAGCGGCCGGAATCGCACGTGAGCCCGGCCGGGCAGTCCGCGGCGCTGCCGCACCCTCGCGAGCAGAAGCCGACGGACGCGGTGTCGCCGTAGCCGGAAGGCGCGCCGTCCGTCTCGGCGAGGAACGGTTGGATGAAGTCGCCCATTGCGGCGTCGACCCGGACGTTGAAGGCGGAGGCGCGGCAGCCGGGGTCGCCGCTCGCGGACACGCCGAGCAGCACCTCGCCACCGCTGACGGTCGCGAGCACCGGCCCTCCGCTGTCCCCGGTGCAGCTCATGGCGGGGGAGGGGGCCGTGGTCACGCCGGTGGCGGTCACCTCGCCGATCGACATCCACCCCGAGCGCTTCTCCCCGGTGGCCAGCTGGCCGACCACCTCCGTGCCGAACCCCACCACCCGGACCTGCTCCGCGGAGGCCGGCTGGAGGAGCGCGGTGGGCAACGCGGCGGGCGCGACGTCCACCGGCGCGGCGAGGCGCAGCAGCGCGAGGTCGTGCTCGTGGGTCGCCGGGTCGTAGTCCGGGTGGCGCCGGGCGGAGGTCACCAGCGCGAAGTGGCCGGCGCTGTCGCCGAGCTGGGCGCCGAAGAAGACCTCGTACTGGCCGTCCTCTCCGAAGACGTCCAGGCAGTGCGCCGCGGTCAGCACCACCCTCGGCGCGACGAGCGTGCCGGTGCACAGCAGCGCGAGGTCCGGCTCCTCGCAGCGCGCCCGCCGCGCCACCAGCGCGACCACCGCCGGATCGCCCGGGTCCGGATCTCCGCCCACCACCGCGGCTCCGGAGACCGCGACCGGATCGACATGGCAGGCGGCGCTCAGGGCGATCATGACGCCCACCCATCTCACCGCGCCCCTCCATCCGCCTTCATCGCGGCGACGTCCCGCTCCAGCTCCGCCATCCGCTGCCTGGAGCGATCGAGGAGCAGCCGCTGCCGCCGCGCCGTCTCCCGGTCCCCTCTCGCCTCCGCCTCCTGGATCTCCTTCTCCAGCCGCTGCACCCGCTTGCCCAGCGAGTCGAGGATCAGCTCCGTCTTCCCCAGCTTCCACTCCACCGTCTGCGGCGCCTCGGGTGGGATCGCCGACTCTTCCTCCGACGGCGTGGGGCTCACGTCCGGCGGCAGCTCCGGAGCGCCGGCGGGTGATCGAGAAGCGGTGACGGGCGCGGGTGCCGGCTGAGGCACAGGCGGAGCCGGAGCTTCGCGGCGCGGAGGAGCTTCCTCTGGAGGCGCCCGCCGGCTCCGGTCCCCGCTCCAGCGGTACGACAGCCCGAGCGCGACGGCCACGGCGGCGACCGTGCCGAGAATCCAGCGAAGGCGGTGGGGAGACGTCGCCATCTAGAGCTTCAGCTTCCACCCCTCCGGGCGGTGCTCCACCCGGAGCGTCACTTCGCGCCTTTGCCCGTCGCGCTCCATCCGGACGCGGACCATCACCGCCTCCGGATTGCGCCCATCCACCTCCGCGCCCAGCACCTCCAGGAGCCGCAGGCCGTGCTGCTGGACCCCGTCCACCACGGCCGCGCAATCATCCACCAGCATCCCCTGGAGGACGCCGCAGTCCTTGTCGGGCAAGGCGGCGAAGAACCGCTCCACCGCCTCCTGGGCCTCGTCGGTCGCGGGGCGCTTCGCGCAGCCGCTGCCAATGACGCTCGCGAGCGCCAGCAGCAGGGCCGCGGCGGTGGATCGCGCCACCTAGTAGCAGTCCGGAGCGAACAGCTCGTCGTCGCTCGCGGCGGTGAACTGGTCGTCGCAGTAGAGGCTGGCCAGCGCGTGGCCGTTGCGCACGCAGCCGTCGTGGTTGGTGGCGTCCACGGTGTACTGGGTGTCGCCGCCGCACCCGCCGCCGCAGCGGCCGAAGCAGTTGCCGACGACGTAGGGCCGCGCCCAGTGGTCGGGCTCGCCGCAGACCCAGCCGTTGTTCCAGTACCACTCGTCGCCGGAGCAGCTGAAGTGGTCGCCCAGCTGCGCGATCTGCTGGTTGTTCACCACGCCGAAGCCACCCCAGTTGCAGTCGTGCTTAGCGTACGAGTACCAGGTGTACGAGCTGCAGCTCCCGGTCCACGCGCCGCCGCACTTGGCGTAGCTGCAGAGCATGGTGTAGCCGCGGCCCTGGTCGCCCATCACGACGCGCTTGAGGTCCACGGTGGTCGGGTGCTCGGCCCACAGGCCCACCGCGCGGCGCAGGGAGACGCCGGGATTGCCCAGCTCCTCCTTCGAGACGCGGTTGAGCGCGCGGTAGAAGCCGGAGAGGAGCGCGCGATCCTGGTCTACCAGCTGCGTGGAGGCGCCGTTCGCCTCGGCGAAGCCGTCGAGGCTGGAGACGCCGTCGGCCGGGCGGAGGAGCGCGTCGAGGACGAGGCCGTTGAGCGTCACCTGCAGGTCGATGTCGCCGTCCACCGCGGCGCTCTGGAAGGAGATCCGGTCGTCACCGGCGGTGTACGTCCCCTCCACGCCTCGCGCGGTGGCGTGCAGGTCCAGCACGCCCGCCACGTCGGGCGACGGATCAGTTCCAGGTGGCGTGGCGGCGTCATCGGGGCGGCCGGCGCCGCCTCCGCACGCGGCGAGGCACAGCGCGGCCAGCACGGCAGGAAGGGTCTTGGTCATCGGGGGGCACCTACGAACCGCGGGAAAGGCTTCTCCAGGCGACAAAATCGGCGGCGCACTGAACCACAGCCGCCACGTCGGTGGAAGCCCGCCCTCGCGGCCAGCTCCGGAGACGCCGGGTGGCCCCGCACCCGGAGTCTCACTGTCCCCTTTCCGGTGCCGTGCGATGGTGGGCGGTGAGCGTGGATGCATCCATCGTCGAGCCTTTGCAGCCGGGGTGCCCGTGGGCGGATCTGAACCACGCGCTCGGGCAGCCGAACCTGAAGTGGTGCGAGGCGACGCAGTGCGCGTGGGTGACGGAGCCGGCGAACACCTGGTCCAACCTCGCCTACGTCGCCGCGGCGCTGGTGATGTTCGCCTGGGCGCGGCGCGACCCGCGGCGGTCGCTGCGCCTGATGCCGGTGGCGGTGGCGTTCCTCGCGGCGTGCTCGTTCGCGTACCACGCCAGCTCCACCTTCGCG
Organism: Myxococcaceae bacterium; assembly: GCA_035637895.1. GTDB lineage: Bacteria > Myxococcota > Myxococcia > Myxococcales > Myxococcaceae > DASRBA01. Next base: position 3,148 of record DASRBA010000155.1, read on the forward strand.
TTCCAGGTGTTCGACTTCCTGGGGATGTTCGGGTTCCTCTTCGCGCCGCTGGTGCTGAACCTCATCCGCCGCGGCGCGCTGCCGCCATCGCGCGGCCCGGTGGCGTATGGGGCGCTCGTCCTCCTGGGCCTCACGCTGGTCTTCGCCGGGCGGGCGCTGAAGCTGCCGTACCAGACGCTGATCGCCTTCGGCGCCGCCGCCGTCATCGCCAGCGAGTTGGTCGCGATGCCGCGCGCCGCCCGCCCCGCCTCGTACCGCGATTTCGCCGTCGCCGTGACGCTGCTGCTGGTGGCGCAGACCCTCTCGCTCCTCGACCTCACCCGCGCCTGGTGCGACCCTCAGGACCACCTCCTCCAGGGGCACGCGGTGTGGCACGTGATCAGCGCGGCATCGCTGGTGTTCGTGTTCCGCCACTATCATCGGCTCCCATGGGCTCCCGCTTGAAGCCGGCGCTGGTGACGGTCCTCTTCCTCTTCGTCGCCCCCGGCACGGTGGTCGGCCTCATCCCCGGGCTGCTCTCCCGCTGGACGTTCCAGCCGCCGCTGCTGGGGTGGCCGGCCACGCGGTGGATCGGCGAGGCGCTGATCGCCCTCGGCGTCCCGGTGCTGCTGGAGAGCTTCTACCGCTTCGCCTGGCACGGCCGCGGGACGCCGGCGCCGCCGTTCCCCACGCAGACGCTGGTGGTGACCGGCTTCTACCGCTTCGTGCGCAACCCGATGTACGTCGCCGTGGTGTCGATGATCCTCGGCCAGGGCCTCCTCTTCGGGAGCGTCCCCGTCCTCTCCTGGGGCGCGGGGGCCGCCGCCGCCTTCCATGCCTTCGTCCTGCTCTACGAGGAGCCGAAGTTGCACGCCACGTACGGCGAGTCGTACGCCGCGTACTGCCGCGCGGTGCGTCGCTGGTGGCCGCGCGCGACGCCGTACCGCCCGGTCCCGGCCGCTACCGCATGAAGTGGCAGGTGTACCCGCCGGGGTTCATCTCCAGGTAGTCCTGGTGGTAGTCCTCGGCGCGGTACCAGGTGGAGGCGGGGACGATCTCGGTGACGACGGGCTGCTTCCACAGCCCCGACTTCCCGACCCGCGCCTTCACCTCCTCCGCCGTCCTCTGCTGCGCCTCCGAGGTGAAGAAGATGGCCGACCGGTACTGCGTCCCCCGGTCGTTCCCCTGCCGGTTGAGCGTGGTGGGGTCGTGCATCCGGAAGAACCACTTCTCCAGCAGGTCCGCGTAGCTCAGCCGCCCGGGGTCGAAGACGATCCGCACCGACTCCGCGTGCCCGGACTTGCTGTCGTGGGTGTCGTGGTACGTGGGGTCCTTCAGCCAACCGCCGGTGTAGCCGACCTCGCTGGAGATCACCCCGGGGATCTTCCGGAGGAGGTCCTGCATCCCCCAGAAGCACCCGCCGGCCAGCACCGCCACCTCTTCGCCTGACGCGCTCACGGAGGCCCTGAACTGTAGCAGTGGGGGGCGGAAAAGGTGTTCAGCCCGCGCCTTGTGCTTAGATGTGTGCTTCAGTTTCCCCTTCCGGTCCCCTCCGAGGTTCGACAGCGTTGGCAAGCCCGCAGGAAGAGCCCTTGCAGGGCCAGTTCGGGAAGTACCGCATCGTCCGGCGCATCGCCTCCGGGGGGATGGCGGACATCTTCCTCGCGGTGCTCGACGGGCCGGACGGCTTCTTCAAGACCTGCGTCATCAAGCGGATCCTCCCCGAGTACGCGAACCTGGACGTCTTCAGCAAGATGTTCGCCGGCGAGGCGAAGGTGGCGGCGCTGCTCAACCACCCCAACATCGTGCAGGTCTTCGACTTCGGGAAGATCGACGGCCAGTACTACCTCGCCATGGAGTGGATCCAGGGCGCCTCCCTGGACAAGGTGGTGAAGCGGGCCGCCAAGGCGCAGGTCCCGCTGGGCCCGCGGATGGCGGTGAACGTGGGGATCGCGCTGGCGGAGGCGCTGGCCTACGCGCACCAGAAAACGCTTCCCGACGGCACCCCGCTGAAGCTGGTCCACCGCGACATCACGCCGGGGAACGTCCTCGTCTCCCGCGAGGGCCAGATCAAGCTGGCGGACTTCGGCATCGTGAAGAGCTCCGCCAACCTCGAGCGCACCGCGGTGGGCGTGGTCAAGGGCAAGTACGCGTACATGTCCCCGGAGCAGATCGCCAACCGGGACCTGGACTTCCGGTCAGACCTCTTCTCCCTGGGCATCGTGATCTGGGAGCTGATCACCGGGAAGCACCTGTTCAAGCGCGACACCCTGCAGCAGACCATCCTCGCCATCTCCCGCGCGGAGATCCCCGCCCCCACGTCGATCAACCCGGAGTGCCCGCCCGCGCTGGAGCAGGCCGTCCACAAGCTGCTGGCGGTGACCCCGGAGGCCCGCTACCCATCCGCGTCCGAGCTCCACGCCGACCTCGAGCAGCTCCGCGCCTCGCAGCAATGGACCTCCGGCGGGCGCGAGATCGGCCTGATGATGGTGAAGCTCTTCCCGGTCGACGCGTCGGAAGTGCTCCCCACGCCCATCCCCTCGCTGGACCTGGTGGGTACCGGCAAGGCGCCCAGCAACCCGTCGCTGGACGTGACGGTGGACACCGAAGCGGCCACCATGGACGAGGAGCGCTCCTCGCAGCTGAGCAATCCGCAGGCGGCCATGGCGCCCCCGCAGAGCCGGATCCCGTGGTTGCTGGTGGCGGCGGTGGGGGCGGCCATCCTGGGAACCATCCTGTTCTGGTCCATCACGTGAGCGGCGCGCGTCACGAAGAGAGGGAAGCATGAGCACCCGCACCGTCACCCGACAGCCCAACCAGCGGCCACCCCAGAGGACGTTGCTGTGGGTGGCCCTCATCCTGTTCGTCGCGCTGGCGGCCAACGGCGTGGCCTACGTGTTCCTGCGCAAGCCCACCCCCCCGCAACCAGGACCCGCCGCCACCGCGCCGGGCGCCGCCGCCGAGGACGAGAACGAGGGGCTGGCGCGCGCGCGCCGGGCGGCCGGCATCGCCGCGCTGGAGCACCGCGACTACGACAAGGCGGTGACCGAGCTCACCGAGGCCCTGCGCCTGCGCAAGGACAAGGGCGACCTGGCGGAGCTGCTCAACATCGCCAACGAGCTCCGCACGCGCGACAAGGACAAGGACAAGAACCGCGCGGCGAGCGTCGCGGCCACGCCACCCGCTCCGCCGCCCGAGCCGGCCCCGGTCCCGGCGCCGTCGCCGTCGCGCTCGTCGTCCAAGTCGTCCAAGCCGGTCCGGGTGGCGACGCGCACCCCGCCGCCGGAGCCGCCGCCCGCCCCGGAGCCGCCGCGCAACGGGCTGCTGCTGGTGACCTCCACGCCGCCGGGCCTGGTGGTGACGGTGGACGGCAAGACGGTGGACCTCACCCCGGTGCGCCTCCAGGTCAAGGCGGGGCCGCACCGGGTGACGCTCGCGCAGGGCGAGCGCCGCGTGCTCGACGAGACGGTGGAGGTAGGAGAGGACGCGGTCAAGCCCATCACCTGGGAGGCCAAGCCCGAGCCCCCGCCGGCGGTGGTGGCCTCGGCGGCACCGGCCCCGGCTCCCACGCCTCCGGCGCCCACCAAGCCGCCCCCGGCGCCGGTCGAGACCGTCGCCGCGAAGCCGCCCCCGGCGCCGGTCGAGGGGAAGGGCGACCTGGAGGTCAGCTCCCCGTCGCTCTACGGGGAGATCTGGATCAACGACCACCCCTACGGCTTCCCGCCGGTGACCGCCCGCGGTCTGCCCGCCGGGAAGGCGCGGGTGGAGGTGCGGGTGCAGGGCGCGGTGAAGCGCAAGATGACCGTCGACGTCGTTCCGGGGACGAGCACCCCGGTTCGCGTCCGCTGAAGGGCCGGCGTCCGCCGGAAAAGCGAGGGGAACCATGCACAGCGTCGGACGAGGTGAGCGGGCACTCCGGGCCGGGGTGCCCTTGCTGTTGCTGCTGGGGCTTGCCGGCGCCGGACCGTCGCGCGCCGCGGACGAGGCGAAGGCCGCGCCCCCCGCGGCGGGCGCGGACGCGGCGCCACCCGAGGAGGAGGTCCACAGCCAGGTGGCGTCCTTCGCCATCACCCGGCTGACGGACTCCCCGGCGGTGGTGACCGCGGTGAGCGCGGAGGAGATCCGCAGCTCCGGCGCGCGCGACCTGATGGACGTCCTGCTCCTGGTGCCGGGCTTCTTCTTCGGCGTGGACGTGCAGGGGAACATCGGCCCCGGCTTCCGCGGCCTGTGGGGCGTGGAGGGGAAGATCCTCCTGCTCATCGACGGCAAGGAGATGAACGAACAGCTCTACTCCACGGTGCAGCTGGGGCACGAGTTCCCGGTGGAGCTGATCGAGCGGGTGGAGGTGGTGCGCGGCCCCGGCTCCGTCATCTACGGCGGGAACGCCGAGCTGGCGGTGGTGAACGTCATCACCCGCAACGCCCAGGGCAGCACGGACGTGCTCGCGTCCGCCACCTACGGGCAGATGGGGGCCACCTACGGGCGGCGCGGCGGCGTGGTCTCCGGGCGGCTGGTGGTGGAGCAGGTCCCGGGCCTGTCCACCTTCCTCTCCGCCTCGTTCTCGCAGGGCCAGCGGAGCGACGCCATGTACCGCGACTTCGCCGGTACCCAGGTGAGCATGGACGGCGCGTCCCAGCTGGACCCGCTGGTGATCCAGGGCGGCGTCAGCTTCCGCGACTTCCAGCTCAGCGTGCTCTACCACCGGCTGGACACCAACGGCATCGACGGGTTCGACGCCGCGCTCACCACCCCCGCCGTCTCCAACTTCGACGCGCTCCACGCCGACGCCAGCTACACCTTCCGCCCGGCGGACCGGCTGGAGATCGTCCCCCGCGTCACCTTCAGCCTCCAGTCGCCCTACCGGAACACGGACGCCACCACCGACTTCTTCTACGACAAGACGTTCACCCGGCTGCGCGGGCGCCTGCTGGGGCGGTGGGCGCCGTTCGACTTCCTCCAGCTCACCGGCGGCGCGGACGTGTACGCCGACCAGGCGGTGCTCAACGCGCCCGCCGGGCCCGGCCTGCAGACCCAGTTCAACGAGGGCGTGGACCAGGTCTCGTACCAGAACTTCGCCGGCTTCCTGGAGGCGTACTCGGAGAACCCCATCGTCACCGCGGTGGCGGGCGCCCGCTACGAGCACCACAGCCTGTTCGGCGACTCGTTCGTCCCCCGCCTGGTGCTGCTGCGCTCCTTCGGGCCGTTCAGCGCCAAGGCGCTGGCCAGCGCCGCCTTCCGGGCGCCGGGCGTGGAGGACATCAGCCTGGGCGCCAACGTCCGCCCGGAGCGCACCACCGCCTTCGAGTTGGAGGCGGCCTTCCGCCCCGCCGAGGGCCACGTCCTCAGCCTGAACGCGTTCGACGCCAGCGTCCTGGACCCGATCATCTATTCGTACGACGCGGCCACCGCGACCGAGGCGTACCGGAACCTGGGGCGCCTGGGCAGCCGCGGCTTCGAGCTGGAGTACCACGTGCGCGGGACGTGGGGCCGGGGAGCGGTGTCGTACTCGTTCTACACGCCGGCCGGCCAGAACGACGTCCAGAGCTACCTGGTGCCCGGCCACCCCGAGGCGTTCGGCGGCATGCCGACCCACAAGCTGGCGTTCAGCGGCCACTTCAAGGCGCTGCCGTGGCTGTCCATCGACCCCACGGCGGTGCTGCTGGGCGAGCGGTACGCGGTGCAGGCCCCGGACGAGGTGACCGGCGTCTCCGCGGTGGACGTGCTGCCCACCCAGCTGTTGGCCAACATCTTCGTCCGCGCCGAGAACATCCCCGTGCGCGGCCTGGAGATCGGCGCCGGCGTCTACAACATCCTGGGCACCGACTTCCGGGTGGCCCAGCCGTACGACGGCGGCCACGCCCCGCTCCCGGTGTTCTCGCGCGAATTCCTGGTGCGGGTGAGCTACTCGCTGGAAGCGGCGGCCGCCGCCGAGCCGGAGCAGGCGCAGGAGTCGGACAAGGCGAAGTAGCTCCAAAACACCGCGGCCGGCGCCTCGCGAAGGAGGACGCCGGCCGCGTGAGCTTCAATCGATTCGCGAAGCGCCGGCTACTGGACCGACACGTCGTCGAACAACGTGTACGACGGGTCGCCGGCGTAGTTGTCGTCGTGGCTGGTCAGCGTCACCGTGTACGAGGTTCCGGCGCTGACCGACGCGGTGACCTGGGTCCAGGCGTTGGTGGCGCAGACCTTCGCCAGGATGGTGGCCGTGGCCCCGGTGGCGTTGTTCTTCAAGGTGGCCGTGGCCCAGTCGTACGTCACGGTGTCCGGGCAGGTCATCTTGTACCAGAACGACATCGTGGTGCTGCCGGTGGGCGCGGTGAACGTCTGGGAGATGCTGCTGTCGCCGTTGGTCGCCGTGGTGTTGCCGGCGCGGGCGGCGTAGGTGCCCGCGTGGCCACCGGTGACCGCCGCGGTGGTGCCCGCGGAGGTCCAGCTGGAGAGCGTCCCGGTCTCGAAGGTGCCGTTGGTGATGCCACCGGACACCGGCGGGGTGATCTGGATGTCGTCGTACAGCGTGTAGGTCGGGTCGGACGCGTAGTTGTCGTCGTGGCTGAGCAGCGTGAGCGTGTAGCTGTGGCCGCCGACGATCGAGGTGGAGAACTGCACCCAGGCGCCGGAGTTGCTGCACGTGCTCGGGACCACGGTGGCGGTGGTGGCGGTGTTGTTGTCGCGCAGGGTCACGTTCGCCCAGTCGTAGGTGATGCTGTCCGGGCAGACGATCTTGTACCAACCGCTCAGCGTGCCGCCGGCGGGGGGCGCGGTGAACGTCTGGACGATGGTGCTGTCGCCGTTGGTCGCGGTGGTGTTGCCGGCGCGGGCGGCGTAGGTGCCGCCGTGGCCGCCGGTGACCGCCGCGGTGGTGCCGGTCGAGGTCCAGCCGGACAGGCTGCCGGTCTCGAACGTGCCGTTGGTGATGCCGCTCCCGCCCGCCGCGGTGACGGTGAAGGTGACCGGGGTGCTGTGGGTGGCGCTCGTCCCGGTGCCGGTGACGGTGACCGTGTACGTCCCCACCGCCGCGGTCCCGCCGTTGAGGGTCAGCGTGGAGGCCCCACCCGAGCTGGGGATGCTGGTCGGGTTGAACGAGGCGCTGGCGCCGGCCGGCAGGCCGCTGGCCGACAGGTTCACCGTCTGAGAGCCGCCGGAGGTCACCGCCGTGAAGATGGTGGTGGTCCCGGTCCCGCCTTGGGTGACGGAGACGCTGGCCGGGGAGGCGCTGATGGAGAAGTCGTTGGTCACCGCCGGGTTGACCACCAGGGTCACCGGGACGCTCACCGGGGAGTTGCTGGCGCCGGTGGCGGAGAGGGTGATGGTCCCGTTGTACGTGCCGGCGGTCAGGCCCGCGATGCTCGTGGAGACGGTGACGGCCGAGGGCGCGGTGCCGCTGGCCGGGCTGATGGTCAACCAGCTCTGGTTGGAGGAGCCGGACCAGGTGAGCGTGCCGCCGCCGGTGTTGCTGATGTTCAGCGTCTGGTTGGCCGGGTTGGCGCCGCCCACGTTGCCGGTGAAGGACAGGCTGGCCGGGCTGACGCCGATGGCCGGGGCCACCGCGCTCTGGGTGCCGTTGTAGATGACGAGGGCGAAGTCCTGGTCGGTGGTGTCCGCGTTGCCCGGCACGCCGTCGCCGGCGATGTTGGTGGCCTTGACGGTGACCACGAAGCTGCTCGGGGAACCCGTTGCCGGCAGGAACACCGACTCCACGTTGTTCTTGCCGTCCGCGGTGCCGCCGGTGATCGAGTTGGCGCCGGAGAACACGTTGCCCTTGTAGAGCACGCCGTCGACGGTGACCTCGAGGTCCAGGTTGTTCACCCACGGCGCGCCGGTGGTCGGGCCGGGCGCATCGGTCCAGGCCAGGGTGACGCGGAGCGGCAAGATGCTATTGGAGATGGTGCCGGTGACCTGGTAGGTGTTGCCGGTCGCGCCCAGCACCTGCGTCTGATCGACGAGGATGCGCTGCACCCCGTCGAACGCGCGACCGAGGTCCATGCGGCCCATGCCCTGGTTGTTGGAGGGCAGGGTGTCGTTGGCGCCCACGCCGGTCATGTACGTGGCGGAGTTCATCAAGTAGGCCTTCACCATGGCCGGGCTGGGAGCCGGACGGCTGTGGTTGAGGAAGTCCTGGTAGACGAGCGCCGAGCCGCCGGCCTCCGCCGGGCAGGAGTGCGAGGTGCCGGAGGACCAGCCGTACAGCGTCTGGCCGGCGGGCCAGTACTGGTTGCAGACCGAGGAGCCGTCGTAGTTCGACTGCGGGATGCCCGACTCGATGTGCGTGCCGGGCGCCATCAGGTCCGGCTTCACGCGGCCGTCGCCGCCCGTCGCGTTCACCGGCCCGCGAGACGAGAAGGCGATGATGTCGTTGGCGTTGTCCGCGCCGGTGTTGGCGACGGCGCAGCCGTCGGAGCCGGTCTGGCGGTCGTTCTCGCTGGCGCCCGCGGTGAGGACGTTCTTGGCGGTCGCCGGAGAGGAGACGGTGTTCGCCGCCGAGCCGTCGTTACCGGCCGCGAAGACCACGATCATCTGCTGGTTGCCCGTCGCGCCGCCCTGCGCGTCGCGGACGATGCGGTCGAACTCCTGGGCATTGACGTCGTACTTCTTCGCCGCCGCGCCCGTGAAACCCCAGGAGTTGGAGGAGATGCGCGCGCTCGCGCCGTACGCGGAGTTTTCCCACGCGGTCGGGGTGGAGGAGCCGGAGCCGAAGATGGCGGTGATGCCCACCCGTGCGAAGGGCGCGATGCCCAGGCCGTAGTTCAAGCCGCGCGAGTCGTTGGTGGTGGTGTTGGTGCCGGTGCTGCTGTTGAAGCCGCCGATGATGTGCGAATTCAGGAAGCCGTGGCCGCCCAGCACGCCGGTCTGGCTGGTGGGATTGTTCTGGAAGGCGACGCGCGAGGCGGGCAGGTCCGGGTGGGTGCCCAGCACGTAGGTATCATCCGCCACCTCCACCGCGAAGGAGCCGAACTGCGCGCTGGTGAAACCCTTGGTGGACAGCCAGTTCAGGTAGCCCGGGCTATCGACGGTGCCGACGGTGATGTTGCCGGCCACGATCTGGCCCTGGGCCTCGTCCAGGATGCGCTTCTCGGTGACCTGCTCCAGGCCGAACACGTCGCGCATGCCGGCGATCTGGTCCAGCTGCTGCGGGCTCACCATCAGGTGGACGTTGTGCATGTTGTCCACCTGGTTGCTGCTGATCACGCTGCCCGCCAGGGTGGCCAGCGCGTTCTCGGTGTCCTTGGAGGTGGGGCCGTCCACCACCTGCACCACGACCTCCACCTTCTGCTTGAGGCCGGCGCGCACGTTCTGGCGCAGCTCGGGGGAGAGGCGGAAGCCCGGCTCGTAGTCGCCCAGGAACTGTACGTTGGGGAGCTTGGCGGAGATCAGCTGCTTCGCCGCGGTGGAGCTGGCCCGGATGACGTACGCGTTGTACGGGACGTACATGACGATCTCGGCGCCGGTCGACTTCACCGCCGCCAGCGCCTCGTCGCTCACGTGCCCGTTGAACTGCATCAGGTACAGGCCACCGTTGGGCGCGTTGCCCGAGCGGAGCGCGTTGGACATGTCGCTGGTCCGCAGCCCCTGCGGCAGCTGTCCGTAGGTCAGCTCCGGGTACTGGGTGTCCACCGGGTAGCCGTTGATGGCGATCAGGTGGTTCTCATCCGTCCCGGTAGGGTTGTTCGTGGGATCGGGGTCCGTCGCCACCTTGTTGCAAGCGGCGGCGACGAACACCACCGCCAAGGCGAGGCTCCGAAGGCTGCTGATCCGATGCATGCTGTTTCTCCGGCCGGGGAGGCCTCCGTGCATCTGGGCAAGACAAACGCACGGCTTGGACTTCAGGTGAAATCCTGAAGGCGGGGGGCCAACTAGCAGATTCTACCACCGCTTGGTAGCCCCTCATCCGATCGGAGAGCACATTGTGTGGCATGCGCTCACATATTCGCAGGTGAGCGCACTTCAGAGGCGCATGTCGGCCTTGGCGGGCGCGGCGTTGGGCGCGGCCTCGACGGCGGCCTCCTGCGAGGCGAAGCCGTCCTTGGAGGCGCGCACCTTGTACTTGCCGGCGTCGACGTTCTTGAAGCGGTAGTTGCCCTGGGCGGTGGAGCGGACGCTCTGGATCACCTGGCCCTTGTCGTCGACGAGGTCGACGCGGGTGTTGGCGGAGGTGCCGGTGCCGCCGGTCATCGACAGCTGGCCCTCCACCTCGCCGTAGCGGCCGTGCTGGACGGACTCGGCGTCGTGGAAGAAGAGGGCGTGCTCCTTCTGCAGCACCTTGCCGGAGGCGTCCGTGAGGACCAGGTCCGCGGCGTAGCGGGCGCGGGGCTGCGGCTTGCCGTCGGAGCCGACGCCGTTCCAGGTGAAGGTCATGGCGCCGGGGGCGGTCTTCTGCTCGGTGGTGAAGACCTTCTTGCCCGGCTTGCCGTCCTTGTCGACCGCCAGCACGTCCAACTGCACCTTGCCGCCGTCGCCGTCCAGCAGGTTGCGGAAGGCGATCTCGCTCACCAGGTGCTGCTCGTCGAAGCGGGTGCCCACCTCGGTGAGGTAGGTGCTGCCGGCGTACAGCTCGTAGCGGCGGCGGCTCACCTGGCCCTTCTGGTTGGTAGCGGTGACGTCCACCACGTGCTTGCCGCTGGAGAGGGAGGCGGTGCTCCACGCGTGGTGGAGCGAGGCGCCGCACTGGCGCGCCACCGGGAGGTCGTCCACCAGCAACTCCACGCGGTCCACCGGCGCGGTGCCGTTGTCGCGCGCCTCGACGTCGACGGTCATCGTCTCGCCGACGTGGGTGCCGTCGGTGAGGCCCTTCACCGCCACGCTCATCACGTCCATCGACACCAGCCCGAGCACCGCCCACATGCCCTCGCCCTTCTCGGCGCCGCCCTGGCCGCTGTGGACGGTGCGCCAGGCGCCGTCCTTGCCCTGGTGCTCGCTCAGCCACTTCGTCCCGCGCTGCACCGCGCCCTCGGAGTCCATGTGGCCCGAGCGCTTGAGCGCGTAGAGCGTCTGGCCGGTGGCGAGCGCGTCGCTCTTGCCCGGCTCCAGGCCCCAGCCGCCGTCCTGGTTCTGCCGCGACAGCAGCGCCTTCTGCATCTTCATCGACGGCGCCTCGGCGGGACCGACGCCCGCGGCGACCAGGCCCAGCAGCGCGAAGTTGAAGTCCTGCAGGTAGGCGCCCTTCGGGGAGGCGGCGAGCGCGTCCGAGCGGCGCGCCAGGTACCGCTCCGCGCGGCGCATGGGCGGCAACCAGCGGTCGTTGGCGGTGCGGGCGTAGGTCTGCCGCCAGGTCTGCATCGCCTGGTAGGTGGTGTGCATCACGCCGCCGGTGACGGGGAGGCGCGCGTCGTCGTCCGGGATGGAGCCGTCCTCGGCCTGGAGGTTCTTCAGCTCCTCGGCGTAGCGGATCAGGTCGGAGGTGTGCTGCGCGTCGATCCACTCGTCGTAGCGCGCCCAGGCCTGGCCCTCGAAGGCGACGCCGGTGGTGTGGCCGCCCGCGGTGACGCCCATCTCGAGGGCCTTCACCATGGCGGCGAGGTCCTTGGGCGTGACGTCGTACTGGTGGTGCTTGCCCACGGTGAGCGCTTCCAGCGTCACGGCCTGGACGTGGCAGCCGAAGCAGTTGTGCTCCTGGGTCCACTGGTTGGAGGCCTTGGCCAGGTACTCCAGCCCGCGCTGCGCCGCGTGGCGCGCGGCAGGGTCACCGGCGGACGCCGGCGTCGAGGGGAGGCCCTTGCTGCACACCAGCGGTGGGGGAGGGGAGGGTGGGCCGGCGAGGGCGGGAGCGGCGGCGAAGAGGGCGAGGACGGCGAACGGACGGCTCAGGCGCATGGGTTGGATCTCCGAGGGCGCAGGACGGCGTGCCGGCTTCAACGGGCGGGCGGCCGAAACGATCTGTCGCGGTGGCTGGACCAACCTGCTTCGCGGTGGCTGTCACCACGATGTCGTATAAGCGCGCCGTGAAGAGGATGCCGCGCAAGCGAGCCGCCGCGGGCAAGAGGTCGGCGATCGCAGTGAGCGAGGATGCACTTTTCGCTCGTGTGGTCGACATCATCGAGGCGGCACGAGGGCACGTCGCGCGGTCGATCAACACCGCGACGGTCCAGGCGTACTGGCTCATCGGCCACGACATCGTCGAGGTCGAGCAGCGCGGGTCGAAACGCGCGGGCTATGGCGACGAGGTCATCGACCGACTCGCGAGGCGCCTGGCCAAGAGGCTCGGTGAGGGCTTCGGCGCGCGAACACTGCGGAGAATCCGGCAGTTCTATGTCACCTACCCCGAGGGCTCCGCACTTCCCTCAAAGGCCGGCCGCCCGCCAAAACGGACAGCGGTGCTGTCCAAATCGAAGGCCAGGCAGATTCGGACAGCAGCGCTGACCAAATCCTCGCCGGCCACTGCGGCCATCTTCCCGCCGAACCTCGGTTGGGCTCATTACCTCATCCTTCTCCGGGTCTTGAATCCAGCGGCACGCGCCTTCTACGAGATCGAGGCCGCCCGCGAAGGATGGTCAAGCCGCGAGCTCGAACGGCAGATCGCCTCGCTGCTCTTCGAGCGTCTGGCCAAGAGCCGCGACAAGGACAAGGTCCTGGCGCTTGCCCGAGTTGGCCACCAGCTCGACAGCCCCAGGGACGTCCTCAAGGACCCATTCGTGCTCGAGTTCCTGGGCCTCGAGGAGAGGCCGGCGTGGCGCGAGCGCGAGCTCGAGCAGGCCATCATCGATCGCATCGAGGAGTTCCTGCTCGAGCTGGGCAAGGGGTTCTGCTTCGTCGCGCGGCAGAAGCGGCTGACGCTCGACGGCGACCACTTCTACGTCGACCTCGTCTTCTACAACCGTCTGCTCCGCTGCTTCGTCCTGGTCGACCTCAAGCTCGGCAAGTTGACGCATCAAGATCTCGGTCAGATGCAGATGTACGTGAACTACTTCGACCGTTATCAGCGCGCGGGGCACGAGGCGAAGACCATCGGCGTCGTGCTCTGCTCCGAGAAGAACGACGCGATGGCGAAGATCACACTCCCGGAGAACAACGAGCAGATCCTCGCCGGGCGCTACCAGATGTACCTCCCCACCGAGAAGGAGTTGCGTGCTCAGCTGACCCGCGAGCGCGAGGAGGCCGAGCGGGCGCTGCGTTCGGGCGAGGGCGCGCAGGCGTCATGAGCGGGTATCAGCGCTGCGGCTTCGTACCCTCACGCCTGCTCGCCACCGAGTAGCCGGGCGAGCTCCGGGTCTGCGCCGAGCGCGGCGCGATCCAGCGAGAGCTGTGACGGCTCCAGCGCCAGGCGGTACGCCTTCTGGAAGTTCGCCTCCACCGCGCCGTCCAGCCCGGCGGGGCGGAGGTCCTCGCGGAGCCTCCGGATCCTCGAGTCATCCAGCCGGCCCACCAGGTCCGGGAGGGAGACCCACCCTCCGTCGGCCGTTCCCTGCAGCCTCCTCAACGCCAGCGCGAGCAGGTCGCGGTGGGGCGTCTCCCGCAGCTCCAGCTCCGCGCCGTTGGCGATCACCACGTACCGCCGCCGCGCCCCCCGCGCGCGCGCCTGGCCGGTGAACGTCAGCCGCACCGCCTCGCGCAATGGGCGCCGCGCCAGCTCGTGCACCCAGCTCATCGCCAGGGCGAGGAACGCCACCACCGTCAGCGCCTTGCTGCTCAGGTTCAGCGCCCAGCGACGCTCGGCGGTGAGCCCGATGGCGTCCACCGGCCCGGAGAGCTCCGGTAGCTGCGCGAGGAGCTGCGCGCCCACCGCCACCGCCGCCAGGACGGACAGCGAGGGGAAGCCGCGGCGCAGAAAAGAACGGGAGAGACCGAACCCGTAGAGCGCCAGCGTGAGGAGCGACAAGAGCAGGTCCGGCAGCTGCGCCAGCCGCGCGGAGATCCCGAACGCGCCCGCCAGCGCCAGCGTGAGCGCCGCGGTGAGGAGCGATCCGGCGATCGCCGCGCGCCGCCAGTGTCTCCAGTCCTGAGCGCGCCGCAAGAGCTCCGGCCCGTAGTCGAGGTGCGAGGCGGAGATCAGCAGACAGGCGCTGTTGGCGCTGGAGAGCAGCGGCCGCAGCACCAGCTCCGCGCCCGCCGGCAGCGGCCACAGCAGCGTCACCCCGACCAGTCCCCACACCCCCACGCCCAGGCCCAGCCAGAGCAGCCCCGGGTCGCGGGCGGACGGGCCGGGCTCCGGCTCGTCGCGGCGGTGCGGCGTGCCGCGCACGTACATGGAGAGGATGGCCCAGGCCGCGCCCAGGCAGAGCGCCGCCTGGCAAATCGCATACCACTCCGGGGCTGGGACGGCGGGCACGACCAGAATTTCGGCGCCGGAGCCGCCGCCGGTCAATGCGCCCGTGCAGGCACGCCCGTTCGCCCGCGCGGGCACGGGCACTTGCCGGCGTTTGGCCCCCCTTCGCCCGGCGCGGGCGGAGGCGATCGGGAGCACTTGCTGGGGGCATGACCCAAACCAAAACCAAGCACCCGACCGGCTTCTGGTTCATCTTCTGGGGCGAGCTCGCCGAGCGCGCCTCCTACTACGGCATGCGCACGCTGCTCGCGCTCTACCTGGTGGACGTCCTGGGGTTCGGCACCTCCACCGGCGCCGGCATCATGCAGTTCTACATGGCCGCCGCGTACCTCACGCCCTTGCTGGGCGGGTGGATCGCGGACCGGAAGCTGGGCCGCTACTGGACCATCGTCCTCTTCTCGGTGCCGTACATCGCCGGGCACCTGGTGCTGGGCGGGGTGCAGACGCGCACCGGCCTGTTCATCGCGTTGCCTCTGCTGGCGCTGGGGGCGGGGGCGATCAAGCCCAACACCAGCACGCTGATGGGGATGATGTACGAGGCGGAGAAGAAGGAGGCGCTGCTGGGGCGCGCCTTCAGCTACTTCTACGCGGCGATCAACATCGGCTCGGCGCTGACGTCGCTGGGGCTGCCGCTGCTGCGGAACCGGTCGGGCTACGGGGTGGCGCTGGCGGTGCCCGCGGCGCTGATGGCGCTGGCGCTGGTGTTCTTCGCCTCCGGGCGGCGCTTCTACCCGAAGGAGGCGCCCGGCCGCGTCGTCGCGAGCACAGCGGTCAAGGCGCCGGCGATCTGGAGCCGCCAGCAGCGGCCGGTGTTGTCGGTGTTCCTGCTGATCGCGGTGTTCTGGTTCGTCTACGACCAGACGGCGTCCACCTGGGTGTTCTTCGCGCGCGACCACATGAACCTGGAGCTGTGGCGCGGCGTGTTCGTCACCCCGGACCAGATCCAGGGCCTGAACGCGGTGATGATCCTGGTGCTCACGCCGGCCTTCAACTGGCTCTGGCGGGCGATGCGCGACCGGCGCGGCGCGGAGGTGCGCGACACCGACAAGATGATGTTGGGCTTCGTCATCGTCTTCTTCTGCATGGCGACGATGGCGGTGGCCGGCGGGCTGGCGGGCGTGGGGAAGGTGAGCGCGTGGTGGGCCATCGCGGCCACCGGGGTAATCACCATGGCGGAGCTGTGCATCTCCGTGGTGGGGCTGGAGTTCGCGTTCCGCCGCGCGGCGGTGGGGACCAAGTCCGCCATCACCGCCGCGTTCCACTGCATGGTGTTCGTGGGCGACTCGTTCGGAGGCTTCTTCGACCAGCTCTACGAGCGCGTCTCGCCGGCGGCGTACTTCGCGCTCCAGGCGGCGATCATCGCCGTCGCGGCGGTGGCCTTCCGGGTGGTGGTGGCGCGGATGTTCCCCGTGGGACCCGCCCCCTCCGCGGCGGCCCCCGAGGGCGCGCTCCCGGCCTAGTTGTTCTGGCTGTCGAACAGCCGGTCGTAGAACTCGATCATCAGGCCGATCAGCCCATCCTGCTCGGGCTGGGGCTGCTGGACCTGCGACGACTCCTGACCCTGCTGCGGCTGCGGCGCCTGGTCCTCTGCATACGCGGGCTGCGCGACCGCCAGCTGGGCGAAGGCCGCCAGCAACCCCGCCGCTGCCACGCCACGGGTCACGTTGTTCGGTTTCGACACGGTGGATCCCCCTCGAAGGCCGGCGACGTTACCTGGACCGCCCGGGGCGATGGAAGAGGCCCGGCACCTCGGGGGCGCGCTCCACGTCGGGTGGGAACAGCCGCCGCTTCTCCTCGTAGTGCGGCAGGCGGTGGTCCCCGTCCGACGCCCGGTTGTAGGTGAGGTAGAGCAGCTTCCGCGGCCTCTCGGACATGTTCGGCGCCGAGCAGTGCGGCGTGTACGACGAGAAGAACACCGCGTCCCCGGGCGCCATCTCCACCGCCTCGAAGCGCATCGCCTCCATCTCCTCCAGCTTCAGCAACCGCGGCGCCCCTTCCGTGAAGCTCTTCAGGTGCTGGCCGCGCGCCAGCTGGATGCACCCGTTCTCCCGCGTGGCCGGATCCAGCGCGATCGCCGTGGTGATGAACATCGCCCCGTACTTGTCCCACTCGTTGTCCTGGTCCTGGTGCGGCCGCCACCCGTTGCTCCCTCGCGGCGCCTTGCAGTTGACCTTGTCCATGAAGAGGACGGCCGGCTCACCGAACAGCTCGGTCACCAGCTCCATCAGCGGCCCGCGCCGGCAGAACGCGTCCAGCCCTTCATGGAACGAGCAGAGGTTCTCCACCCGCGCCACCATCTGCACGGACGGGTCCAGCAGGTTGATCTCCCGGTAGACGGCGTGCCGCCCCGGCACCTCCGGCGCGTCCACCACCTCCGCCGTCCACCGCTGGAGGTCCGCCGTCCCCTGCGCGCCGAACGCGTCCCGCACCACCAGGAACCCGTCCTCCACGAACGCCCGCCGCTGCGCCTCGGTCAGCATCCGCCCTCTATACCTGAGGGCGAGCAGGAACCATCGACCGCCCATCGCGTACCGGAACCGGCAAGACTAGATTCAGGTCAATGCCGAACCGGCCATATTTCCTCTGGGACGTCCCCGTGACCGACGCAGAGCTGCGCGAACGGCTGCGCCACCCGGATCCGCGCATTCGCGCCCAGTGGCAGGGGGTCATCATGCGGGAGGCGCGCTACGACGACGTCTGGGAGTACCTTTCGCTGAGCGAGATCCAGCGCGACTGGGAGTACATCCGCCGCCACCTTGGCCGCCGGCGCGGGATGTGGGAGTTCCTGTTCCGGCACTGGCGCGAGCATGGCTTCCTCGCCGCCTAGCCGCCTGACGCGACTCCAGCAGGACCTGCTGGCTGGGTTCTTCGCTCGCGAGAAGCGCTTCTTTCTGACGGGCGGCGGAGCGCTCGCCGGTTTCTACTTCGGCCACCGCGACACGGAAGACCTCGATCTCTTCAGCGCCCCGGGGCCTGACCTCGCGGAGGCCGCGCAGGCACTGGCCGAAGCCGCAACCGCCTGCGGAGCGAGCCTGGAGGCCCAGCGGACGTACCTCGACTTCCGCCGCTACGTCGCCCGCCGGGGAACCGAGGAGTGCATCGTCGATCTCGTCATCGACCGAGCACCGGTTCTCGTCGAGGACAAACCGTCGTTCGGGAACGTCCGCGTCGATGCCCTGCGCGAGATCGCCGCCAACAAGATCTGCACGCTCCTGGCCCGAAGCGAAATCAAGGACCTCGTCGATCTCCGGGCGCTCGTCGATGCAGGGATGGATCTGGAACAAGCATTTGCCGACGCTCAGCAGAAGGACACGGGCGCCGAGATGGCGACGCTCGCCTGGATCCTCGGCGAGATGCGAATCGGACCGGAGGCCCGCCTGCCCGGGAACACCGATCCCGTCGAGCTCGATGAGTTTCGCCGCCGCCTCGTGGAGCGCCTCGGCAAGCTTACCTTCGAGCGAGCACAGAGAAGATCGTGATCTCCCGGTCCCCACGCGGGGGCACCGGAACCGAGCTCACCCTGCGGATCGGGGTTGTCGTCCGCGCACTCCCCGCGCAAGCTGTGGCCCATGGCGAACCGGCCACTCGCCCCCCTCCTGCTGCTCCTGACGTCCCTCTCCCCGGCGATGGGCCGGGAGCCCCCGCTGGAGCGCATCAAGCTCCCACCGGGATTCCGCATCGAGCTCTACGCCGACAAGATACGCGACGCGCGCTCGCTGGCCCTGGGCGACAAGGGCACCGTGTTCGTCGGGACGCGCCGCCTGGGCAAGGTCTACGCCCTCGTTGACACCAAGAAGCAGAACCGCGCGGACAAGGTGTTCACCCTCGCCGCCGGGTTGGAGATGCCCAACGGGGTGGCCTTCAAGGACGGCGCGCTCTACGTCGCCGAGGTCTCCCGCGTGCTGCGCTACGACGACATCGAGCGCAACCTGGACGACCCACCCCGCCCGTCCGTCTTCCGCTCCGACTACCCCGACAAGTCGGACCACGGCTGGAAGTTCATCGCCTTCGGGCCGGACGGGTGGCTCTACGTGCCGGTGGGCGCGCCCTGCAACGCGTGCGAGCCCCCCGAGCGCATCTACGAGTCCATCACCCGCATCTCCCCGGACGGCAAGACGCGCGAGCTGTTCGCCCACGGCGTCCGCAACACCGTGGGCTTCGACTGGCAGCCCCGCACGAAGATCCTCTGGTTCACGGAGAACGGCCGCGACGACCTGGGGGACGACACCCCCGACGACGAGCTGGACCGCGCCCCGCAGCCGGGAATGCACTTCGGCTTCCCCTACTGCCACGCGGGGACCGTCCCCGACCCGGAGCTGGGGCGCGGGCGCTCGTGCAACAACTACACGGCGCCGTCCGCGCTGCTGGGTCCGCACGTGGCCGCGCTGGGGATGCGCTTCTACACCGGCGCCATGTTCCCGCCTGACTACCGCGAGAGCGTCTTCATCGCCGAGCACGGCTCCTGGAACCGGACCACGCCGCTGGGGTACCGGCTGGTGCGCGTCAAGCTGGACCCGGAGGGCCAGAAGGTCGTCTCCCAGGAGACGTTCGCCTCCGGCTGGCTGCCGGAGCGGCCCGCGTCCGGGGACGCCCGGAGGCCGAGCGCCCAGGCGTGGGGCCGCCCCGTGGACGTGCTGGTCATGCCCGACGGCGCGCTGCTGGTGTCGGATGACGCGGCGGACGCGGTGTACCGCATCTCCTACACGCCCCCCAAGGGCTGACGTCGAGACGTCCGAGAAGTCCAGAAGTCCGCCATAACGGCCACGGCGCAGCGCGGCGACGGGGGTGAGTCCTTCCCCGGAGCGGTCCTCATGACCACTCTTCTCCACGGCGATGGCAACGGGATGGGCGATGACGACGCAGACCGGCGTTCCGACCGGAGTCCGGCCTACAATGGCGGTCGATGCCGGGGCGGGACAACCCAGGACAGAGCGGACAGGCGGTGAAGCCGGAGCCGCCCGCCAGCGCCGGAACGGCGCGTTCCCCCGGCAGTACGGCGGCTGGCTGATGGGCGACGAGCTGGTGCCGGACGTCAACGCGCTGGAGGAGCTGGTTCGCACGGTGCCGCTGTTCCAGCTGGTCGGCGCGCCGCAGATGCCGCAGATCCTCCGCCTGCTCAAGCCGGAGAAGCTCACCACCGGGCAGGTGCTGTTCAAGCAGGGAGACGCCGGGACGGCGATGTGGGTGCTGGGCGAGGGCGCCGAGGTCTCCATCTCCGCCTGGTCCAACGCGGCCGACAAGCCCGTGGTGGTGGCCTACGCGCGGCAGGGCGAG
>DASRBA010000156.1:0-6808 GCA_035637895.1 Myxococcaceae bacterium
GCAGAAGCCGCCGGAGCAGAAGCCGCCCGAGCAGAAGCCGCCCGAGCAGCAGAAGCCGCCCGAGCAGCAGAAGCCGCCCGAGCAGCAGAAGCCGCCGGAGCAGCAGAAGCCACCCGAGCAACCGGAGCAACCGAAGCCACCGGAGGGGCAGCCACCGGATCCGACGAAAGACCCAACGACGCCAGCGGGTCAGACACCAGCGGGTCAAGATCAGCCTTCCGCGCTGGCGGGCGGCGACCCGATGAACAGCGACTTCATGAAGGCCTTGGAGAACGGCGACCTCAGCGGCGCGCTCCAGGCTCTCGGCGCCGACAAGGCGTCCGACTTCATGAAGGCCATGGAGAACGGCGACGTCAATGGCGCGATGAAGGCCCTCACCGGGCAGGACCCAAACACTGGCGCCGCCAATGGTGACGCCGCTGCCAAGGCGGGCGCCGGGGACGGCGCGGGTGACGCTGGCGCCAAGGCGGGGGCTGGGGACGCCGCGGGTGATGCCGGTGACGCGGGCGATGCCGGCAGCCAGGCGGGCGGCGACGTCGCTGGCCAGGGAGGGGGTGACGGCGGCGGTGGGGCTGACATCTCCGACGGCGGTGGCGGCGGCGACGGCGGTGGCGACTAGCAGCGGCGCGTCGCCGTAGCCTCGAGGCACCTGGCGAGCTTCTCTGGCGCGGTGGGTGGGCGATCTCGAACACGATCTTGATCGCCCGCCCCCGTTCCGGTCGTCCGCCTGGAGGTGGGTCTTGCCAGCACAGCCCGGTCCACCTCGGCGCCTCGGCGAGCTCGCGGCTCGCGACGCGTCGCGCCTCCGACGTCGCGAGATCGCCACGTGACGCGAATACTACCGGGGCCGGGCTTTGGGTGGCGACGGTGCGACAACTTCGCGCCGTCGCCAAATCCCTCAAGACGACCCGTTGGCCACTTCCGGGCTACGCCGGCGTTGGAGACGGGAGCGACGCCCTCGGCAGGCGATCACGATCAGTAGGCAATCACGATCGGTGCGTCCGTGGTCGTGAAGAAATTGAAGTAATACGCGTAGAAGTTGGAGCCGGTGCCGTACTCGGTCTGGCCGGCGAGCGGCGAGCAACCCTTCCCCCCATTGACCTGGACGGTGGTGCCGTTGAGCATGAAGAGGTCGCCCAGGGAGGTGCTGGGGACGACCATTCCCACGGGGCCACACTGCAGCCCCGAGCTGCGGACGACGCCCAGCGTGTCCACGGCGATCTGCTTGATGTACACGGACCTGGGAGATGAACCGCTGGGCGAGCCCTTGGTGACGATGCCCACCGCGATGCCCAGGTCGTTGCCAGTGATGCCGGCACTCCCGTAGTACGACGACCCCACGGTGGTGGACGCGGCGGGGTAGGCGCAGGTCCCGGAGGCTTGCCGGGTGACGACATAGTCGTAGAGGGGCGGGAACCCGCCGCGCGACTGGACGGCAATGGTGAACGTGCACCCCTGCGAGACCGCGCTGGTGGTCAGCATGAACACGCCGGTGTCCAGATCCGAGGTCTGGGACACCGCGCTGGGCTGACAGGCGCACAGCAGCAGGGCGGGCGCGGACAGCGAGAGAGCTTTCTTGAAGGCAAGGAAGAGGCGCATGGAAATCTCCTGTGGGGCGGGAGGCACGTTGTTCCATGGCGCCCTTGCACCAGGCAAGCGACGTGCCCCTCGGTCATCCAGGTGTGTCGATTGAAGCGAGAAGATCTCGAAGAGCCCCGCCCGCATCGGTAGCCCGACGCGCCGGCGGAACCCCGCCCTGGCGACTGATGTCCGATTTCCCGGGCCCGAAGGAGACGACATGAGGACGGCACCTGGAACGTGGCGGTGGCTGGTGGTGGTGGTCTCGGCGGTGACGGCCTGTGCGCACGCCCCGGGTCCCCCCCGCGAAAACGGCACCGGCGAGGCCAATTCGACCGACGGCCTGCAGGTCGTGCTGGAGCGGGAGGCGGGTGGGTCGGAGGCGACGCGGGTGGCGTGGACGGCCTACGGCCTCGGGCGGGCCAAGGGATGGACGGACCGCAAGGGAGCGACCAAGAACGACAGCGGGGACGATTACCTGGTGGAGCTCGAGGGCCGCCGCGCCGCGCTGGTCGTCTGGAAGGACGTCAGCCACGGGGAGCGGGACGCGGACCTCGACCTGCTGGTGGAGGCGGAGGCCAAGGGGTTCCTGGAGGAGCTCGTGGTGCTCGCCTTCGCCAGGCCGGGGTGGACCGTCCCGCCGGACGCCCTCCAGAAGCTCGATCTCGAAGCCTTCTGGCCCTGGGCGCTCGAGAACCTCCAGGGCCGTGAGGTGAAGACGGGCGCGGCGACCATTCCCATGAACGGCAAGCGTTGGCCGGATGTCCCCGGCGCCGATCTGCCGGATCCGGCGAAGCTGATGGCCCCCGGGGAGCAGATGCCGTGTTCCTCCTGGAGGGTGCTGGAGGAGGGGGTCCAGCGGTGGCGCGTCGAGGCGGGCGCCATCGACGGGCTGCCGATCGCCGCCACGAATGCCCAGAATTTCCTCAAGACGCTGGGCGCGGTGCGCGACGATCCGGAATTCCGGCGCCGCGGCGCGACCTGGGTGGCTCCGCGCGTCGGCACGCTGCACCTCACCGCCGGCTTCTGCGCCAACGACCGCGAGGACTGGGCCGCCGGGCAGCGCGCGCTCGAGGTGGCGATCGTCCTGTTGCCCACGGACAACACCGCGCGGGTGGAGCTCGCCCACTCCTTCATCAAGCTGGGCAGGCCCGACCGCGCCCTGGCGCATCTCGAGGCGGCGCGAAAGATGACCACCAACCCCTGCGAGCTGGCGCGGGTCTGGCGGAAGATCGGCTACGCGCGCTTCGACCAGCACCAGTACGCGCAGTCCAAGGAGGCGTACGAGACGTCGCTGGCGTACGAGCCCGGGAACCAGCTCGCGCTCGGCGAGCTGAAGCTCCTGAGCCAGGCGCTGAGCGGAAGCGGCGGCAACGGCTCCGGCTCCGCCCACTCGATCCAGGTGACCACGAGCTGCGTGGAGTCGCAGGCGAAGTAGGCCGCTCCCCAAACGAATCCCTGCTAGCTTCCGCCTCCCTCGAAGTCGGGAGGCCCCGTGTCGAAGGAAGAGGAGATCTACGAGGAGCGCCTCGCCAAGGCGAAGCGCTGGCGCGAGCTGGGCGTCAACCCCTGGGGCAACGGGTACAAGCCGCCGCACCTCGCCGCGGACATCCAGCGCGCGCACGAGAAGGACGAGGCGCCCGCGCTGGAGCAGTCGAAGCCCCGCTACTCGGTGGCCGGGCGGGTCGTCGCGGTCCGCTCCTTCGGCAAGGCGGCCTTCATCTCCGTGCGCGACCGCTCCGGCGCCATCCAGGTGCACGTGAAGAAGGACCTGCTGGGCGACGCCTTCGAGCTGTTCAAGGTGACGGACCTGGGCGACTTCGTGGCCGCCGAGGGGACGCTGTTCCGCTCCAAGACCGGCGAGCTGACCATCGCCGCGGAGAAGTACCTCCCGCTCACCAAGTCGCTCCGCCCGCCCCCGGAGAAGTGGCACGGGCTGACCGACGTGGAGATCCGCTACCGGCAGCGCTACCTCGACCTCATCGGCAACCCGGAGGTGAAGCAGGTCTTCCTCAAGCGCAGCGCGCTGGTGAAGTTCATCCGCGAGTTCCTCGACCAGCGGGACTTCGTGGAGGTCGAGACGCCGATGATGCACCCGCTGGTGTCGGGCGCGGCCGCGCGGCCGTTCACCACGCACCACAACGCGCTCGACATGGACCTCTACATGCGCATCGCCCCCGAGCTGTACCTCAAGCGCCTGGTGGTCGGGGGGATGGAGCGCGTCTACGAGATCAACCGCAACTTCCGCAACGAGGGGATCAGCACCCGCCACAACCCCGAGTTCACGATGCTGGAGTTCTACCAGGCCTACGCCACCTACGAGGACCTGATGGACCTCACCGAGGAGATGCTCTCCGGGGCGGCGGAGCGCGTGTGCGGCTCCACCCGCGTGACCTACCAGGGCAAGGTGCTGGACTTCGGCAAGGGCTGGAAGCGCATCTCCATGACGGACGCCATCTGCAACGCGGTGCCGGGCTTGCAGCAGCGCGACCTGGCGGACACGGACCGGCTCCGCTTCGAGCTGCTGCGCTCGCCGCACGGCGAGGTCGAGCGCAGGGCCATCGAACAGATGTCCCACGGCGAGCTGGTGGGCGCGCTCTTCGAGCTGCACGTGGAGCACACCCTGGAGCACCCCACCTTCATCACCCACTACCCCACGGCGGTCAGCCCGCTGTCGCGGCGCAACGACAAGGACCCGGAGATCAGCGACCGCTTCGAGCTGTTCGTCGCCGGCCGCGAGATCGCCAACGCCTTCTCCGAGCTGAACGACCCGCTGGATCAGAAGGGGCGCTTCGAAGCCCAGGTGCGGGCGAAGGAGCGGGGCGCGCAGGAGACGATGGACTACGACGAGGATTACATCCGCGCCCTCGAGCACGGGATGCCGCCCACCGGTGGCGAGGGGATCGGAATCGACCGGGTCTGCATGCTGTTCACGGACGCCGCCTCCATCCGGGACGTGATCCTCTTCCCACTGCTCAAGTCCGCCGGAAAGTGAACGCCGAGCGCCAGACCGAGTACCGCCCCTTCTGGCTGATCGCCGGGGGGCTGGTCGCCGCCGCCGGGGCCGCCTGGATGTCGGTGGTGCTCCTCCACAGCGGCGCCCTGCAGTTCCTCTGGGCGGAGCTGGGGGTGGCGTCGCTGGGGTGGGGCACGCCGATGCTGGTGCTGCAGAACTTCGGCGCCAGCCTCCAGCTCGCCGTCGCCGGGCGCGGCGCCGGCGTGTCGTCCGCCGGACCCTGGCTCTGGGCGGGCGCGGGCGTGTTCGTGGTGGGCTGGGGCCTGGTCGCCGCCGGCATCCGGCGCGCGCCCGCGGACACCACCCCGCCCAGCGAGGCGGTGGGGGCGCCGCTCCACCCGCGGCTGGCCCGCTACCGCGACTTCTACTGGTCGACGCTGCTGGCCTACGGCGGCGGCTTCCTCGCCGCGGAGCTGGTGCTGGTGGTGGTGCACACCGCGCTGGTGGTGGGCGTGCGGCCGGGGGGCTCGCTGGACCCGGCGAGCGGCATCCAGCTGGCGCCGCCCTGGGCCTTCGCCGTCGCCGCGCTGGTGGCGAGCGGGGTGGCCTTCGCCGCCGGCTTCCTGGGCGCCTCGCGCGCGGGGAGGCTGGCCGCGCCGGAGGCCACGCTGGCCATCCTCTACTTCGGCACCCCGCTGCCGGTGCTGCTCACCGCCCTGTCCGCCTCGCCGCAGCTGGACCTGCAGCTGGGCTACCGGCTGCGCGAGATCACCTACCTGGCCGGGCTGATCGGCCGGCCGGAGCTGGGGTACTGGCTGGTGTTCAACGGCCTGGTGCTGGTGCTCATCCTGGGCATCACCTCCGGCTTCGTGGCCACCGGCTCCGGGCGGGTGGACCTCCGCGCCGGCTTCGAGCTGTTCGTGGCCCGGCGCCACGCGGCGGTGTTCCGCCCCGGCCTGCTGTTCCTGGTGCTGGGCGTGCTGGTGCTGGGCATCCTCCCGCCCATCCTCATCGTCGCCATGGTGCGCGCGGCGGAGGCGGCGGTGGAGCGCACCCGCATCCGGCAGCTCGGCCAGGCGGATCCGCTCAAGGCCACCCGCGCCCTGTTCCGCCAGCGGTCGAAAGAGCCCAGCCCCACCGACACCATGACCGCCCTCTCCGTGGGCGGGGTGGGCGTGGGCGTGATGGCGCTGATCATCGTCCTGTCGGTGATGAGCGGGTTCGAGGCGGACCTGCAGGAGAAGATCCTGGGCACCAACGCCCACGCGGTGGTCCAGAAGTACGACACCGACTTCCCCGAGTGGCACGACGTGATGAAGACCATCGCCCAGGTGCCGGGCATCAAGGGGCAGACGCCCTTCATCTACAACGAGGTGATGCTCACCTCGGAGGGCAACATCGCGGGGACGATCATCAAGGGCATCGACCCGGCCACCGTGGGGTCGGTGAGCGACCTGCCTAGGAACGTCAGCCCGCCCGAGGCGATCGGCTTCCTCTCCCACCCGGACGAGATCCTCTCCGCGGTGGAGACCCCGCAGGAGGAGGAGGGCGACTCGGGCTCCGGCCCGGAGAAGACCGGCAAGACCGGGAAGATCGACGACCCGCTGATCCGCATCGGCGGGAAGGGGGCCAAGGCGCCGGCGCTGCCGGGCATCATCATCGGCCGGGAGCTGGCCTCGCAGCTCAAGGTGCTGGTGGGGGACCGGGTGAACGTGGTCTCCCCGCTGGGCGGCGAGCTGGGCCCCCAGGGCCCCATGCCCAAGAGCCGCCCCTTCCGGGTGGCCGGCATCTTCTACTCGGGGATGTACGAGTACGACTCCAAGTTCGTCTACATCCTGCTCGACGAGGCGCAGCACTTCTTCAACGTGAAGGGGGTCACGGGCATTGAGCTGAAGGTGGAGAACGTGGACGACGCCCGGCGGATCTCCCGCGAGGTCCTCTCGCGCCTGAAGGGCTACCCCTACCGCACCCGCGACTGGGGGGAGATGAACAAGAACCTCTTCTCCGCCCTGCGGCTGGAGAAGCTGGTGATGGGGATCATCCTGTCGGTGATCGTGATCATCGCCGCCGGGCTGATCGTCGCCACCGTCATCATGCTGGTGCTGGAGAAGCGCAAGGAGATCTCCGTCCTCAAGGCGCTGGGCGTGCCGGACGGCGGCATCGTGAAGATCTTCCTGGCCGAAGGCCTGCAGATCGGCATCGCCGGCGGGATCCTGGGCCTCCTCTCCGGCCTGTGGTGGTGCAAGGCCATCGAGGTGGTGGGGATCAAGCTGG
>DASRBA010000157.1:0-17280 GCA_035637895.1 Myxococcaceae bacterium
GTACCCGAGGTTGTTGTAGGCCTGCGCCTGCTCCTGGTTGAAGCGGATGGCCTTGATGAAGTCTTCCTTGGCCGTGTCCAGCTGGTTCCGCTTCAGCGCGATCAGCCCCTTGTTCACCCACAGGTCGGCGTACTCGGGGGAGAACTCGAGGCCCAGGTCGCAGTGCACCTCGGCGCGGTCCAGCTGGCCGCCGGAGATGTACTGCGCGCAGAACTCGTTGTTCTCCAGCGCGCGCTGGTGGACCTGGGCGCGCGGGAGGCACGCGCCAGCGAGGAGACAGGTGGCGGACAGGATGAGGCGCAGGCGCCGGGAGGAGGTGCGCATGGGCGTGCGGAGTGTAGGCGCGGAGGCGCCGTGGGGGCTAGGGTTCCCCGCCAAAACGCCTCGGAGGGAGCACGCATGCCCGTCATTCGTCAGTGGGGTCTGGCCCGCATCCTGGCGCTCTGCGCCATGCTCGGCGGCGGCGCCGCGCACGCCCAGTTCGCCAACCGGAGCCTCGGCTTCTCCGTGGGGTACATCCAGCTCAACGACAACATCATCAACCGGGGCGTCCCCTTCGGGCTGATGGGGACCGCCTACCTGGAGGACGGCTGGGAGGCGACGATCCACGTGCACGCGTTGATCGTCACCCTCCAGCTCACCGGGCTGCAGTACTTCGCGGTCGACGGCGGGCTGGGGCTCCGCTACCTGTTCCTCCAGGAGCAGTTCCGGCCCTACGTGGGGCTGGACCTGTCCTACTTCCAGCTCCTGAGCGACGCGGCCGGCGGGCTGCTCAACTACGTGGGGGTGTCCCCGGCGCTCGGGTTCGACGTGATGCTCGGCTCGCAGATCTCGCTGGGGCCGCGGGCGCAGGCCAACGTGTACTGGATGCTCAACCGGAACCTGAACGTGGCCTGGGAGGCTACCCTGGAGCTCGGGTTCCACCTCTGAGCGGGGCGCGCGGCTTCTTCTGCTGCTCGCCCACCAGGGTGGAGACGACCCACAGCACCAGGTTCTCGTCGGAGAGGTGCGGCGGCTTCTCGAGGGAGAGCTCCCGCTGCAGCCGGTCCGACAGCGCCGCGAACAGCTTCAGCCGCGCCTCGTTGGCCAGCTCCTCGCGGCGGAGGGCGGCGGAGATGAGCAGCTCCCGCTCCTCGGAGGAGACGCGGCCCAGCGCCGCCCGCCACCTGGGGTCCGCGCCGAAGGGGGAGTCGGCGGCGGGGCGGACGATGGAGGCGGGGAGGCGGGTGCGGCGCTCGCGGATCACCACCGTGCCGGCCACCATGTCGCCCAGCCGCTGGCCGGAGCCGGAGAAGACGGCCACCGCGCCGCCCAGCAGGTACAGCCCCGGGCCCACCAGGAAGATCGCCGGCTGCCGGTCCACCAGGCGCGCCAGGTTGCGCAGCACGGCCTGGAGGAAGCCGATGCGGACGCCGCTCTGCTGGATGACCCGCAGCCCCAGCGCCCGCTTCCCCACCGTCTGCCCGGACCAGAACGTCTCCGTGCAGATGCCGTAGCCCCAGTCGATGAGGAAGAAGGCGACGAACATCACCGCCTGTCCCAGGCCGGGGAAGAGCGCGAACACGTTGCTCACCAGCATGGCGGTGGCGAGGGTGAGGCCGAGGATGATCAACAGGTCGATCGCCCAGGCCAGGAAGCGGGACATCAGCCCGGCGAGCACGAAGTCGAACTCCACGTACTCCGGGGTGAGCACCCGGTGGACGCCGTCCAGGAGCGGTGGGAGCGCTTCCTCGGCCATGCGCGGGAGCGTAGCGCACTGGACGGAGGCCGCGCCCTTGGATTGAAGTGGCGGTCGCGATGGAGATCGCCGAATTCGTGGACGCGCGGCGGGCGCGCTGGCAGGAGCTGGAGACGCTGTTGCAGAAAGCGGAGGTCCAGGGCCTGCAGCGGCTGAGCCTGGAGGAGGCGCACGCGCTGTCGAGGACGTACCGGTCCACCTCCGCGGACCTGCTCTGGGTGCGCGCGCGGGGGGCGCAGGTGGAGGTGGCGGACTACCTCAACGACCTGGTGGGGCGGGCCTACGCGCTGACGTACCCGGGCCGGCGGGTCCGGGGGGCGGCGGTGTGGCGCTTCTTCGCCAGCGACTTCCCCGGGCTGATCCGGGTGGAGTGGAAGGCGATGCTGGCGTCGTTCCTGCTGTTCTTCGCCGGCACCGGCTTCGGCTGGCTGGGGATGGTGTTCGACCCGGAGGGCGCCCGCTACCTGGTGCCCGAGCAGCACAAGAAGCTGGACCCCACCAAGCGCGCCGAGGAGAAGGCCAAAGAGGACGTCGCCTCCGCGCAGGAGCAGGCGGCGTTCACCAGCTTCCTGTTCACCCACAACATCACCGTGGCGTTCGTGGCCTTCGCGCTGGGGGTGACGCTGGGCATCGGCACCGCGGTGATGCTGTTCATCAACGGGATCATGCTGGGGTCGCTGGCGCAGGTCTACGCCGCCAAGGGGCTGGCGGGATGGTTCTGGGCGTGGATCCTCCCTCACGGCATCCCGGAGATCACCGCCATCTGCATCGCCGGCGGCGCCGGGCTGTTGCTGGCTCGCGGGCTGGCGGCGCCCAAGGGGCTGTCGCGCGGCACCGCGTTGCGCAAGGAGGCGGTGCCCGCGGTGAAGCTGCTGCTGGGCACCACCGCGCTGTTCGTGCTCGCCGGGTGCATCGAGGGGACCATCTCGCAGATCCACCCGCCCCGCTTGCCGGTGTGGTTCAAGATCGGCTTCGCGCTGGTGGTGGGCGCCGGCGTCTACGCGTACCTGTTGAGCGGGTTCCTGTTCAAAGGGCGCCGCGCGCCTTGATGTCCAGGTAGCGGTTCACCGCCGTGAGCGAGAGCTGATCCGGCGCCACGTCGAACAGGCGCACCCCGTCGCGGCTGACCGCGGTCTTGATCTGCTCGCGCTCCAGCAGCGCCTCCGAGGCGGCGGCGAACTGGAACGCCTCCTCCGGGCCCGGGGGCGGCTCGCGCAAGAGCTTCTGCAGCGCGGTGTCCTTCACCGACAGGCAGAGCGCCACGTGCCGGCGGGAGAGGCGGCGGAGCGGCGGGAGCACGGCCTTCGTCTGCTCCTCGTCGATGAAGTCGGTGAACACGCAGAGCAGGGTGCGGCGGAGCAGCTTCACCGACAGCTGGCGGAAGAGCGCGCCGTAGTCCACGTAGGTCAGCTCGGGCTTGGCGCCGTAGAGCGTGTCCACGATGCGCCGGTACTGCTTGCGACCCGCGTCCGGCTTGAGGAACGCCTTCACCTCGTCCGAGAAGACCGCCAGCCCAACGCGGTCCCCGTTGCGCACCGCCACGAAGGCGAGGAAGAGGGCGGCGTTCACCGAGTGGTCCAGCTTGGACAGCCCGTCCACCTTGGCCGCCATCGCCCGGCCCGCGTCCACGCAGATCAGCACCGACTGCGACCGCTCCGACTCCATCACCCGCGTCACCGGGCGGCCGCGGCGGGCGGTGGCCTTCCACGCCACCTCGCGGACGGAGTCCCCCTGCGCGTAGTCGCGGAGGCGGGCGAACTCGGTGCCGCGCCCGTCGCGCCGCAGCTCGCGCAGGCCCAGGTTGACCAGGTCCAGCGCCGCCCCGGAGAGCAGGAGCCTGGAGGCGCCGCGGAGGTCCGGGTACACCGCGACGCGGGCGGGCGCGGCCACCCGGCGCTCGTGCCAGACCAGGCCCAGCGGGCCCTTCACGCGCAAGGTGAGGTCCCCCAGCGAGAACCGCCCCCGCTTGTGCGGCGTCACCCGGTAGGAGGCGACGGCGCGGGTCCTCCCCTCCAGCCACAGGTCCAGGGGGTCCGGCACCGCCTCCAACTCGTCCGGGAGGTCGTCCCGGAGCATCAGCTGCACCCCGCGGCCGGACCGGTTGTGCAGGTGGAGCTGGATGCGGTTGGGCGCGCCCACCGACAGCCGCGCCGGCAGCTCGCGCCGGGCGCCGATCACCGCCCCCCGCGCCACCGCCACGTCCAGCAGCGCGAGGGCCAGGAGCAGCAGGTCCAGCCCCGCGATGGCGGTCCACAGGTCGGGCATGAAGCCCGCCGCCACCGCCGGGAGGCTGAGCGCGCACAGCGCCACCCACAGGCGCTGGGTGGGGATCACCTGGGGACCTCGACCGCGTCCATCACTTCCTTGAGCGCGTCCGCGGTGGTGGCCCCGTCCAGCTCCGCGTCCGGGGAGAGCAGCAGGCGGTGCTTGAGCACCGGCCCGGCGAGGAACCGCACGTCGTCCGGGGTCACGAAGCCGCGCCCGCGCAGCGCCGCCAGCGCCTTGGCCGCGAGCAGCAGGTGCACCGCGGCGCGCGGGCCGCCGCCCAGGCGGATGCGGGGCGACGACCGGGTGGCCACCACCAGCTTGCGCAGGTAGGTCAGGACGGGCGGTTCGATGCCCACCTCCTGCACCGCGCCGCGCGCCGCCACCACCTGCTCCTTGGTCACCGCCGGCCCCACCCCGGCGCGCCCCAGGTCCCCGGCGTCGAAGCCCTGGTGGACGGACTGGAGCAGCGCGTCCTCCTCCGGCTCGGTGGGGTAGCCGACCTCGATCTTGATCAGGAAGCGGTCCAGCTGCGCCTCCGGCAGCGGGTAGGTGCCCTCGGACTCCACCGGGTTCTGGGTGGCGAACACGGTGAAGACGGGCGAGACGAGGATGTTCCGCCCCTCCAGCGACACCGACCGCTCCTGCATGGCCTCCAGCAGCGCGGACTGCGTCTTCGCCGGGGCGCGGTTGATCTCGTCCGCCAGCAGCAGGTCGGTGAAGATGGGCCCGCGCACCAGCACGAAGGACTGCGTCTTCAGGTCGAAGATGCTGGTGCCCAGGATGTCCGCGGGCATCAGGTCCGGGGTGAACTGGATGCGGCGGAACTCGGCGCTGATGCTGCGCGCCAGGGCCTTGGCCATCAGCGTCTTGGCCACGCCCGGCACGCCCTCCAGCAGGATGTGGCCGCCGGCGATCAGCCCGCACAGCATCAGCTCCAGCACCTCGTCCTGGCCCACCACCGCCTTGCGCACCTCGCGGAGGACGGCCTCGCGGAGCGCGTGGGCGGCCTGGACGGCCTTCAACTGCACGGGGCTCTGGGTCAGGTCGGTGGGGTGGATGGCCATGGGGGTGGTTCCTTTATCAGGTTCCGGACAGGCGCCGCCTGGCGAGCGCGGCCGCGCGGGCGGTCCGCTCCAGGTCGCGCTCGGTGGTGGCGAGCTCCGACAGCACGTGCACCTCGTTGAGCGCCGCCGCCAGGTCCTTGCGGCCGCGCGCCTCCAGCGACGCGCCGACCGCCTTGGGCCCGTCCTGCGGCCGCCGCCCGGCGACGGGGGCGAGGTCCTGCAAGAGGCCCTTGAGGATCTGCTGCGCGGCGTGGGCGCGGTGCTTGCCCTCGCGGTAGATGCGGCTGATGGCGGAGAGCGCGTCGGTGGCCGCCAGGCGTTCGTCCTCCGGCGGCTGGCGCGGCCGCCCGAACCGCCGCAGCGCCGCCCCCCACAGGCACAGCCCCAGGAGCAGCTGGCCGATGGCGAAGTGGAGCCCGTAGCGCGTGGCCAGCTCCGCCACCGAGCGCTCGGCGGTGAAGCCGTGGTGGTACTCGTCGAACGTCACGCGGCCGTTCTTCGCCATCGCCCCCAGCGTGCTCAGCCAGAGCTGGGCGTTGTCCTCCTTCGCCAGCCACTGGTTGGAGGCCAGGTCCGGCGCGGTGAGCACCACCACCTGGCCCTTGCCGTGGGGCACCAGCGCCATCACCACCGCGCCCTCCTCGTCGTCCAGGAGCGGGACCGCGGACGGCGCCATGTCCAGGTAGCCGCGCACCGGGGCCTCCACCATCCCCACCTCCGCGGTGTAGGGCGACGGCAGCGCGGGCTTGAGATCCACCGGCTCGGTGCTCTTGGACGGCCAGGCGACGACGCCCAGCTCGTCGAGGAGCTCGTCGCCCTTCATGCGGGAGGGCGCGTAGAGCAGGGTGGCGCCCCGGGAGACGTGGTCCAGCAGCGCCTTCCGCTCCTCCTTGTGGATGGGGACCACGAAGAGCGAATTCAGGCCCTCGCGGTCCAGGCGGTCCCCCGCGTCCGCCTCGGCGCCGCCGTCCGGGGTGGGCCAGAAGGTGGCCACCGCCTTCAGCCCGCCGTCCCGCCGGTACCCGCCGTCCTTCTCGTCCTCCAGCAGCTCCTCCAGGTCCGGCGAGCCGTCCACCGCCAGCAGCACCAGCTGCGCCTTTTCGTCCACGATCTCCAGGTCGCGCTGGTTCCGGCGGACGGGGATGCCGCTCTCCTCGGCGAAGAGGTAGAGGCCGCGGGCGCCGCGCGGGTCGGAGCGGTAGGTGGAGAGCGCGTCGGCGAAGTTGCCCCGGTCCGCGGCGCGGATGACCACGGTGGTGACGTAGCCCAAGAGCGCGACCCCGGCGATGACCAGGAGCGGGAAGTGGTCGCGCGCGACGGGCGCTCGGGAGGCCGGTTCGCTCATGCGGTGGGGGCGGCGGGGTCCAGCAGCGGGCGCGAGAGGGCGCGGAAGTCGCGGTAGCCCGAGGCGCTGGCGCCCACGTTCCCGTAGAAGACGAAGTCGAAGCGCAAGGTCAGCTCGCGGAAGGGCGGCTTCCACGGCGGCGGGCCCTTGTAGCGGCGCACGTGGTCCCAGTTGGACAGCGACGGGTCGTAGTCCAGCGCGCCTTCCCGATGCAGCCGGCTGAGCGCCGCCAGGTACAGCCCGCGCACCGCCTCGCGGTACAGGCCGCGCGCCGCCAGGTCGTCCGCGAGCGCCGCCCAGCCCTCGGGCGGGCGCGAGAGCGCGCTCTCCTGCACCGCGGACGGGGCCAGCGGCGCGGTGACCACGTCGAGCGCCTCCTCGGTGCTCGGGCGGCGCGGGCGCCGGAGGATGAGCACCGCCAGCGCCACCAGCACGCCGGCCACCAGCACCACCGCCAGCCCGTTGGCCACCGCCTGGCCGCCCACGGGCGCGATGTCCACCTCCTGGGGCCGGGTCGTCTCGCGGCGGGGGCGGAGGAGATCTCGCAGCCACTCGCCGAACCGGCGCCAGAAGCGGTCCCAGGCGTTCTCGCCGTCTTTCTTCGGCTCCTCCTGGGGCTTGGCCTTCCTCGGCGGCGGCTGCTGGAACTCCGGCCGGTCGAGGATGGCGCGCGCGCGCACCGACGCGGACTCCGGCCCCTGCGAGGCGGCGGGCGCCACCTGCACCTGGTCCAGCCCGTGGAAGAGGAAGGTGCGGGCCTCGGTGCACTCGTCGTCGTCCACGTACCAGGCGAGGCGGTCCAGGAAGCGCTGGTAGGCCAGCCGCTGGTTCTCGTCGAGCCGGGTGAGGACCTCCAGCTTGGGCTGGATCTCGCTGGCCTTGACCTCGCAGGTGTGGCCCAGCTTGAGCGTGGCGGCGGCGAGCTCGGCGGCGCTGGCGGGGTGGGCGTCGTCGTCCTGCGCGCGGGCCACCCCGGGCGCCGCGAGCGCCAGCAGCGCCACCAGCGCGGCGGCCGCGGCCGGCTTGGGGCGGGCGCGCGAGGGGAGTTGCTCCACCGCGGAGAGGAGGTCCAGGCCCTCCTGGCGGACCCGCCCGTCCAGCAGCAGCAGCGTGCCCAGCGCGGCGCGCACCGGCTCCATCAGCGCGAAGGTGAGGACCGCGAGGGTGAGGATCCAGGTCGGGTTGTCCGGGGACGCGTAGCGCTCCGCGAAGGTGACCTCCAGCCCCAGGATCGACTGGGCGAGGTCGAGCCCCAGCTTCGCCGCCAGGTGCAGGTTGATCGCCAGCACCCACACGGACCAGAGGCTGATCCGGATCCAGACCCGGCGGTTGAAGGCGCCCTTCACCGGCCCGAGCAGCTTGCCGGTGGTGCCCCAGATGGCCAGCGGGTGCCCCTTGCCCTGCATCACCGCGGCGATGCCGGCCATCTGCGCCGTGAAGACGAACACGCCGATGCCCAGGGTGAGCACGGTGGTGAGCAGCGCGATGGCGGTCATCATCACGGTGCCGATGATCAGGCTGGGCGCCCGGTGGAGCGCGGCGAGGAAGGAGCGGGCGGCGCTGGCCTCGCCGGGGCCGATCAACAGCTCCTGGGCCCAGTGCGACGCGGCGCCCTGGCAGATCACCCGGAAGAACCAGGCGCCGGTGAGGAGGAGCGCGGGCTCCCAGGTCTCGTCGCTGCCCCGGTAGGCGTCGAGGAAGTGGATGGCCGCGATGGTCAGCGCGGCGCTGCCCGGCACGGTGAGCACCCACAGTCCGGTGGAGCGGCTGGCCAGCCGGATGGCGGCGTCGATCAGCGCCACCGCGGAGCGCGGGCGGAGCTCGTTGGCGGCGATGGCCACGCGTCAGGTCCTCGCGATGGCCAGGGCCACCAGCCGGACCACCCCCGCGACCACCGCCACCGAGACCAGCGCCAGCAGCACGTTGCCGAAGGACCACTCCTTGCGGTCGCGCAGCGTGCGGACCTTCTTCAGCTGGGCCTCGAGGCACCGGGCGCACCGGTTGATGCCTTCGAACTGGGTGGTGCACTCGCGGCAGATGACCTGCCGGCACTCGACGCAGATCCCGAGCCCGGCGCGCTCGGGGTGGTAGTGGCACCGGCCGGAGGTGGGCATCATGGCCCGGCCAGTCTAGCGCGGCGCGCCCTAGAGCTCGTCCAGGAACTCGTCGTTGTAGGTGTAGCGGGAGAGCCGCTTCACCAGGGCCTCCATCGCCTCCACCGGCTTGACCGCGAACAGCATCCCGCGGAGCTTCTTCACCTTCTCGTACTCCTTGAGGGTGAAGAGCTTCTCCTCCTTGCGGGTGCCGGACTGGGGGATGTTGATGGCGGGGAAGACGCGCTTCTCCGCCAGCAGCCGGTCGAGGGTGACCTCGCTGTTCCCGGTGCCCTTGAACTCCTCGAAGATCACCTCGTCCATCCGGCTCCCGGTGTCGATCAGCGCGGTGCCGACGATGGTGAGGGTGCCGGCCTCCTCGGTGGAGCGGGCGGCGCCGAAGATGCGCTTGGGGCGCTCCAGCGCCCGGCTGTCCACGCCGCCGGTCATGGTGCGGCCGGAGGAGTCGACCTCCTTGTTGTAGGCGCGCGCCAGGCGGGTGATGGAGTCCAGCAGGATGAGCACGTCGCGCCCGCCCTCCACCATCCGGCGCGCCCGCTCCAGGGCCAGCTCGGCGATCTTCAGGTGGTCCGCGGTGGGCCGGTCCGACGACGACGCCAGCACCTCCGCCTTGGGGAGGCTGCGGCGCATGTCGGTGACCTCCTCCGGGCGCTCGTCGATGAGCAGGACCATCACGTGGATCTCGGGATGGTTGGAGAGCGCCGCCTGGGCGATGCGCTGGAGCATGATCGTCTTGCCCGTCTTGGGCGGGGCGACGATCAGCGCGCGCTGGCCCTTGCCCAGCGGCGCGATCAGGTCGAGCACCCGGGTCACCATCTCCCGGTGGTTGTTCTCCAGCTTGATGCGCTCGATGGGGTCGATGGAGGTGAGGTCGTTGAAGTGGGCCAGGCGGGGGGCCGACTCCGGCGGGCCGCCGTCCACCGACTCCACCTTCTGGATGATCCCCTTGTTGCCGCGCATCTGCGCCAGCGCGGTCAGGTACTGGCCGGTGCGCAGGCGGAGCTTCTGCACCATGTTCTTGGGCAGCTCCGGGTCGTCCGGCGTGCCCAGCAGGTTCCGCTTGATCTGCCGCAGGAAGGCGTTGGGGCCCTTCACGTCCGTGTCCAGCACGCCCTCGACGAGCTGGAGCTGCTGCTGGGGCTGCGGCTGCTGTGGAGGCTGCTGCGGCCGCTGGCCCTGCTGCATCTGTTGCTGGGCCATCCGCTGCTGGTACTGCTGCAGCTCCTGGGGGGTGAGGAAGACCTGGGACTGCTGGCCGTCCGGGCCGGCCACCATCCGGTACGCCTGCCCCTCCGGGGTGAAGAGGACCTGGGCGCCACGCCCGCGGCGGCGGCGGCGGCGGCGGCGGCGGCCCTGGCCCGGCTGGCCGGGCATCCCCGGCATGGGCGCGGCGCCGGGGGTGGGTGGGCCACCAGCGGCGGGTGCCGCCTCCTCGTCACCGCCCTCGTCTTCGCCTTCGTCGCCGCCCTCGTCGAGGTCGGGCGGGGGCGCGGCGGCGGCCGGAGGGGCGCCAGGGGTCTGATCGGGGATGTCGTTGTCGTTCATGCGTCGTTCGAGCGCACGCCTGCGGCGGGCTCAGATCCGAGAGACTGCGATGTGGGACAGGAGACGCGTTCGA
This sequence comes from Myxococcaceae bacterium, assembly GCA_035637895.1. Classification (GTDB taxonomy): domain Bacteria; phylum Myxococcota; class Myxococcia; order Myxococcales; family Myxococcaceae; genus DASRBA01. The sequence goes on from DASRBA010000157.1 coordinate 10,148, forward strand.
CGGGGCCAGGCCAACCGACGAGGTTCCTGAGCGCTCGGCCGCGACCCGACCGGGCCAGGGACCAAAGCACGAAGGACCCTAACAGGAAGGGCGTCCGCTGTCACCGCAATCGCCCGTCGGATGTTCAGTCCCTGAAACCCAGGGGATGCCGAGGTCGCGGCCTACGGCCGCCACCTCCGGGCTCTCAGTGGACTGTCAGGTGAACCGGCTCCAGCGCGAGCACCTTCCCGCCCAGGAGCACCTCCGGCGCCACCCCCAGGTCCAGCAGCCGGGCGAGGGGCGGCGGCGCGGCGTCGGGGAGGACGGCCCGGGCCGCCTGGACCAGCACGCCCTCCTCGCCGCCCAGGGCGGACAGCGCGGAGTGCGGCCCGCCGAATTCGACCAGGTCCACCACTTCCCCGGCTGGGATGCCGGCGCGGCGGCGAGCGGCGGCGACGGCGTCGTGCAGCCCGCCCAGCTGGTCTACCAGCCCGCGCGCCTTGGCGTCCGCGCCGGACCAGATGCGCCCGCGCGACACCGCGTCGATGCGGTCCTTGCTGGTGCCCCGGCTCTTCGCCGCCTCGGTGATGAAGCCGTCGTAGAAGGCGTCCACCCAGCGCTGGGCGATCTGGCGCTCGTCCGGGGTCCAGGGGCGGAATTCGTTGGAGAAGTCGGCGTACTTGCCGCGGGTGAGGACCTGGGAGGTGACGCCCAGGGTGTTGAGGAGGTCGCCCACCGCCGGCTTGATGAAGAAGACGCCGATGCTGCCGGTGAGCGTGGCGGGGGAGGCGTAGATCTCCTGCGCGCCCATGGCCGCGTAGTACCCGCCGGACGCGGCGCGGTCGCCCATGGAGGCCACCACCGGCTTCTTCTCGCGCGCCTCGAGGACGGCGCGGTACATCAGGTCCGACGCCAGCCCATCCCCGCCCGGCGAGTCCACCCGGAGGACGATGGCCGCGACGTGGCCGTCGTCGGCGGCCTCGGCGAGCGCGCGGATGACCGTCTCCGCCCCGGCGATGGAGCCGCCGGAGAGGCCGTCCTGCCGGCTCTTCCCGCCGGCGATGCTGCCCACCACCGGGATGACGGCGATCTGCCGGCGGCGGCCCCAGGCGGCGTCGCGGCGCGAGAACGGCTCGTAGCTGCCCTCGAAGCGGGCGCCGGGGACGAGCTCCTGGAGCTTCCGGTCCAGCGCCTGCGGGGAGATCACCTCGTCGGCCAGCCCCATGTCGCGCGCCTGGGTCGGCGGGATGAGCGCCGCCTGCATCGCGCGGGTGAGCTGGTCCGGCGAGAGCCTCAGGGCCACGTCGGCCTCCAACTGGTGGAAGGTCGCGTCCAGGTAGGCGTTGAGCGCCTCCTTCTGCTCCGCGGACATGTCCGTGCGGGTGAGCTGGTCGGGGGAGTTCTTGTACGCGCCCACGCGGGCCACGTCCCAGGTCACCCCCAGCTTCTGCATCGTTCCGCCCAGGAACTCGGTGCGGGCGCGGAGGCCGTCGATCTGGAGGACGGACTGCGGGAGCAGGTAGATGCGGTCCGCGGCGGTGGCCAGCAGGTACGTCGGGTCGTCCGCCTTGAGCACCACCGCCACCACTTTCTTCCCCGCGCGGCGGAGGCGGAGGATGGAGTCGCGGAGCTCCTCGATCTTGGCCAGGCCGGTGTCGGGGAGGTCGTCGATCTTGAGGACGACGCCGCGGAGGGTGTCGTCCCGCTCCGCCGCCTCCAGCAACCGGGTCAGGCGGAGGAACGGGTCCTCGCCGCGGCCCAGGCCGAGCGCCGCCAGCGCGCCGCCCTGGCGCAGCAGGTCCGGCAGGTCGAACAGCGCCACCGTCCCGCCGGCCTCGGTGAGGTCGGGGCCGCGGCGGCTGGACATGCGGAGCAGGGCCTGGTGGGAGAGGCCGCCGCCGGAGCCGCCCGCGGCGTAGGTGAGGCCGGTCCCGCCCACGTCCAGGGTGACGCCGGCCTGGATGAGCAGCTCGTCCGAGGGGGCGAAGCCGTGGGAGACGCCGGCGGAGACGCGCAGGCCGCGGAGGACGTCCACCTGCGCGGTGTACTGGAGCCGGCCGCCCAGGAGGTCCGTCTCGCGGAAGAGGTAGTCCACGCCGAGGGTGACGCGCTCCCCCAGCGGGCGCACGCCGAGCGCGGCTGTCCAGGTGCGGGGGGAGAGCGAGGTGGAGGGCTGCTCGGTGTTGCGGGCGACCAGGCCCAGCGAGAGCTGCGGCAGCGGGCGGGAGAGCACGCCCACGTCCAGCCCCCCCAGCCCGTCGAGCGCCGGATCCGCCGAGCCGATCCAGTGGTAGCTGACGCCGAGGGACAGCAGCTGGCTCCCGGCCGCGAGCGCCCAGGAGAAGCGGCGGTGGTCGCCGGCGCCTCCCACCCACTCCGCGGTGAGCGCCGAGCCGAGGCCGCCGCCCCCCATGGACAGGAAGGCCCCGTGCGCCGTCTGCGCGCGCGCCAGGCTGCGCTCGAAGGCGTAGTCGAGCTGGAGGCCGGAGGCGTGCGTCAGCCCGGCCGGGTTCACCGAGGCGGCGAAGGCCTCGTCGGCCAGGGCGGCGGAGGTGGGCGGGAGGGTGGCGCCGCGCTCCGGGTCGGTGGAGGTCAGCGAGGCGGTCTGGGCGAGCGCGGAGAGCGGCGCGAGGACGAGCAGGGCGGTGAAGCGCATCCGCTCACCATTCTTCGGTTCCGCTCACGGAGTCCAGCGGGTCCTTGCCGCCCTTCTTGGGACGTGTCTTCTGCTGTTGAGTGGACTGGTCCTCGCCGCCCCAGTCCTCCATCCCCGACTTGCCGTCCAGCGGGTCGGCGGACTTGCCCTGCTTCTCGGTGCCGGAGGAGGTGATCAGGCCGGTGACGACGCGGCGGACCTCGGACTTGAGCTGGCCGAACTCGTCGCCCTGGAAGGTCAGCTTGCGGAAGGAGAGCTTCTTGCCGGTGTGCAGGTCGTACAGCCCGAGGAGGAGCTCGGTGGTGTGCTGCTCGTCGATCTCCTTCACCACTCCGACCAGCGCGCGGTCCAGGCCCAGGCTCTTCCCCAGCGCCGCCAGCGCCGGGCCGGGCCGGTCGCGCGCCACCTCCGCCGCCACCTTGTCCAGGAGCGCGTCGTAGGAGCGGTAGGACTGGGACGGGCTCATCTCCGTCTCCACCTCCAGCTCCTGCTCGGGCCCCAGCTCCACCAGCTCGCCGTAGGGGCGGAAGCCGGGGCGCTCCACCCGGACCAGGTGCTTGCCCACCGGGAGGGTGTTCATGGTGTGCGGCGTGTAGCCCTGGAAGTCGCCGTCCAGGTAGACGCGCGCTCCCGCCGGCTTGGTCTTCACGTGGATGTTGCCGCGCAGCTCGCTCTGGCGGCTCTTGGCCACGGTGGCGCGGAGGGCGAGGAACTCCTTGCGGAAGCGCTTGGGGGTCAGCTCCAGCGCCTTGTCGAGCGCGTTGAGGTCGATCAGGTACTGGCGCGCCTCGCCCTGGTCGCCGCGCTCGAACGCGCAGGCGGCGTACATGGCGAGCGACTCGCAGAGGTGCCCGCAGTCCGTCATCGCCGAGCCCGCCTTCTGGTACTCCAGCAGCGCGGCCCGGAGCTTGCGCTCGGCGTCCTGGTACTGGTGCGCGTCGAAGGAGGACCGCGCTTCCTCGAAGCCGTGCTCGGCGCGGCGGAGGGACATCTCGGCCGCGTCGTCCGGCGGCGTCTCGAACAGCTCCTCCGTCTTCTTCAGCTGGAGGTTCCCGTAGGTCTCCAGCGTCTCGTTCATGTACGTCTCGATCATGAGCGAGCTGGCCTCGGCGCCCTGGTCCATGGCGATGAGGAGCGGGCTGATGCGCTTGATGGTCGGCGCCGGCGATGCGACCGCCAGCGCGGGGAGGAGCACGGAGAGCAGGGGCCACTTCACAGCGGCGTAGCGTACACCCCCTCGCGGGCCGAACGAGTGTGCGCAACCCCGCATGATCACTCGGGCCGGTTTCTAGACAGGCCTGTCGCCACTGCTACAGTCCGCCGCCGATGGCGGCCAAGGCCCTGAAAAACAAGGTGAAACCGGTGGCGAAGGCGAAGCCTGCGAAGCAGTTGAGCCTGCTGAGCGCGGAGCGTTCGGCGCCCCCTCCGAAGTCGGTGAAGCTGAAGGCGGTGGAGGCGCCGCCACCCCCCCCGCCGGAGCTGGAGTCGGCGCCGGAACCGCCCAAGCGGCGCGCCACCGCCGAGCAGATGGCCAGCAAGCAGCGGGAGATCTCCATCTCGGAGTTCTTCACCAAGAACCGCCACCTGCTGGGGTTCGACAGCCCGTCCAAGGCGCTGCTCACCGCGGTGAAGGAGGCCGTGGACAACTCGCTCGACGCCTGCGAGGAGGCGGGGATCCTCCCGGACGTGACGGTGGAGATCAAAGAGGCCGGGCCGGACCGCTTCGTGATGGCGGTGGAGGACAACGGCCCGGGCATCGTCAAGGCGCAGATCCCGAAGATCTTCGGGAAGCTGCTCTACGGGTCGAAGTTCCACCGGCTCAAGCAGTCCCGAGGGCAGCAGGGCATCGGCATCTCCGCCGCCGCCATGTACGGGCAGCTCACCACCGGCAAGCCCATCGTGGTCACGTCGAAGACGGGGAAGGGGCGCGCCGCCCACCACTTCGAGATCCAGATCGACACCCGGAAGAACGCGCCGGTGGTGGCGAAGGACGACGAGCTGGAGATCCCCAAGGACCACGGGACCCGGGTCGAGATCGAGATGGAGGCGGACTACCGCAACGGCAAGCGGTGGCTGCTGCGATACCTGGAGCAGACCGCGCTCGCCAACCCGCACTGCCGGCTGGAGTACCGCCGCCCGGACGAGGAGGCCCTGGTGTTCCCGCGGGTGGCGGAGACGCCGCCGCGCGAGGCGGTGGAGATCAAGCCGCACCCGCACGGGGTGGAGCTGGGCCAGCTCATCCTCAAGCTCAAGGAGACCAGCGCCCGCGACGTGCGCGGCTGCCTGATGCACGAGTTCTCGCGCGTCTCCCCCACCGTGGCGGCCGAGATCCTCAAGGCGGCGAGGATCCACGGGGGCACCAAGCCCAAGGTCGTGGCCAATGACGTCAAGATGGCCGAGGCCCTCCATCGGGCCATCCAGGCGACCAAGATCATGTCGCCGCCCACCAACTGCCTCTCCCCCATCGGCGAGGAGCTGATCCACAAGGGCCTGGTGAGCTTCCTCGCCGTCACCCAGGAGCTGGCGCAGGCGGAGGAGCAGGAGCAGCTGGAGCTGCAGGCCCAGGCCGGCAGGGGCAAGCGGAAGGAGGAAGCCGCCAAGCGGCTGGAGGAGATCAAGCAGCGCCTGACCCAGTCCGCCCAGGAGCCGAAGGAGGAGGGCGAGGAGATCGTCGCCGGGCACAAGTTCTTCATCACCTCGGTGACCCGCCCGCCCAGGGTGTACCGGGGGAATCCCTTCCAGATCGAGGTCGGGCTGGCGTACGGCGGGCCGCTGCCCGGGGACCGCCCGGTGGAGCTGTACCGCTTCGCCAACCGGGTACCGCTCCTCTTTCAAAGGGGCGCCTGCGGCGTGACGGAGGCGGTGCTGCGGACCGACTGGAGGAACTACGAGCTGTCCCAGCCGAAGGGGTCTCTCCCGGTGGGGCCGATGATCCTCTTCGTCCACATCGCCTCGGTGTGGGTCCCCTTCACCTCCGAGTCGAAGGAGGCGGTGGCGCACTACCCCGAGATCCTGGGGGAGATCCGGCTCGCGGCGCAGGAGTGCGGGCGGCGGCTGGCGGCGTTCGTGCGCCGGCGGAAGAGCGCCGAGTACGAGCTGCAGCGCCGGTCCATCTTCGAGCTGTACATCGACGAGATCGCCGGGAGCATGAAGAAGCTGATCGGCGTCGATCCGGCCCGGGTGAAGCAGGACTTCGGGAAGCTGGCGAACAAGATCACCGGCGGCGGGATGACGGACGCCGTCCTCAAACAGGCGTCGGAGAAGATCGCGAAGCGGCCTCGCACCGCCGAGCGCGAGATGGAGGGCTGATGGCGAAGCGAGCGGGGAAGACGATCCACAAGCTGGAGGGGATGGCCAAGGACACCCTCCAGATGGTGAAGGCGGGCAAGAGCCCCTACCTCCAGGTTCCCACCCGGACCCTGGCCAACGTCCGCTTCAACGAGAAGTCCCGGCTCATCGAGCTGAAGGGCGACCGGCAGAAGCGGTTCTTCTTCAACGTGGGCCAGGCGAAGAAGTTCATGCAGACCTTCCTGGTGGCGGACGCCTGCAAGGAGCTGATCGAGAGCGGCAAGACGACCAGCATCCGCGACCTCTACTACATGACGAAGCACACGCTGGGCGAGACCCGGCAGAACACCTTCGAGGAGCAGGACGAGTCCGATCCAATCATCGAGGACCTGGAGGTCACCATCGACGCGCTCCGCGAGGAGCTGCACCTGTTCGCTTCGAACAAGGGGTCGATGGTGGGGGAGATCACCATCGTCGACGACGGGAACGTCATCGACTGCCGGCGGATGGGGTCGGGCGGCTGGTCGGTCCCCTCCATCGTCGAGGACGAGATCATCCAGTTCCGCAAGTGCGACGCGAAGTTCGTCCTGCTGGTGGAGAAGGATGCCGTCTGGCGCCGCCTCAACGAGGACAAGTTCTGGAAGCGGCACAAGTGCATCATGCTCCACGGGCAGGGCCAGCCGCCGCGCGGCGTCCGGAGGCTGTGCCGGAGGATGACCCAGGAGCTGAAGCTTCCTCTCTACGTCCTGGTCGACAATGATCCCTGGGGTTTCTACATCTACTCGGTGGTGAAGCAGGGCTCGATCAACCTGGCCTACGAGTCGATGCGCATGGCCGTGCCCGACGCCCGCTTCATCGGCCTGTCGTCGTTCGACAAGGAGAAGTACTCCATCCCGGACAACGTCATCATCCGGATGCGGGACGAGGACAACTCGCGCGCCAAGCAGATGCTTGGGTACCCCTGGTTCCAGCGCAAGGAGTGGCAGCGCGAGATCAGCCAGATGGTCAAGACCGGGGTGAAGCTGGAGCTGGAGGCGCTGTCGCGCCGGGGCATCTCCTTCATCACCGAGGAGTACCTGCCGAAGAAGCTGCGCGATCGGGACTGGCTGGCGTAGCGCGCCGATGTCCGAGGCGATCGCGTTCGCGGCCGCGGACGGCCACCCGCTCCGCGGGGATCTGTTCCTGGCGCCGGGCGCGCCGGATGGGGCGC
>DASRBA010000158.1:0-8835 GCA_035637895.1 Myxococcaceae bacterium
CTTGACGTCCGCCTCGAAGTAGAGCGCGCCGTCGAAGGTGTTGGGGCTGCGCGCCAATGACTGCGTGGGGGCGGCGGGCTCCGCGCCGGGGAAGCCCGCGTACTGCACGCCGCTGAGCAGGGGCAGCTCCGCGGTGCCCACCAGGTGCTCGAACATCACGTCCGCCCCGGCGCGCGCGGTGAGCCAGGGCCGGATCTCCAGCGACGCGTCCTCCCGGAAGCCGAGGCTGTACTGGTCCGCCTTGAGCTTGGAGACGCCGAAGCTGGCCTCGCCCAGGTCGTAGCCGACGAACGGCGCGAAGACCGAGCTGAACCCGCCGTTGCGGTACGTCCAGTCGCCCTTCACCCGGTGGAAGAGGGTGTGGATGTCCAGGTTGATGTCCCGGTTCCGGAAGCCGCCGGTGGCGAGCACCTTGAGGACGTCGTCGGAGCCGAAGGCCATCAGGTAGAACGACGACATCGGCTCGCCCACCTTGGGCTTGCGGCTGGAGCCCCAGTCCACCCGGACCTGGTAGTCCCAGTAGCGCGGCACCGCGGTGATGGAGTTGTCCGGCTGCACCAGCGGCAGCAGCACGTCGATGTACGAGCGCCGCGCGGCCCCGGCCACCGACACGCCGGGCAGCACCGGCGCCTCGATGAAGAAGGACGAGTCGAGGAAGTCGACCTTGGCGGCGCCGTGCCAGGTGTCGCCGGCGCCCTTGCGCGTGGCCACGTCCACCGCCCCGCCGATGGCGCGGCCGTACCGGGCGCCGAAGCCGCCCGGGTAGAAGTCGACGTGGTCCAGGAACTCCTCGTTCACCACCGATGGCCCGCCGCCCAGGTGGTAGAGGATGGGGATCTCCACCCCGTCCATGAAGATGTTGGTCTCGTCCGGGGAGGCGCCGCGGACGATCAGCGCGCCGGAGATGGCGGGGGCGCGCGCCACGCCGGGGAAGTTCTGGATGACGCGCAGCGGGTCGCCGAACGTGCCCGGGATGCGCTCCATCTCCTGGCGCTCCACGGTACGGCGGACGACCTCCTTCTTCTCGCGGTCGCCGCGCACCACCGTCTCGAAGCCGATGGCCTTGGGCACCAGGTAGTAGACCACCTCGCGCGTCTCGCCCGGCTCCAGCGTCTCGGAGGTGCGGTAGGGCTCGTAGCCGTTGGCGGTGGCGGTGATGGCGCAGGGGCCGGGGGCGAGCTTCAGCTCGAAGCGGCCCTCCTCGTCGGAGACGGCCTCCGGCGCGTCGGCCGCGTTCCCGCAGCGCACCGACCCGGCGATGACGCGCTTGCGGCTGCCGCGGGCGATGAGCTGCCCCTTCAGCGTGGCCTCGGGCGGAGGCGGCGGGGGAGCGGAGCCCGCGTCCGGCTCCTCGAGGGCGAAGTGGTAGACGTATTCGATCTGGATGGGGGCGGGCGCGCCGTCCACCTCGGCCGGCGTGAAGGTGAACTGCTTCACCGCCGCCACCGCCGCCTCGTCGAAGCCGTGCCCCGCCGAGCCGCTCACCACCGCGTCCGCCACGCTCCCGTCGGCGGCGATGGTCACCGCCAGCTTCACGTCGCCGGCCAGCCCGTCGCGCCGCGCCTCCTCCGGGTAGACCGCCGGCTCGAAGTGCACCAGCTCCGGCGGCTTGGTGAGGACGGGGACGTGGACGCCGCCGTCGACCTCCTCGCGGTGGACGGCGCCCTCGTAGCCGAGCGCTGCTGTGGGCAGGAGGAGGGCGATCAGCGCCAGCGAGGGGAGCCGGAGCACGGAGGGCTGGTTTTATCGGTGGGGCGCCCGACCTTCAATGCGATGCGAGGTGGTGGACAGTCACGGGCGCCCGGCGGCGCGTCAGGGCGATTTGTACAGGGCCTCGCGGGGGTAGGACTTCATGGCCTACGCGAAGTCCGACTGGTGAGCTCGGCAACCCGGCGTTTCGAGGTGATCGGGCCGCGGCACGTCGCCTGCTAGGGCTCCAGCCCGGAGGTCGACACCCATGAAGGCGATCAACCGGAAGCAGGCCGCGGAGCAGAAGTCGGAGCACGGTGGGCGGCGCGGGGGGCGGGCGGCGGCGAAGCGCGCGCCGCTGACGGTCGGCGACCTGATCGCCGCGGCGTACGACGCATTGGGTGGTGGGGCTCGGGACGTGGCGCGGGTGCTGAAGTCACCGGATCTCTCGGTGGCGATCCATCGGCGCATCGTCCTGGTCTAGGTGCAGCCGGGGGAGGGTGTGGGATGGCGGGGGCCTGGCGTGATGGCCAGGCGGGATGCCCGCGCCTCTCCGAGGGTGGAGGCGCGGGCATCGTTTTTGTGGTGGGCTCCTGAGCGGTGATCGACACCCACTGTCACCTCGACTCGGAGCGCTTCGAGGCGGACCGCGACGAGGTGATCGCCCGCGCGTTCGCGGCCGGCGTGCGCGGCGTGGTGGTGCCGGCGGTGGGGCCTGACCGCTGGGAGCCGCTGCTGGACTGGCCTTCCCGACGCCAGGAAATACAGGTGGGCCTGGGGATCCATCCGCAGCTTCTACCGGAGCTTCCCGAGCCGGAGGACGAGCGGCACCTGGCGCGGCTGGATGAGCTGCTCGCGCGCGGCGGCGCGGTGGCGGTCGGCGAGTGCGGCCTGGATGCGCCGTCCGTGGCAGCCGGGGCGTCGATGGAGCGGCAGCTGCGCGTGCTGGAGCGGCACCTGGAGCTGGCGCGCCGGCACCGCCTCCCGGTGCTGATGCACTGCCTCCGCGCGCACAAGGAGCTGATCGCCCTGCTCAAGCGGGTGCCGTTCCCGGAGGCGGGGCTGGTGATGCACAGCTACTCGGGCGGGGCGGACCAGGTGCGCTTCTACGCGAAGGTGGGGTGCCACTTCTCCTTCGCCGGGCCGGTGACGTTCGAGGACGCCCGCCGCCCGCTGGATGCGGCGCGCGCGGTGCCGGCGGACCGGCTGCTGCTGGAGACGGACGCGCCGGACCAGGCGCCGCACCCGCACCGCGGGGGGCGCTCGGAGCCCGCGTATTTGCCGTTGATTGGCGCCGCCCTGGCGCGCGCCCGCGGGGAGGCGGTGGAGGCGCTGGCCGAGGCCACGACCAGGAACGCGCTCGCCCTCTTCCCCGCCCTGGGCCGCCGCGCGTAGCGACGCGGGGCCGGGCCGGGGTATGTGTGGGGCTGGATGCCTCCCCCCGCCCCTTCGGAACGCTTCCGCCTCTCCCGCCGCTTCGACCGCACCGGCCGCTTGCTCGGCGACGCGGCGATGACCCGGTTGGCCTCGGCGCGGGTGGTGGTGTTCGGGCTGGGAGGGGTGGGGAGCTACGCGGTGGAGGGCCTGGTCCGCAGCGGCGTGGGGCACTTGACGCTGGTGGACTTCGACGACGTCTGCGTCACCAACATCAACCGCCAGCTCCACGCCACCGCGCGCACGGTGGGCAAGGGCAAGGCGGAGCTGATGGCGGCGCGCTGCCGGGAGATCAACCCCGAGGCGGACGTGGCGGGGGTGAAGGAGTTCTACCGGGAGGAGCTGGCGGAGGCGCTGCTGCCCCCCGGCGCGTACGACCACGTGGTGGACGCGGTGGACAACGTGAAGGCCAAGCTCCACCTGCTCCACCGGTGCGTGACGCTGGGCATCCCGGTGGTGAGCTGCATGGGCGCGGCCGGGAGGCTGGACCCCACCGCGGTGCGCGTGGGCGACCTGGCCGAGACGGTGATGGACCCGTTCGCCAAGGACGTGCGCAAGCACCTGCGGCGGAAGTACGGCGTGGGCGTGGAGGGGCCCACCGGCATCACCGCGGTGTGGTCGGTGGAGCCGCCGGCGACGCCGGTGGCGCTCCAGTACGACCAGCAGACGTGCGGGTTCCTCTGCGTGTGCCCGCACAAGGAGAACGACTTCCACACCTGCGATCACCGGACGCAGATCAATGGGAGCGCGGCGTTCGTGACGTCGGTGTTCGGGATGAACGCGGCGGCGGTGGTGGTGCGCGAGCTGGCGGCGCGGGCGGCGGCCGGCGTGGAGGAGGGCGCATCGAAGGCGGGCGCATCGCCGGATTCGCCCGATTCGCCCGAGGTGAGGCCGCGCGCATGAGGGAGCCGTCCCGCCCGCACGAGTCGCCGCTGATGCGGCTGGTGCAGATCGCGTCCGCGCTGGGCGCGGCGAAGGTGGCGGACGAGGCCTTCGAGCTGGCGGCCCGGGTGGCGGACGGGCGGTTCTTCTGCGCCTGCGTGGGGCAGTACAAGCGCGGCAAGTCGACGTTCCTCAACGCGCTGATCGGCGAGCCCATCCTCCCGGTGGGCGTCATCCCGGTGACCTCCGCCATCACCGTCATCCTCCACGGCAAGCGGCGGAGCGCGCGGGTGCGCTTCCAGGACGGCAACGTGTTGCAGATCGCCCCCGGGGAGCTGCGCGATTACGTCGCCGAGGAGGAGAACCCGGGCAACGCCAAGCAGGTGGCGCTGATCGAGCTGTTCTGGCCCAGCCCGCTGCTGGCCACCGGGCTGTGCCTGGTGGACACGCCGGGCGTGGGGTCCATCTACGCGTGGAACACGGAGGTGACGAAGACCTTCGTGCCGCAGGTGGACGCGGCGCTGGTGCTGCTGGGCGCGGATCCGCCGCTGTCGGAGCTGGAGCTGGAGCTGGTGGACCAGTTCGCCCGGCAGACGACGACGCTGCTGTTCGCGCTCAACAAGTCGGACCGGATGGCGCCCTCGGAGATCAGCGAGGCGCGCGAGTTCACCCAGCGGGCGCTCGGGTCGCGGCTGGCGCGGGCGGACCTGCGCATCTACCAGGTGTCGGCGACGGAGCGGCTGCTGGGGAAAGCCACGCGCGACTGGGCGGAGCTGGAGGCGGAGCTGGCGTACCTGGCGCAGAGCTCGGCGCAGGCGCTGGTGCAAAGGGCGCAGCAGCGCGGGGTGGAGCGGTTCGCGGCCCTGCTCAAGCACGAGGTGGCGGTGCGGCTGGAGGCGCTGCAGAAGCCGCTGCACGAGCAGGACGCCAAGCTGGAGGCGGCGGAGTCGGAGATCGTCCAGGCCGAGCGGTCCATCCCGATGCTGTTCCTGGAGAACGCCGAGGACCAGCTGCGGATGGACAGCGACCTCGAGCGGCGGCGGGACGCGTTCTTGAAGGCGGCGGTGCCGCGCGCTCGGGTGGAGCTGGAGAAGGCGCTGGCCGCGGCGCAGGTGAAGGGGCCGGCGCTGCAGACGTCGGGGGTGCAGGCGTCGAGGAAGATCGCGCTCACGCTGCTGGACGTGTGGTCGAAGGAGCTGTCGCGGCTGATCGAGGCCAACTTCCGCGAGGTGATGGAGCGGATGATTCCGTACGCGCACGACTTCGTGCGCCGGGTGTCGCCGTCCTCGATGGCCACCTTCAAGGAGCTGCGCAAGGCGGTGGACGTGACGGCGGGGCCGGCGCTGCCGCCCGCGCTGGCGGAGCCCACGTTCCGGCCGTCGAAGATCCCGGAGGCGGTGCTGTGGACCGAGGCGGGGGTGAAGCTCCAGGTGGACGAGCTGGCGGGGTACCTGCGCCGGCTGGTGGACACCAGCTCCATCCTGATGTCCCGCCAGGCGCGGGAGCGGTACCGGGAGAAGCAGCGGAAGCTGGAGGGCGACCTGCGGGCGTGGATGGCGGACGTGGCCTCGCTGGCGACCAGAGCGCTCGAGCGCAGCCGCGACATGCACCGCGCCGGGTCGGAGGCGGTGCGGGCGGAGACGGAGCGGCTGAGGATGCTGCCGCCGGAGCTGGACGCGCTGGTCACGATCCAGACGCAGCGCACGGCGGCGGCGGTGAATGCCCCGGCGCGCGGGCCGGGCCGCGCGGTGGGGATGCCCCACGACGAGGCGGTGCGGGTGGCGCCGGTGCCGGTGGGTCAGCAGGTGACGCAGCCGTTGGAAGTGCTGATGCGGCCCGCGCAGTCTCAGCCCATCGCCGGGGCGGCGGTGGTGGCGGCGCAGGCTCGAGCGGCGGCCGCCGCGGCGCCACCTGCGCCCGTGCCCGTGGCGAGCACGCCCGCGCCGCCCTCGAGGCCGCGCATGGCGATGCCGGCGCTGGACATCCCGGTGCCACGCACCACCCCGGCGCCGCCGCCCGTCGCGGGACCTCCCGGCGTCGCGCCGGAGGCGCCGCGCTCAGGCCCCAAGGGTGAATAGTCTGACCGTCAGTGGTCCAGAAGGTTCCCGAGGTACGCCCGCAGCTCCGAGCGCGACGCGTCCGTCAGGTCGATGAACTGCACCCCCGCCTGGTCGTACGGCTCCTCCGGCTTCGCCCAGTACGTGCTCACCACCTGGCCGATGAGCCGGAGCGGCGCCCCGCGGTCGCGCTGCAGCTCCAGCGCGATGCGCTCCCCCACCGCCAGCGGCACCTCGACGAACAGCCGCGCCCCGCCGATGCTGATGTCGCGGAGGATGGCCCTCACCTCCTTCACCGCCGTGCACTGCACCGCCACCCGGTGGGAGACGCGCGGGTAGGCCCGCCGCGCCCCGCCGTTCTTGTCCAGCAGCCCGCCCACGAACTTCCGGAGCGCCTCCTGCTGCTCGGGCCGCAGGTCGACGAACTGGAACCCGATGCCCAGCTGGTCGTCCTTCTCCGGCACCATCACCGCCCGCACCGCCTCCGCCTTCACCAGGAAGCCGCCCGCGGTGTCCGGCTCCGCCAACTCGAGGTCGATCACGTCACCCACCTGGCAGACGGCGGACGCGGTGAGCAGGAAGATGCCCCCCGCGGAGATGTCGCGCACCGGCAACTCGTACGGGCGCCCGTCCTTCGGGTGGACGAACGCCCGCATCGGCGCCGCGATTCTGGGGTGAGCGCGAAGCTCCTCTCCGACCAGCACGGTCATCCACCATAATGTGGCACGGCCCCGTGGCTCGCGGCATCTGGGTCAAACGTTACCGATGATCACGTTCACCGCGGACCACACCGCCTCCCTTCGCGCCGCGCTGCTGGCCTGGTTCGACCGCCACAAGCGCGACCTCCCCTGGCGCCGCACCCGCGACCCCTACGCCATCTGGGTCTCCGAGGTGATGCTCCAGCAGACCCAGGTGTCCCGCGTGGAGGGCTACTGGACGCGCTTCCTCCAGCGCTTCCCCACCGCCCGCGCGCTGGCGGAGGCCCCGCTGGATGACGTGCTCGCGGCGTGGTCGGGGCTGGGGTACTACTCCCGCGCCCGCAACCTCCACCGGGCCGCCCGGCAGATCGTCGAAGCGCACGGCGGCCAGCTCCCGCGCACCAGCGAGCAGCTCCGCGGGCTCTCCGGCTTCGGCCGCTACACGGCGGGCGCGGTGGCCTCCATCGCCTTCGGGGAACCGGCGCCCGTGGTGGACGGAAACGTGGCCCGCGTGCTCTCCCGCCTCGACGCCATCGACGGCGCGCCCGGCGACCGCGCGCGCGAGGCCCGCTTGTGGGCGCGCGCGGGCGAGCTGGCGCAGGGCGAGCGCCCCGGCGACCTCAACCAGGCGCTGATGGAGCTGGGCGCCACCCTGTGCAAACCGGTCGGCCCGACCTGCCTGCTCTGCCCGTGGCGGGACGCGTGCGCGGCGCGCGCGCAGGGGCGCGAGGAGCAGCTCCCTCCCCCGAAGGCCCGCCCGAAGAGGACCAAGCTGGAGGTGGCCGCGGCGTGGTGCGAGCGCCAGGGCCGCATCCTCCTCTCGCAGCGGCCGGGGCGCGGGCTGTTCGGGGGCCTGTGGGAGATGCCGTCGGTGGAGGGCGGCGACGGCGAAGCGCTCCGGAAGCTGTTCGACCCGCCCGCCGGCGCCAGCACGCACCTGGGGACCGTCCACCGGACGCTCACCCACCGCGAGCTGCGGATCGACGTCTACGCCCTGGAGCTGCCGGCCAAGGCGGCGCTCCGCGAAGGGAAGGGCGCCCGCTGGGTGGCGAAGACCGAGCTGGACGCGCTGGGGGTCAGCTCGGCGACGCGGAAGGCGCTGGCGCTGGGGCTGGGGGACGCCGTCCGCGAGCGCTCGCCTGGCCGCTGAGGTCGCCCTGGCTGCTCAGACATCACTCAGGCTTGCGCCGGCCAGAAGCCGCGTTACGTCAATACGCATGAGTCACACCGAGATCGAAACCGAAGGAACCGGCCCCAAGGACTTCACGCTCCCGGAGGGCTGCCTGGTGTGCGGCGGAGACCTGCCGGTCCGGGTGACGGCCTCCGGTGGCGCCCACGCCGTGTGCAAGCAGTGCGGGTGGTTCTCGCGGCCCGTCCTCACCGTCAAGAAGTCGGGCCTGGAGGTCGGCTACCGCAGCGCCATGGCCTGAGCTAGGAGCCCTGGGGTGACGTCCCCCTCGGAGAGCTACCGCCGCGACCGCCTCTCGCCGCGCGAGCGCTTCGACGAGGTGGAGACGACCATGTCCCATCTCCTCCGCCGGCCGCACCCGGCGCTCGGCGGGCGGAGCTACGGGGGCGCGCTCTTCCACGCGCTCCGCGACCGCGGCTACCTCGACCCGGCCGCCGGCGTGCTGGAGGTCGGCGCGGGCGCGGGCTTCGTCTCCGCCGCGTTCCACCAGGAGTCCGGCGGCTCCCTCCGCTACACCTTCGTCGATCTCTCCCGGCCGCTGCTCGCCCTCCAGCGGCGGCAGGTCCCGGGCGCCGCCGCGCTGCGCGCCCACGCCGACAGGCTCCCCCTGCGCGACGCCTCCTTCCGCGGCCTGGCGCTGGCCAACGAGGTGATCGCCGACCTGGAGACGGCGGCCGACGCCGCGGGCACCCTGGTCAACGCCGGCGCCCTGCGCTTCGTGCGCGAGCTGCACCGCGTCCTCGCCCCGGGCGGCGCCGCGTGCCTCACCGAGTTCGGCGGCGACTTCCGGCCCAGCGGCGTCTGGCTCTCGGGGGCGCTCGGGCGCGGCGGGCACCTGGAGCACTCCATCCACTTCGGCGAGCTGGAGGCCGCCTGCCGGGCGCTC
>DASRBA010000159.1:0-34500 GCA_035637895.1 Myxococcaceae bacterium
AGCGGGAAGGTCCTGAGGGTTCGCTGGACCTTCCAGTAGGGGCGCCGACTGAACGGTGGCGGACGGTGCGATCGAACGAGCGAGATCGATGAACGGCTGCGCTGCGGCTTCGACCTAGTCGGCCGGAACCTCCAGCAGGACCTTCGCGTGAATCACGCTCCTCAACTTAGTGCGCCACCTCGCCATCGAGCGATTACCGAGTGCCATCGCCGCTCGGTAAGATGAAGTCGAATACAACGGGTCGAAAGTAATCAAGAGGAGCCAATACAGTTCCATCGCGCAAGGCACTGAAATTGCTCATCCGCTCGTTATCCGCTTCCTCCATTTGGGGAATGTTCTGCAGCAAAGCCTGTTCACCGTATGTGGCTCTGACCAACAGTTGCGCGATCCCGAGCTCCACTCCGAAAAACGTTGGCTCCGGTGGAGGTAAGACGAACGGGTTGTCGGGAATGAATGTTCCGAGCTTACTCTCCCAAGAAATTCCGGGCATTGTGAAATAGCCGCCGATGAATTTCCTCCCCTGCAGGGGTGGAACCAGGCACTGCCAGATCACGGCACGGGGCGACAGTTCCCTTGGAACCGAGAATCCCTGCCGCAAGGATGCCGCAAATAGCCGCAACCCCAGCCTTCCGAAGATGTTGGAATAGTGAGTCGAAATGATCGCGACCCGCGCATTCGGGCCTTGGGTTTCGTCGTCATCGAAGTCGTTTTCGCCAGGGGTTACAGGATCCTCGGCGAACAACGTGGTCATGACAGACTTCACATTCCGCTCTGTCCCGTATCGAGTGGCGACGATGTAACCCTTCAGTCGGCGGGGTTTGTTGTTCCGGTCGAACACAAGAACGTGCTCAAACTGGCTTCGCCAGGAAGCGAACTCCTTGCTGCCAAATCCAATCGAGCTGTATCGACCCTTCGCTTCAGCGAGATACACGCCGCGCGTCTTCCTGGCACAAAGATAATCAGGCGCGTCACCACCGCCCGAGGAACGGACTATTCGCAGACCTCTGAAGCCAGGATGAGCGGGCCGATTAAGCACGTTGCTGATGTGAGCGAAATAGGTCAAGCCGACGTGCTCGTAAAGAAACCATCGGCAGAACGCTTGTCCCAGCTCGTTCGACTTTTGTTTCTTCGCGGTTGAGCTCGCCCCAAGACCACTGCCCTGGAACCGGAAGTCCGGACCTTCGGTGAGGAATCGTAGAGGCTCGAACTGGGCCGGGTTCGGATCCGGAGGTTGCGACTCCCACGTGTCAAAATAGTAGTGGTGGTACAGGCGGCCGAGGTCAACCAAGACATGACTGACGGCCTTGTCGCTTGAAGAGTCCGCGCGCAGGGTCGGTGGAATTTCGTCGAACCTATTAAGCTCCAGCCTGACTGTCCTGCCAATCATTCCGCTCCTCCGTTGCCGCCGCCGTTGGTTCGACCAGGACCGTCTTCGTCACCGCGACCTGGCCCGGAACCTTGATCTGGATGGGGACGTGCGGGGTCTTCTTGTCCAACGTGAACGGGAGCGCCTCCGCGCCGGGTGGTGGCTTGAAGGTCGCCGGGTCGTGCAGGCGGAGGACCTGCGCTTCGTAGTCGATCTCTACCGCGAACTTGGTGAAGAAGTCGTAGCCGAGGATGCCCGCCACCTCCCGGCCGACCAGCGCGGGCTGCCCCGAGAGGTCGATGAGGTACGTCGTCTCCGCGACGGTGGAGGTGCCGCCGACGTCGTAGCGCACTCCGCGGGCGATGCCGGTCTTCACGGTGCCCTTGCCGGCGCCGCTCGTCTGGCGTTCGGCCTCCGGCTTGATCCCCAGCTTCTTCGTGAGCGCCGTGTCGAGGACGTTGCCGCTCGCACCGGTGTCGAGAACGAACCAACCCGGCTCGGCGCCGTTGACGCTGGCGCGGACGAAGATCTGGTTGGTTTCGAAGTCGAACGGGATCAGAGCTGGTGCGGGGGTCGCGAGGAGCGCGGTGTGGAGGAGGAGGGCGATCATGAGCGGTCAGGTCACTGGGGGGACGAGGACGAGCTTAGGAAACCACTTCGCCCAGTACTCGTGGGTCTGTAGGGCAGGAGCGTTTTTCAAGAACCAGTCCCGCACCTCGTCTCGGAATTTCCGCGCGGCTTCGACCAGCTCGGTGCGGGTTGCATGGGCGACGCGGTTGTTGAGCGTGCACCAGATCCTGACCTTGCCGTCCTCCTCGCGGAATCGCAGCTCCCCGCCTCCAGCGAGGTACCCGTCCACGCGAACGCCGGGCTTGATCTTGTCCACGGCACGGTTTAGCGAGGCGCAGAATCCAAGAAGTGGAAACTCTAGATAGCTGGGCTGGACGTTCTCGAGCTCGAGGAGCTGGACGCCGTCAATGGTGAGTTGGATCGGCATGAAGAGGATGGTCTCTTCCCAGACGGCAGCCGAGTAGGTTTCGGGCTTGGCCTCCAACTTCTGCACTTCATCTCCGACCGGCTTGAAGCTCAGCGTTACAGTGGCCATTTGATTGGATACGCGGTAACGACGGCACCGTCTGCATCGGTAACGACTCGTACCATGGTGGTGATGCTGCCATCTCGACCGGTCCCTATGGCACGACCAAGATCGACGTCCGTGACAAAGCTCCCGTTGGGCTCAACTCGCCAAACAGCGGCCTTGGACGAAGCGGCCTCCTGAATCAGGGCGCGAATTTCGCCCGATCCCATTCCCTTCAGAAATTTCGAGACGTTGATGGCGGCTGCTTCGAAGGCGTGGCGATCGAGGATGTGGCGTAGCCCCTTTTCGGACGTGCCCTCCGGAACGGTCACGCGCGGCGGTGCTTGGGTAGCCTTGGGCGTGCCTTGCTGAGACATCTGGAACGCCGTCGGCGCTGTTGGGCGAGGTACCGGCGCTCCGCGCCCGCTCAAGCTGTTCGACAGCGCCATCACTACGCCTGCATCCAGTGCCCCCGAGGCCACCAATCGTCGAATGGCCTCCGCCAGTTCGGCCATGGCGGCTGGGCTGAATTCCGCAGCCGCAGCCGCAGCCGCACCACCTGCCCCCAGCGCCGGGAGCGGCGGTATCGGTGGGCCGCCCGAGGCCGCGATCTCCGCCAATTCTCCCGCCACCTCCCACGTCGCGACCACCAGGAAGGTGATGTCCCAGGCCAGTTTCGCGGTCTTCGCCTTCTCCGCTCCCGCCTCCACCCTCGCGGGCCATTGCTCCAGGCACTCCAGGGCGTCGTGGAACGCCTTCGGGTTCTCGTTCAGCGCCTGCTCGATGCGCCTCGGATCCTCGCTCAGCGCCGCCTCGAGGATGGTGTGCATCTGGTGCTCGAACGTCTCCAGCGTCTGATTGACCTGCCCGCCCGCCTGTTTCGCGGCGTGCGCGTACTGCGCCGCCAGGTGCATGGCGACGCCCATCTGCACGACCTGCGACGCGACGAGGAGCGCCTGGTACGTCCTCCCCGCTTCTGCGACCCGGCCGGCCATCGCCAGCTGCCTCGCGCGCTCCAGCTTCCCGCACAGGATGGACAGCACCTCGTCGGCGTACGTCAGGCGGAACTGCCAGACCTCCAGTGTCTTCAGATCGCGCGACGCGACCGTCGTCTCGTTCACCCGCCGCAGCAGGAGCGCGTCCAGCCTGGCCAGGTCCGACGGTAGCGCCGGGGGAGGCGCCGGATCTGTCAGGAACCGGCAGTGCTCCTTGACCTCCGGCAAGCACGCCATCTGCGTGGCGAGGCAGAGCGCCAGCGCCGCAAGCTTCATCGGCTGGAGGAGGGAGCGATCCAAGGCGCGGATTATTTCCGGATCATTTGCCACTGCAACGGGGTGCGTCCCTGTGCGGAGAACTTGAACACACGGCCCCTGGAGTGGAGCCGTTACCAACACCTACCGCGAGGGAGTCACAGTCATGGGCAACAACAGCATCGGCAATTTCGCAGGCGCGTTCCGTCCTCCGCCTCCGCCGCAGCTCGGTGGCGCGGGCGGGTTCGGCGGGCAGCAGCAGTTCGGGAGGATCGGTGGCCAGCTCGGCGGCCCCGGCGGCACGGGCTTCTCCGGCCAGAGCAGCTTCCAGCCTTCCCAGCAGCAGCAGGGCGGCCCGCGGCTCCCCCCGCCGGAGCTGCTGGCTGACCTCGGCAAGGCGCTGCGCATCCGCCCCGAGCAGCTGGCCCAGAAGCTCCAGTCCGGCCAGTCGCTCTCGCAGGTCGCCTCCGGCGTCGGCCTGAACCAGAGCCAGCTCCAGTCGAAGATCGAGGGCTTCCTCTCGCAGCGGCTGCCCAACCTCTCCGACAGCCAGCGCTCGGACATGGCCCAGCACATCATCGCCGGCGCCCCGCCGCGGCCGCCGCCCCTGCCGGGGATGATGGGCGCGCAGTCGCAGCAGTCCTAGGCCGCCGCGTCCGGCCGGATCAGCGCGTACCCGCACCCGCGGATGGTCTTCAGCATCCGCGGGTGCCTGGGGTCGTCACCTAGCTTCACCCTCAGGTGGTAGACCTGAACGTCGATGGAGCGGTCGAACGACGCCTCCGCGCTCCCCTTCGCCGCCTCCAGCAACTGCTCGCGCGAGAGCGGCGTCCCGGCGTGCAGCGCCAGCACCCGCAGCAATTCGAACTGGTAGCGGGTGAGCGGCACCTCCCTCCCCTCCAGCGTCGCCCGCCGCGACCGCGGCTCCAACTCCAGCGCGCCCACGCGGATGGTCGCCCTCCCCACCAGGAGCCCGCGCGCCCGCCGCACCAGCGCCCGCACCCGCGCCAAAAGCTCCCGCGGCCCCATCCCCTTCACCACGAAGTCGTCCGCGCCGCACTCGTAGCCGCGCAGCGCCTCGCCCTCGTCCGCGCGCGCGCCCAGGAGCACCACCGGCACGTCGCTGCGCTCCCGCAGCGCCCGGCACAGCTCCGGCCCGTCGAGCCCCGGCGCCGCCACCTCCACCAGCACCGCGTCGAAGTTCCCGCCGGCCGCCTGCTCCAGCCCCGCCCTCGGGTCGGGCTCCGACGCCAGCGACGCCCCTTCGCGCCGGAACGCGTCCCAAGTCCCTCTCGCAAACACCTCGTCCGTTCCGATCAGCAGTGCGGTAAGGCTCATGCGCCCAAGGTAGGTGGCGCGTCTTAAGAACTTCTTAACGGGTCGGGAGCACCCTGCGGGACCATGGGCGCCGCCAGGGAGCTCCACCTTCACCGGAGCGTGAGCGCAATCGTGAGCGAACGGATCCTGCTCCTCGAGGACGACCGTGAGCTGGGCCGCCAGGTCTCGGACCACCTCCGCAAGGCCGGCTTCGAGGTGGACTGGTGGACCGAGGGCCGCCCCATCGCCCCGGACGAGGCCGCCCGCTACAGCCTCCTCGTCCTGGACCTGATGCTCCCCGGGACCTACGGCCTGGACGTCCTCAAGGCCCTGCGTGGCGACGAAGGCGGCCGCTCCGACCTCCCGGTCCTCGTCCTCAGCGCGCGCAACGACACCTCCGACAAGGTCCGCGCGCTCAAGCTGGGCGCGGACGACTACATGACCAAGCCCTTCTGGCCGGAGGAGTTGGTAGAGCGCATCCGCGCCCGCCTCCGCCGCCCCACCATGCAGCGGCGGGACGGCGGCCTCGCGGTGGGGGCGCTCCGGCTCGACCCGGGGGCCCGGGCGGCGACGCTCGCCGGGGCGCCGGTGGATCTCACCCCCGTGGAGTTCGAGCTGCTCGCGGCCCTGGCGCGCCGGCCGGGCGAGGCGGTGTCGCGGCAGTGGCTGGTGGAGCACGTCCTCTCCCCGGAGCGCGACGGCACCGAGCGCACGCTCGACGTCCACGTCTCCCGCCTGCGCAAGAAGCTGGGGAGGGAGGGGCTGATCGAGACGGTCTGGGGCATCGGCTACCGGCTCAACCCCGGGGCGGCGGCGTGAAGCTCCGGCCGCGGTTGGTGCTCACCACGCTCGCCGCCGGCCTGCCGCTGGTGGCGACCATGGGGTGGGTCCAGTCGCGCGCCGAGGAGCGCGCCGCCGTGGAGGCGCTCTCCCAGTTCCTGGTGTCGATGATGATGAACGGCGGGCGCGCCGCCTGCGAGCAGTCCCCCCAGGCGTGGTCGCGCGCGTTCCGCCTCCCCCCGCGAGGGCCGCGCCCTCCCGGTCCGCCCCCGCCCCCGCCGCGGGCGTTCGCGTACGACCGGCAGGGGACCTCCACCGACCCGGACGCTCCACCGCTGTCACCGGCGCTCCTGGACCAGCTCGCCGGGAAGTCGATGGCGCGCGAGGCCTCGCCGGGGCCGCGAGGGTCCGCCGCCGACGTGCTGCTGGCGATGCCGTGGGCGGAGGGGCCCTGCGCCCTGGTGCTCATCCGCCGGCCGCTGCTGCCCATGGAGGGCGCGGT
Organism: Myxococcaceae bacterium; assembly: GCA_035637895.1. Lineage (GTDB taxonomy): Bacteria > Myxococcota > Myxococcia > Myxococcales > Myxococcaceae > DASRBA01. Next base: position 6,294 of record DASRBA010000159.1, read on the forward strand.
GCGCGTGTTCACCCCGGCGCTGGAGCTGTGGCTGCCGCCGGCCGCGATGCTGGTGGTGGGGTTGCTGATCGCCATGGGGCCGGTGGTGCGGAGGTTGCGGGCGCTGCGGGCGAAGGTGCTGGAGTCGGCGAAGGCGGGGTACCAGGCGGAGATCGGCGTGGGCGGGGCGGATGAGATCGGCGACCTGGGGCGGGCGTTCGACGAGGCGGGTCGCGAGGTCCGCGCGCAGATGGAGGCGCAGCAGCGTCGGGAGCGGACGCTGCGCGAGTTCCTGGAGAACACCACCCACGACGTGATGATCCCCCTCACCGTCCTGCAGGGGCACCTCGCCGCGCTGGTGGAGCGCTCCGCGAAATCGGAGCCGGCGGACGGCGCCACCCTCAACGGCGCGGTGCAGGAAGCGCACTACATGGCTTCGCTGGTGCACAACCTCGCGACGGCGGCGAAGCTGGAAGCGGGGGAGCCGGCCTTGCAGCGCCACCCGGTCGACCTGGGGGAGGTGCTGAAGCGCGCGGTGGCGCGGCACCAGCCGGTCGCGCGGAGGAGCGAGGTGTCGCTGGAGATGGCGGTCCCGCCGGAGCCGGTGGTGGTGGCAGGGGATGTCACCCTGGTGGAGCAGGCGCTGAGCAACGTCATCTACAACGCCGTCCGGTACAACAAGGCGGGCGGCCACTTGGCGGCGGTGCTGGAGCGGACGGCTCGGGGATTCTCCGTGCGCGTCATCGACGACGGGCCCGGCATCCCGGAGGAGGAGCGTTCGCGGCTGCTGGAGCGCTACTTCCGGGGCAACGCCGCCCGAACGCGCGCGCCCGAGGGGCGGGGGTTGGGGCTCGCGATCGCCTTCCGCGTGGCCGAGCTGCACGGGTGGACGCTGAAGCTGGATCGTTCGGAGCCCGGAGGACTCCAGGTGGAGCTCGTGGGATAGATTCCACGCCTCTGCCCTCCGAATTCGAGCTCATTGACCTCTTCACCCGCGCCTTCCGCCCGCCTCCGCCGCCGGAAGGACCGGGCGATGACTGCGCGGTGCTCCCGCCCACCCGCGGCAAGCTCTGCGTCACCACCGACTCCGTCGTCGAGGGCGTTCACTTCCGGACACCGCCGTTCACGCTCGAGGACGTGGGCTACAAGGCGCTCGCGGTCAACCTCTCCGACCTCGCCGCGATGGGGGCCTACCCCCGCTGGTTCCTCTGCGCCATCGCGATGCCCAGAGCCTTCGGCGCCCGAGAGGTCAAGGCGCTGGCCAGCGGGATGAGTTCCCTCGCCCGCGGGCAGCGCATCGCCCTCGCCGGTGGCAACTTCACCTCCGCCCGAGAGCTCTCCATCACCATCACCGCCGCCGGAACCACCCGGAAACCCCTTCTCCGCAGCGGCGGTCATCCCGGCGACCTCCTCTATGTGAGCGGCACCCTCGGCGACGCCCGCCTGGGCCTGGAACCAGGAGCCCGGCTCGCCGCCCGCCGGAAGCAACGGCGCCCCCAGCCGCGCGTCGACCTCGGCCTGCTCGCCTCCCGCTTCGCCAGCGCGGCGATCGACCTCTCCGACGGCCTCGCCCAGGACCTCCGCCACCTCTGCGACGCCTCCGGCACCGGCGCCGAGGTCCGCGTCGACCTCCTCCCCCGCTCGCTCGCCGACGAAGCCACCGCGCTCGCCGGGGGCGAGGACTACGAGCTCCTCCTCGCCATCCCTCCCACCCGCCAGGCCGCCTTCGAGCGCGCCTGCGCCGCCGCGAGGGAAAAAGTCACCCGGATTGGGCACCTGGGCGGCGCACACCTCCGCTTCCTCCGCGGCACCCACCCGATCCCCCCGCCCCCGGGCTTTGATCACTTTCGCCCCGCGGTCCACTTCAAATCCGCCCCCCCGCGGCCACCATCCAAGCGAGCGCGACCGCGCATTTGACGGGGCCCGCGTTCGAGGCCAATGATTTTCGCTCTTCTCCTCCTGGAACCCCTGGACCCCTCGAACACGTGCGACGCTCCGTCCGCGACGAAATCCCCACGCTGAGCGCGCGCCGCGCCGATGTCCTGCCGCGCCTGGTGCGCCCGGCGGAGGAGCGGACCGCCCGGGCGGACCTGTCGCTGCACTCGAAGATCCTGATCGGCTACGCCCTCCAGGGCGCGGCCCTCTCCGCCTCCTTCATCTTCACCCACGGCTGGCCGGACCTGACGCGCCTGGCCATCGCCGGGACGGTGACCCTGGTCTCCGCCCTCCTCCTCCCCAGCGTCATCGCCCGCGTCGCCCGCGTCCGCATCCTCTCCCGCGGCGCCCTGGAGATCTCCCGCGGCGATCTCTCCAAGGTGGTCGCCCAGACGCCCCAGGGCTGGGGCAAGGACGAGATCGACGAGCTGGCCCTCGCCATCAGCAACATGCAGGAGAACCTGCGCGAATTGGTGGGCCACATCCAGCACACCGCCCAGTCCGTCTCCGACTCCGCCACCGACCTCCAGCGGTCCGCGGAGAACGTGAACGCCTCCACCGAGGAGGTCGGCTCCTCCATGGAGAAGATCTCCGCCGGCGCCGAGTCCCAGTCGGAGCTGGTGGGCCGCGCCTCCACCGTCATCACGGAGATCGCCCGCTCCATCTCGAAGACCGCCACCTCCGCCGAGGACGCCGCCCGCGCCTCCGCCGACACCTCCGGCGCCGCCGAGGAGGGCTCCAAGGCCGCCCGGTTGGCCGGCGAGAAGGTGAAGAAGGTGTTCTCCCGCATCGAATCCGCCTCCCAGGAGGTGTTCGCCTTCGGGGAGAAGACGCAGGAGATCTCCAAGATCGTCGACGTCATCACCCAGGTGGCGCAGCAGACGAACCTGTTGGCCCTCAACGCCACCATCGAGGCGGCCCGCGCCGGCGAGTACGGCCGCGGGTTCGCGGTGGTGGCGGACGAGGTGCGCAAGCTGGCGGAGAGCTCCGGTCGCTCCGCCGAGCAGATCTCCAAGCTGGCCCGCGACATCTCCGGCCAGTCCACCGCCGTCGTCTCCGCCATGCGCGAGGGCATCGAGGAGCTGTCCGAGGGCCGCGAGGACCTCAACAGCATCGTCAAGTCCATGGGCGCCATCACCGACACCGCCCGCGTCGGGGCGGAGAAGGTGCACCTCATCTCGGAGAGCGCGCGGGACCAGCTCAAGGGCTCCGAGGAGATGGTGACCGCCATCCGGGAGATCAGCGGGGTGGCCAAGGCCAACGCCACCTCCACCGAGTCCATCTCCGAGGTCATCCGCGAGCAGACCGCCGCGGTCACCCGCATGACCTCCGCCGCCCAGGAGCTGATCAACCTGTCGCTGGAGCTGCAGAGCGTGGTGCGCCGGTTCCGCCTGGGGGCGTGACCGGTGCGGCACGTCATCTTCCTGCTGGAGAAGGAGCGCTACGCCCTGCCGCTGGGGGACATCCGGGAGGTGGTGGTCCCCCCCGAGCAGTGGAGCCGCGTCCCCCGCGCCCCCGAGGCCATCCGGGGGGTCATCAACCTCCGCGGCCGGGTGGTCACCGTGGTGGAGCTCCGGTCGCTGTTGGGCATCGCCTCCGAGGGGTCGCCCAGCCGGAAGATCGTCCTTCTGGACCGGGGGCGGCGGGACCTGGGGCTGATGGTCACCGAGGTGGAGGGCATCGAGCCCATCGAAAGGGTCTCCCCCGCGCCCGGCAAGCCGGCCGGGGCCGTCCGGGGGGTCGCCCGGCTGAAGGGACTGGCGGTGACGGTCCTGGACCCCGAAGGCGTCGACGCTTCTGTGGCAGGGCTGTTCGGCTCAAAGTAAGGTGCGCGCCAGAAGACCCAAACCGGAAAGACCCAGTCCGAAGGTGAGCTAGGGGAATCGCATGGCAAAGAGGGTCCTGGTCGTCGACGACGCGATCTTCATGCGCAACATGATCAAGGACATCTTCGCGTCCGGCGGCTTCGAGGTCGTGGGCGAGGCGGCCAACGGCCTGGAGGCGGTGGAGAAGTACAAGGAGCTCAAGCCCGACCTCACCACCATGGACATCGTGATGCCGTTCAAGAGCGGCATCGAGGCCACCCGCGAGATCATCAAGCAGGACGCCAACGCGGTCATCATCATGTGCTCCGCCCTCGGGCAGGAGTCGCTGGTGATGGAGGCCATCGAGGCCGGCGCGTCGGACTTCATCGTCAAGCCGTTCCGCGCCGAGGACGTGCTGGCCGTGGTCAAGAAGGTGCTCGGGGAGGCCTGAGCGCGAGGCGGTAGAGGCGGCCCATGGCCCCCATGGACATGTCGAAGTACCTGGGCCTCTTCGTGAGCGAGGCCTCGGAGCACCTCGAGTCCCTGGGGCGGGAGCTGCTCGCGCTGGAGAAGGAGAAGACGCGCGAGCGGGTGGACGCCATGTTCCGGCACGCCCACTCGGTGAAGGGCATGGCCTCCTCCATGGGGTTCGAGCCCATCGCCGTGCTCGCCCACCGGGTGGAGGACGTGGTGGACAGCGTCCGCGGCGACCTCTCGCTGCTCTCCCGCGAGGTGGTGGACGCGCTCTTCGGCGCCGCGGACGCCCTCTCCGCCCAGGTGAAGGCCGCCTCCGCCGGCGAGCCCACGCCGGACATCTCCAAGCTCCTGGAGGTCCTCAACACCCACGTGGCCGCGCTCACCGGCAAGGCGCCCGCGCCCACCCCGGTGCAGGACGCCATCGTGGTGGCGCCCCCGAAGCCCCCCACGCCTCCGCCCGTGGCGGTCAACGGCGACACCGAGAACACCGTCACCGGCCCCGGCACCCGGCCCGAGTCGCCCCTGGACAAGCCGCGCTACGCGGTGCGCGTGCGCATCGCCCACACCTGCCAGGTGCCGGGCGTGCGCGCCTTCCTGGTGCACAAGAAGCTCAGCGCGCTGGGGGTGGTGCACGACCTGAAGCCCGCGCTGGAGGAGCTGAAGGCCGGGCGCATCCCGGAGGGGATGATCGCCCTCGAGCTGGAGACCCCCGCCGGCGAGGCCGGCATCCAGCAAGCGGTGAGGAACATCTCCGAGGTGGAGCTGGTGACGGTCAAGCCGGCCCCGCCGCCCCAGGCCGCGCCGCCCCCCGCGCCGGCCGCGCCCGCCCCCAGCGCCAACGGCGCGGCGACCGCCGAGCGGCCCAGGGAGCCGACGGAGGTGGTCGGGCGCACGGTGCGGGTGAAGACCGAGCTGCTGGACTACTTCCTCGACTCGGTGGGCGAGCTGATGCTGGCCACCGCGCGCATCCGCGAGGTGGGCAAGGCGCTCCCCGCGCCGTCCCGGCCGCCGCTGGAGGACGCGGTCTACCGGCTCCACGCGCTGGTGAAGGACCTCCACGACAAGGTGATGAGCGTGCGGATGACGCCGCTGTCGGTCATCACCGACCGGCTCCCGCGCGCCGCCCGCGACATCTCCCGCCGCCGGGGCCGCGACGTGGAGCTGACCATCACCGGGGCGGAGATCGAGCTGGACCGCGCCATCATCGACGACCTGGCGGACCCGCTGCTGCACCTGCTCCGCAACGCCATCGACCACGGCATCGAGCCGGCCGAGGCGCGCATGGAGGCGAAGAAGCCCGGCACCGGGCGGGTGCAGGTGACGGTGCGCCGCCAGCGCGACCGGGTGGTGGTGGAGGTGGAGGACGACGGGCGCGGGATGGACGCCCAGAAGCTGAAGGACGCCGCCATCGCGCGCGGGCAGCTCACCGCCGACGCCGCCGCCCGGCTGACGGACAAGGAGGCGTTCATGCTGGCCTGCCTCCCCGGCGTGTCCACCGCCACCGACGTGTCGGAGATCTCCGGCCGCGGGGTGGGGATGGACGCGGTCAAGCGGGCGGTGGAGAGCGTGGGCGGGACGCTGGAGATCGAGTCCGAGAAGGGCCGCGGCACCCGCTTCACCCTGCGCCTGCCGCTGACGGTGGCGGTGGTGAACCTGCTGCTGGTGCAGGCGGGCGCGGAGATCGTCGGCCTCCCCATCGGCAAGGTCCTGGCGGTGCTGGAGGCGGACCACCAGGCGCTCTCGCGCAGCCGGGAGACGCCGCTGATCTCCCACGGGACCTCGCTGCTGCCGGTCCACGTCCTGGCGGAGCTGCTGCACGTGCCGCCCACCCCCCGGACTGGCGTCAGGCCCTATCTGGTGATGGAGTCGGACACGGGTAGGGTCGCTCTGGCCGTGGATCGCCTGCTGGGACAAGAGGAAGTGGTGCTCAAGGCACTCTCCAGACCGCTGGATCTGGTGGCCGGGTTGTCCGGGGTGACCATCCTCGGCAGCGGGCGGCCGATCTTCATCCTCGACGTGCCGAGGTTGCTCGCCGCGTGATGACCAACGCGCCACAGCCGCCGTCGGCGCTCCAACTCGACGCGCTCCGCGAGGTGGCCAACATCGGCTGCGGCAACGCCGCCTCCGCCCTGTCGCGGCTGGTGGGCGGGCGCCGGGTGAGCATCGAGGTGCCGCGGGCCCACGTGGTGGACGTGGACGACCTCTCCGCGCTGGTGGGCGGGACCCAGCGGCAGGTGGTGGCGGCCACCCTGGAGATCTACGGCCAGCTCGCCGGGCGGGTGATGGTGGTGCTGGAGCACGGCGACGCGCACCGCCTCTGCGAGCTTTTGCTCAACGCGCCCACCGAGCCGCGCCTGCGCGAGGCGGAGCGGAGCGCCTTCTCCGAGGCGGCCAACATCATCGCCTCCGCCTGCCTCTCCGCCATCGGCCAGCTCACCGGGCTGGCGCTGGTCCCCTCGGTGCCGCAGGTGGAGGAGGACGACGCGGCGTCGGTGGTGGAGGAGCTGCTCCACCGGAGCGACCCGTCCGTCGGGGTGGCGGTGGTGCTGGAGACCCGCTTCGCCGCCACCGCGGCCCTCCCCTTCGAGGGCCAGCTGCTGGTGGTGCCGCACCCGGCCAGCCTGAAGACGCTGCTGCAGCGGCTGGGCGTGTGAGGCGCGGTGGACGAGCGACAGGTCCGCAAGCTCCTCTCGCAGGTGAAGGCCGGCCGGCTGTCGGTCGATGACGCCGCCGCGCGGTTGAAGGACCTGCCCTTCGCCGAGCTGGGCTACGCCACCCTCGACCACCACCGCGCGCTGAGGTTCGGCTTCCCCGAGGTGGTGCTGGGCGAGCCGAAGACGGCGGATCAGGTCGTCGGCATCGTGGAGGCGCTGGCGGCGCGGAAGCAACCGGTGCTGGTGACGCGGCTGCAGCCGGACAAGGCGGAGGCGCTGCTGCGCAGGTTCCCCAAGGGCGCGTACCACCCGGTGGCGCGCATCTTCCACCTCAAGCAGGGGCGGATGCGGGCGGGGCGGGTGACGGTGGTCACCGCCGGCACCTCCGACATCCCGGTGGCCGAGGAGGCCGCGCTCACCGCCGAGGCGATGGGCGCGACCGTCATCCGCGTCAACGACGTGGGCGTGGCCGGCATCCACCGGCTGCTCGCCAAGCGCGAGCTGATCCAGTCCGCGCACGCGGTGGTGGTGGTGGCGGGGATGGAGGGCGCGCTGGCGTCCGCGGTGGGTGGGTTGGTGGGAATTCCGGTGGTGGCGGTGCCGACGTCGGTGGGCTACGGCGCGAACTTCAAGGGGGTCTCCGCGCTGCTGGCGATGCTCAACTCGTGCGCCTCGAACGTGGCCACGGTGAACATCGACAACGGGTTCGGCGCCGGCTTCTACGCCGCGCTCGTCTCGCGCACGCGGGGCCGGCGATGAGCGGTGTCCTCTATCTGGAGCCGGTGGGCGGCATCGCCGGCGACATGTTCCTCGCCGCGGCGGTCGATCTCGGGGTGGACGTCGCGAGGCTGGAGGCGGCGCTCCGCGGCCTCGGCGTCCCCGGCTGGGCGTTCAAGCTCTCCCGCGCCGAGCGCCACGCCATCACCGGCACGCACCTCGACGTGGAGGTGGGCGAGGAGGCGGGACACGTCCACCGCTCGCTCGCCGACATCCGCGCGCTCATCCAGGGCGCCGCCACGCTCTCGCCCAGGGTGAAGGAGCGCGCGCAGGCCATCTTCCGGGTGGTGGGCGAGGCGGAGGCGAAGATCCACGGCGTCCCCCTCGACCAGGTCCACTTCCACGAGGTGGGCGCGGTGGACTCCATCGTGGACATCTGCGGCGCCTCGGTGGCGCTGGAGCTCTTGGGCGAGCCGGAGGTGTTCGCCGCGCCGCCGCCTTTGGGCAGCGGGCAGGTGAAGGCCGCCCACGGGAACCTCCCCGTCCCCGCCCCCGCCACGCTGGAGATCCTCCGCGACGTGCCGGTGCGCTTCGAGGGCGTGGGCGAGCTCACCACCCCCACCGGCGCCGCCATCCTCAAGGCGTGCGCGAAGGTCGGCCCGCCGCCGGAGCTGGTGGTGGAGAAGGTGGGCTACGGCGTGGGGACCAAGGACTGGAAGGACCGGCCCAACGTGCTCCGCGCCTCGCTCGCCCGCCGCGCGCACCAGGCGGCGGCCACCTACGTGGTGGAGTGCAACCTGGACGACTGCAGCCCGCAGCTCCTGGGCGGCATCCTGGAGAAGCTGCTCGCGCTGGGCGCGCTGGACGCGTACGTGCTGCCCGCCACGATGAAGAAGAGCCGCCCCGGCCACCTGCTGGGCGCGGTGGTCCCGGCGGAGAAGCGCGAGGCCATCCTCTCCGCCATCTTCGCGGAGTCCACCACCATCGGCGCGCGCTTCTACCCGGTGGAGCGGTACGCGCTGGACCGCCGCTGGGAGCCGGTCCAGACCGAGTACGGCGAGGTGCGGGTGAAGCTCGCCCTGCACAATGGCGCGGTGCTCAACGCCAACCCGGAGTACGAGGACTGCAAGCGGCTCGCGGACGAGCGCGGCGTCCCGGTGAAGCGCATCTGGGCGGCCGCGATGACCGCCTGGGCGCAGGCTCAGAAGAGGTAGCCCATCCCCGCGCCGATCAGCACCGAGTTGTGGAGGAACAGCTGCGAGTCGGTGAGGAACCGCTCGTAGGCCACGTCCGCGCTGATGGTGAACGAGCCGACCAGCACCTCCGCTCCCGCCACCCCGCGCAGCCCCACCACCGGGCCGACGGAGGGGATGAACACGGTGGCGCCCGCGCCCGCGTAGGGCCGGACCCTGGCCAGCTCCAGCGGGTAGACGCGGCCCTCGGCGCGGATGCCCAGCCCGTTGCCGTACAGCAACGTCAACCCGCCCCCGAACAGGTGCGTGCTCACGTCCGCGGAGAGCCCGGGCGCCACGGCGGGACCTGCCACGTCCGCGTCCGCGCGCAGCCCCACGCGCAAGCCGCCGAAGCGCTTCTCCAACACCAGCTCGCGACCCTCCAGGGCGGGGTCGGAGCGGACGAGCTCGTAGAGGATGGCGCGCGCGTTCTCCAGCAGCGGCTCCACCGTCGAACCGGGCACGCGCTTCCCCACGCGGCCGAGCAGCTTGCCGCGCTTGAGGTCCATCAAGCTGATGTTGAGGACCATGGAGTCGCCCAGCCGCGACACGTCTCCGAAGATGGCGCGGTCCGCGTCCAGCGCCCCCACCATCTCCGCCACGCAGGAGGACTCCTTGGTACAGCCCGCGAGCTGCTTCTGCCGCTCCAGGCCCAGCATCTGGCGGATCTCCCCCATGCCGATGACGCTGTACACGTCGAGGGCGGTGGTCTCCGACTGGAGGTATTCGGAGAAGGAGGAGGCGATCTCCTGCGACACGCCGGCCGTGCCGGTGATGCCCAGGAACGCCAGCCGCGGCCGCGCCTTCTCCGCGGCGCGCGCCTGCCCCGGGACCAGCAACCCCGCGGCCACCACGACCACCATCCAGCGCCCATCCACCCGCCGCCGCTTCCGCCGCGCGAGCAGGTGGAGCAGGAACGCCAACGGCAGCGCGAGCGCGGTCCCTCCGGCCGAGCAGTTGGCGCACGAGTCGTAGAGCGACGCCGGCGTCACCGGCGCGCACTGCGCCGCCTTGCACGCCATCAGGTCGCCGCACGAGGTCCCGTCGGGCTCCGATTTGTCCTCGGGGCAGGTCCGGCCCTGGCCGTCGCAGGTCTCCTCCGCGTCGCAGGGCGTGACGGCGGGCCTGCAGACGGTCCCGGACGGGCGCGCGCCGGGAGCGGGGCAGGTGATGGAGACGCCGTCGCACCGGGCGTCGTCCACGCAGCCGGAGCCGGGGGTGCAGACACTCCCCTGGGCGCGCGGGCGGCACTCCCCGCGCGCGCCGGTGGAGCCGTAGATCGGGTTGCAGGCGCGGCACGCACCGCCGATGGAGCCGCCGCCGCAGTCGCTCTCGCAGCAGACGTCGTCGATGCAGAAGCCGCTGAAGCACTCGTCGGGGTTGAGGCACGAGGACCCGTTGGGGTTCCCCTTCTGCACCAGGTTGCTCCGCACGCGCTGGGCCTTGTACTGCGGCGACGGGTCGTACTTCTGGTACGTCACCAGCGCGCGGCCGCGGCCGTCGCCCGTGGCGCGGAGCGCGCCGGAGGAGCCGGCCGAGACGTTGACCGGCACCGGGAACGGCGGCGGCAGCGGCAGGCCGTTCGGCCCCAGCCACTCCACGAACACGCCCACCTGCTCGCCGCCGTCGAAGTCGGCGTGGAAGGCCAGCAGCAGCTCGCGCCCGTCGTAGACCAGGGCCGGCTGCCCCTCCAACGCGTCCGTCCCGGCAATGACGGTCACCGCGCCCGCGTCACCCGAGGGCTCCACCGGTTGCAGGAGCACGTCCATCCCGCCGTCGGCCTGGTCCTCCTCCCACACCGCCCAGAAGCGGAACGGATCCGCCGCCACGCCGAAGCCGCGGGCGCTGAGGCTCGCCAGGGTCTGCGGAGGCGAGAGCGTGCCGCCGTCCAGCGAGAGCACCGTCACCGCCCCGCCCATGTTGGGCTGCTCGATGCGGGCGTCGCCCTGGTTTCGCCAGGACACCACGTGGCGGTCGCCGAGGGTGGCGATCTGCACCTCGCGCACGCCCTTGTCGTCGGTGGACAGGTAGTCGCCGGCGGGCGTGCCCAGCACCGCGCCCTGGGGCGTCATCCACTGGCCGTAGAGGTCCGTGGGATTGAGACCGCCGAAGCCCTGGGGGAAGCAAAAGCCCGGGCTGTTGCGGTCGTCGCCCCAGGCGATGAAGTAATTCTGGCCGTCGAAGCTCACCGCCGGCTCCACCTGCGCGGCGCCGACGTCGCTGATGGGCATGCCGCTCGGGGAGACCACGCCGCCGTCGGCCTGGACGAGCGTCCCGAAGATGTCCCCGGCGACGTAGCAGGTGATGCAGAAGAAACGGTTGCAGGTCTGGACGGGCTCCCCGTCGCGGTAGTCCTCCCACGCCACCGCCCAGCCACCGTCTCCGCCTGCCACGGCCGGGCGCCGTTGCTCCTTCTTCTCGGTCGAGATGGCGATGCCGGCCGGGTCGAGCACCTGCCCCTGCGCGGAGACGCGGGCGCCCCACAGGTCGGTGGAGCTGTCGGCGGCGGTGCGGTTGTCCTCCCAGACCACCAGGTAATTCGTCCCGTCGAAGCCGGCCGCGGGGTTGCCCTGGGTGTTGGCGGAGCGGCTGAGGAGGACCCTGGGCCCTGGAGAGCCGAAGCCGCCCAGCACGCTGCCGTAGACGTCCGCCCCGCCCAGCAGCGTGTCGTCGGTGAAGGCCAGGAGCGGGCTGGCGGTGCCGGTGGAGAGCGCCGGCAGGCGGCCGGGGGAGGCGAGGGAGATGCCGGCGGGATAGACGAGCGTGCCGGTGGTGGTCACCGCGGTGCCGTACACGGCCCTGGCGCCGGTGTTCCGCTCGTCCGTCCACGCCACGTCGAAGCGCGTGCCGTCGAAGGCGGCGGAGGGCTCGTACTGGTTGAACCCCGCGTCGGAGACCGCGAAGTTACCGCCCTGCAGGGCGCCGCCGGAGAGCAGCTGGCCGTAGATGTCGTCGCTGGCGGTGCGGGCGTCCGTCCACGCCACCAGCGCGAAGCCGGCGCCGCCGGCGACCGTCGGTTGGACTGGTTGAGAGGAGCCCTGGGTGATCTGCGCCTCGGGGAAGAGCGTCGCCCCGGTGCTGGACACCCGCCGCGCGTAGATGTTCGCCACCGGGTTGGCGCGCACGTCGCGCCACGCCACCACGAACTCCGCGCCGTCGTGCGCCACCGCAGGGCTGTCCTGGACGTCGATGGCGTTGCTCACCGCGAAGCCGCCCGACTCGCGGATGCCGCCGTCCCGCTCCAGGTGCGCGCCGAAGATGTCCGGGGCGCCGGCGCGGTCGTCGCTCCAGGCGGCCAGGAAGGCGGAGTTGGCCCCGGTGACGCTGTCGAAGGCGATGGCGGGCTCCACCTGGTTGCCGGGGTTGGTGACCAGCGGGATGCCGCTCACCGGCGCCGCCAGCCCACTGGACGGGACCACCGCGCCGTAGATGTCCCAGAAGGTGGTGGCCGCGTTGCGCCCGTCCTGCCAGACCACGAAGTACTGGGTGTTGTCGTCGTCCGCCACCGCCGGATGTACCTGGTCGCCCGGCGCGTTGCAGATGATGAAGCCGCGCGGGTCCAGCGGCGTGCCGGTGGTGCTGACCCGCGCGCCCAGGATGTCGAACCCGGTCCCCGGGTCGCGGTAGTCGTCCCACACCACCAGGTAGTTGGAGCCGGTGGTGGCGGTGCGCGCGTTGCTCTGGTCGCCGGACGCCTCGACCTCCAGCGGCGCGTCGGTGCCGATCTCCGGCGAGACGTACGGGTCCAGCACCGCCGGGAAGCGCGAGCGCGCCACCACCTCCGCCGGCACCCGGAGGACGATCTCCCCCGGCCCCGAGGCGAAGCGCGCCTTCACCTCGGTCCGCTCCCCTTCCGCGTCGACCCACACCGCGTGGCCGTAGCGCACCCCCGCCGGCGAGCCCGGGTCGCGGAAGTGGAGGCCGGACGCGGTCTCGCCCTGGAACGCCGCGCCGGAGGCCGCCACCCGGACCACCAGGTCGCCCCGGCCCTGCGGCGCGCGCGCGAAGCTCCAGCTCTGGTGGAGGCCGCGCGCCGTGTTGGCGAGGTGCTCCACCGGCGCGGGCGCGGTGTCGGCGACGGGACGGCGGCGGACCGCCAGCGCCCCGGTCTCTTCCACCTCCACCCGCGCGGTGCCCGCCCCCACCGTGCGCAGCGACAGCGGGTGGCCTCGCCCCGGCGAGCAGAGCATGGGCGCCGGCTGGCCGTCCCGGCGCTGCGCCAGAGCACAGTCACGCTCCGCGGTGGCCGGCGCCCAGGGCGTGACCGTCACCCGGCCGTCTCGGCCGGCGGAGAGCGTGTGCGTGCGATGGCCGGCGCGGAATTCGCCGCCCTCCTCGCGGAAGGCGAAGTGCACCTGCTGGATGACCGCCCCCAGGTCGAACGGGGCCGACACCGACGGGGGCGATCGCGGGGGCGCAGGTGCCGCGGGCTCCTGCTTCTTCTGGCTGGAACAGGCGAGCAACGCGGCGAGCGCCGCCCCCCAGCAGTGCGCGTGCCTCACGACCCCTCCTCGAAAATGAAAGCGGGCGGCAGGCACCGTGGCCCACCGCCCGCCAGGAGGGTAGCAGCTTTCGCTACTGGCCCAGGATCCGCTTCAGCTCGTCCTTGTCGCGCGGGAACTCGAACGCGCCGTAGAGCTGGTAGACGTTGTTGGTGTCCAGGATGCGGCCGCGCATCGCCCGCACCGCCTTCAGCCGGTCCGCCGGGAACTCGAACGCCCCCAGGACCTGCTGGACCTGCTGCACCACGAACCAGTTGATGGGCGCCGCCTGCTCCAGGATGCGGAGCTTGTCATTGGCGAACGACTCGCGCTGCATGGCGCCCAGGAGCTGGCGGAAGTCGCGGTCCGGCATCGGGTTCACCGCCGGCTGGGCGGGCGGCGGCGGCTGGACGACCACCGGAGGCGGCTGCTGGTAGGGCGGATACTGCTGCGGCGGCCCCTGCGGGTACTGCTGCGGCGGCCCTTGAGGGTACTGCTGCGGCGGGCCGCCCGGCTGCGGCAGGCTGGGCGGGCCCAGCGGGGTGGCGTTGTTGAGGATCTCGCGGACGTCGGTCAGCTCGTCGCGGAGGAGGGCGAAGGCCCGGCGGTCCGGCCCGCGGGCGCGCCCGGCGAGCTCCGACAGCTGCGCGTCCATCTTGGCCAGCATCCACTCCATCCGGCGCTTCTCGATGCGGACCGGCTGCTCGCGGAATTCCCGGCCCCGCTCGCGCTCCCAGTCCCGCCACCGCTCCTGCGCCAGCGCGGGCAGCGCCACCATCATCCCCATCACTGCAAGCCATTTGGTTCGGTTCATGTGTGTGTGGTCCTTCTTGGGAAGGGTTGCTGTCCTAGACTCCGGGCCCGAAGCCGAATTCAATTCGCCCGGTTTCGCCATTCGTGACGGAGGGATACATGCCGGACAGGCCGTGGGACCAGCAGTTGAAGGACTTCCTCAAGCGCACCGGTGAGGACCTCAAGAAGGCCGGGGAGGACATGCGGGTGGAGGCGCAGAAGCTGATCGACGAGGTCCGCGACCCGGAGACCCAGCAGAAGATCCGCGACGGGCTGGGCAACATCGGGCAGTGGGCCAAGAAGTCCGCCGAAGAGGCCGCCACCAAGATCGAGGAGGTGGTCAAGCGCGCGGACGAGGCGTGGCGCGGCACCACCACCAAGTCGGAGCGGACGGTCCCGCCCAAGTCCGCGAAGAAGGCGGCGAAGAAGGGCGCCAAGAAGGCGGCGAAGGCGAAGCCGAAGAAGAAGTAGGCAGACGGTCGCACTCGGGCCTACCGCCGCGCCTCCGCGCCTGCCATAGTTCACACCCTCATGGCGGGCACACCCGACAAGGGAAAGTTCTCCACGGGCATCGGGCAAGACGTCATCGAGGAGGCGCTCCGGGCGGTCGAGAAGCGCACCGACGGCGACGACGCCGAGGCCGGGGCCCCGGTGGACTTGGCGCCAGAGGGTGAGCGGCTGCCCGTTGAGTCGGCGGCCCCCGAGGCCGAGGCCCCGGCGGAACCGGCCCCGTCCGCGGACGTGGTGCAGAAGGAGCTGGAGGAGCTGAAGATCCAGCTCGAGTTCTCCCAGTCCAAGGGCCGGGAGCTGATGGAGAAGATCAAGGACACGCACGACAAGATGCTCCGCGCGGTGGCGGACCTGGAGAACTTCAAGCGGCGCGCGCAGAAGGAGAAGGAGGAGGTCCAGAAGTTCGGCGTGGAGCGGCTGCTCAAGGACCTGCTCCCCATCCCGGACAACCTGGACCGGGCGCTGGAGCACGCCCGGACGCAGAGCGACTTCGACAGCCTGAAGAAGGGCCTCCAGATGACGCGGAAGCTCTTCGAGGACACCCTGGGCAGGCACGGGGTGAAGTCCTTCAGCGCCCAGGGGCAGGCGTTCGACCCCAGGCTGCACGAGGCCATGCAGCACGTGGAGACCGCGGAGATGGCCCCGGGCATGGTGGCTCAGGAGGTGCTCCGGGGGTACACGCTCAATGACCGGCTGGTGCGGCCGGCGCTGGTGATGGTCTCCAAGGCGCCGGAGGCCGGGGCCGCGGAGCCGCCGGCGCCCGCGCCGGAGCCGCCATCGTCGTCGTAGCGAAAGTCGGGGGAAGGTTCTTCACATGGGCAAGGTCATCGGAATCGATCTCGGGACCACCAACTCCTGCGTGGCGGTGATGGAGGGCGGGGAGCCGGTGGTGATCCCCAACTCCGAGGGGAGCCGCACCACCCCGTCGATGGTGGCGTTCACCGAGTCCGGGGAGCGCCTGGTCGGCCAGATCGCCAAGCGGCAGGCCATCACCAACCCGGAGGCCACGGTCTTCGCGGTGAAGCGGATGATCGGCCGGCGGTACGACTCTCCGGAGGCGAAGAAGGCGATCACGGTCAGCCCGTTCCGGGTGGTGCCGTCACCGAACGGGGATGCCTGGGTGGAGATCCGGGGCAAGGCGTTCAGCCCCCCGGAGATCAGCGCCATCGTGCTGATGAAGATGAAGCAGACGGCGGAGGACTACCTGGGTGAGCCGGTCACCGAGGCCGTCATCACCGTCCCCGCCTACTTCAACGACGGCCAGCGCCAGGCCACCAAGGACGCCGGGCGCATCGCCGGGCTGAACGTGCTCCGCATCATCAACGAGCCCACCGCGGCGGCGCTCGCCTACGGCCTGGACAAGCAGCAGGAGGGGAGGAGCGAGAAGATCGCCGTCTACGACCTGGGCGGCGGCACCTTCGACATCTCGATCCTCGAGCTGAACGCCGGCGTGTTCGAGGTGAAGTCCACCAACGGCGACACCTTCCTCGGCGGCGAGGACTTCGACCAGCGGATCATCGACTACCTGGCCAAGCGGTTCATGGAGGCCAACGGCATCGACCTCCGCAAGGACCGGATGGCGCTGCAGCGCCTGAAGGAGGCGGCGGAGCGGGCCAAGCACGAGCTCTCCTCGGCGCCGGACACCGAGATCAACCTGCCGTTCATCACGGCGGACGCCTCCGGCCCCAAGCATCTCACCGAGACGCTGGACCGGCCCCAGCTGGAGGCGCTGGTCAAGGACCTGATCGAGCGGACCATCGAGCCGTGCCGGATCGCCCTCAAGGACGCCAAGCTCAACCAGACGCAGATCAACCAGGTGCTGCTGGTGGGCGGGATGACCCGCATGCCGGCGGTGCAGCAGAAGGTGCGCGAGTTCTTCGGGCGCGACCCGCACAAGGGCATCAACCCGGACGAGGTGGTGGCGGTGGGCGCCGCCATCCAGGGCGGCGTGCTCAAGGGCGAGGTGAAGGACGTCCTCCTGCTGGACGTGACCCCGCTCTCTCTGGGCGTGGAGACGGCCGGCGGGGTGTCCACCACCATCATCGAGAAGAACACCACCATCCCCAAGAAGAGCAGCCAGGTGTTCTCCACCGCGGTGGACAACCAGCCGCTGGTGAGCGTCCACGTGCTCCAGGGCGAGCGCAAGATGGCGGCGGACAACAAGACGCTCGCCCGGTTCGAATTGGTGGGCATCCCGCCCGCGCCGCGCGGCGTGCCGCAGATCGAGGTCACCTTCGACATCGACGCCAACGGCATCGTCCACGTGTCCGCCAAGGACCTGGGCACCGGGAAGACCCAGGCGGTGCGCGTCATCTCCAACTCCGGCCTGTCGGAGCAGGAGATCCAGCGGATGATCGCCGACGCCCAGTCCCACCAGTCGGATGACGCCAAGAAGCGCGAGCTGGCGGACCTCAACAACAACGCCGAGGGGCTGATCTACACGACCGAGCGGTCGCTGGAGGAGTACGCCAACATCCTGACGGAGAAGGACCGGCAGGAGATCAAGGCGGACCTCGAGCAGCTCAAGGTCATCCTGAAGACGTCCGACCCGGTGAAGATCAAGGAGGCGATCCAGCGGCTGGAGGGCTCCGCCTACCGGATCGCCGACGCCATCTACACCAGCGAGCAGAAGTCGACCTAGCCCCGGGCTCCTGGACGGGCGGTGGGAGCGGGAGTCATGCCCGGCCCGTGCCTGGACTCCGGGCGGGTTTGACAGGTCATCCGTTATAACAGATCATCCGTTTTAACGGATAAACTTCTCGAGGTGGCAGTCATGGGCAACCGCTCGGGTGCAGCGGCGGTGGTCGAGCTCGAAGCCTATCGCCGCAAGCGGGCCGTTCATCAGCCGCCGAACCCGACACCCTCCATGCCGGGGTCCGTCCCGGTGGTGGTATGGGTGATGGTCTGGCCCAGGAGATGAAGTCCGTCCGAGAGAACACGCCGAAGAAGCCCGAGCCGCCCGGACCGAGCGAGGCGGAGGCGTGGGCGTACGAGGTCGCGCACGGCGAGGGCGCCGCCGACCTGGCGCCGGTGGTGGGGCGGAACCTCCGTAAGCTGCGCACGCAGCGCGGGCTGTCGCTGGAGCGGCTCTCCAAGCTCTCCGGGGTGAGCCGGGCCATGCTCGGGCAGATCGAGCTGGCGCAGAGCGCGCCCACCATCAACGTGGTGTGGAAGATCGCCCGCGCGCTGGAGGTGCCGTTCTCCGCGCTGATCGCCGTCGCCACCTCGGGCGGCACGCGGGTGATGCCGGCCGCGCAGGCCAAGCGACTCACCTCGCACGACGGCAAGTTCGTCTCCCGCGCGCTCTTCCCGTTCGACCAGCCGCGCAAGGCCGAGCTCTACGAGCTGCGCCTGGGCAGTCGCGGGGTGGAGAAGGCGGACGCGCACACCGCGGGCACCACCGAGAACCTGGTGGTGACCCAGGGCGTGCTGGAGCTGGAGGTGAACGGGGAGCGGCACCGCCTGGGCGCGGGGGACGCCATCATGTTCGAGGCGGACGTCCCCCACACCTACTCGAACCCCGGCTCGGTCGAGACCGTGATGTACCTGGTGATGACCTACGCCGAGCAGGTCGGCTGAGCGCCGGCTCCTTCGCCGTCGTGCACATCATCATGGGCATGCCGCGTTTCCCGGCGCGCCTGTGCTAAGCACGCGCGCGTCGAAAGGAGCCTCATGCTGCTCGCGCTCGCGCTGCTGGTCGCGGCCTCGCCGGCGCCGCCCCTCTCGCTTCACGGGACGGCGCTCACGCTGGACAACGGCCTGATCGTCATCGTCTCCGAGGACCACACCATCCCGGGCGTCGCCATGGGGGTGCTCTACCAAGTGGGCTCCAAGGACGAGGACCCGGGCCGCACCGGCTTCGCCCACCTCTACGAGCACCTGATGTTCATGGGCGCCCGCTACGTGCCCTACCCGCAGTTCGACGCCATCATGGAGGCCGCCGGCGGCAGCAACAACGCCACCACCACCAGCGACTACACCTGGTACTACGAGAGCGGCCCCTCCAACCTCCTGGAGACGTTCTGCTGGATGGAGGCGGACCGGATGGGGACGTTCGGCCTGGAGATGACGGACGAGAAGCTGGGCACCCAGAAGCCGGTCGTCCTCAACGAGCGCCGCCAGAGCTACGAGGCGCGCCCCTACGGCCTGGCGGACCTGGTCACCCAGGAGCAGCTCTGGCCGGAGGGACACCCGTACCACCACACGCCCATCGGCAGCGCCCACGACATCGAGGCCGCGCAGCTGGACGACGTGAAGCGCTTCTTCGCCCGCTGGTACGTCCCCTCCAACGCGGTCATCGCCATCGTCGGCGACGTGGACACCGCCCAGGCGCAGGCGCTGGTGAAGCGGTACTTCGGGTGGATCAAGTCGCCCCAGAAGCAGGAGCGCGCGCCCGCCCCTCCGCTCCCGCAGCGCGCCCAGCCCGTCAGCCAGTCGCTCACCGACAAGGTGGAGTCGTCCAAGCTGATCCTCGCCTGGAGCACGCCGCCGTTCACCAAGCCGGGCGACGCCGAGTTCGACGTGCTCGCCAACGTGCTCGCGCACGGGAAGGCCTCCCGGCTCTACCGGCGGCTGGTGCACGAGAAGCAGCTCGCCACCGAGGTGGGCGCCGCGCAGGCCAGCCGCGAGCTGGGCAGCGTCTTCGCCATCGAGGTCCTGGCGCGCCCCGGCAAGGGCCTGGCGGAGGTCCAGAAGGAGGTGGACGCCGTGCTCAAGGAGCTGCTCGCCAAGGGTCCCACGCCGGCGGAGCTGGACGCGGCGCGGATCGTCTTCCTCAGCGGCACCGCGCGCGGCCTGGAGGGGCTGGTCTCGCGCGCCCAGCTGATGGCGATGATGCAGGTCAACTACGGCGACCCCAACGCGCTCGCCAAGGACATCGCCCGCTATACCGCCCTCACCCCCAAGGCGGTGGCGGAGGCGGGGCGGAAGTGGCTGGGGCCGGGGCGGGTGGTCATCGAGGTGCACCCGGAGAGCGAAGCCGCCCCCAAGGCCGGAGGCGGCCGATGAGCAGCTCCCCGCGGAAGATCGCCCTCGCCCTCGGCGCCGCGCTGGGCCTCGCCGCCGCGTGCGTCACCCCCACCGCCATCCCGCCGGCCGAGCCCGCCAAGCCCGCGCCCAGGGAGCCGGCCCCGGCGCCCGCGCCGCCGCGCGTCCCCGTGCCGGGCGAGGAGGCCATCTCCAAGCGCCCCGCGCTGACGCCGCTGAAGCAGTTCGCGGCGCCGGTGCCGAAGCTGGTCACCTTGAAGAACGGCCTCAAGGTCTACGTCGTCGAGCGCAAGGGCGACGGCATCGAGGCGGTGCGGCTGCTGGTCCGCCACGGCGCCAGCTACGACCCGGAGCGCACGCCCGGCCTGGCGTCGATGACCGCGGTGATGATGGAGGCCGGCTCGGCGGGGAAGAGCGAGGCGGACGTCGCCTCGGCGGCGGACGCGCTGGGCGCCGCGCTGGGGGTGGAGGCCGGGCAGGACGCGCTCACCGTGGGCATCAGCGGCCTCACGGACAAGCTGCCGCAGATGGTGAAGCTGCTGTCGGACGTGGCCCTGAAGCCGAACATGGACCCGGCGGAGTGGAAGCTCGCCCAGGCCAAGCGGGTCGACGACCTGAAGAACCTGCGCGCCCAGCCGCGGGCCGGCGCCACGCTGGCGTTCAAGGCGGCCGCCTACGGGTCGCACCCGCTGTCCCGCCCGGTGGAGGGCACGCCGGAGTCGGTGCAGGCGATGACGCTGGACGAGGTGAAGGCCTTCTTCGCCTCCTTCGGCCCGGACCAGGCCGCGCTGGTGGCGGTGGGCGGCGCGCCCGAGGCGGACGTGGTGAAGCGGCTCACCGACGCGTTCTCCGACTGGACGCGGAAGGGCCCCGCGCCGGCCGCGCTCCCCTCCGCCGCCGTGCCGCCGGAGCACCCGCGCCTGGTGCTGGTGGACTACCCGCAGAAGCCGCAGGCGGTGGTGATGGTGGGGCAGCCGGCGGTGCCGCGCTCCTCGCCGGACTACCTGGCGCTCACGCTGCTCAACAGCGTGCTGGGGGGCAGCTTCCTCAGCCGCCTCAACTCCAACCTCCGCGAGCAGCACGGCTACACCTACGGCGCCTTCTCCCGCTTCGCCTTCGGCGCCGACCCGGGGGCGTTCGTCGCCTATGCGCAGGTGAAGACGGAGGTCACCGGCGAGGCGGTGAAGGAGATGCTCCACGAGCTGGAGCGCGCGGTGAACGAGCCGCTCACCGCCCAGGAGCTGGCCAAGGGCCGGGCGCTTCTGGCCTACGACCTGGTGCAGATGCTGGAGCACGCCGACTCCGCCGCCGGCGGCATCTCCGCGCTCTACGTGTACGACCTGCCGCTGGACGAGTACCGGACCTTCGTGGACCGGCTGCAGGCGCTCACCGCCCAGGACGTGCAGGCGGCGGCGAAGCGGGCGCTCCAGCCGGAGAAGATGGTGATCACCCTGGCGGGCGACCGGAAGGCGGTGGAGCCGCAGCTCCAGCGCCAGCCGGCGCTCAAGCTGCCCGCGCCGCAGGTGCGCGACGCGGGCGGGAAGCTGGTGCAGGCCGCCGCGCCCGGCACCAAGGGGTAAGGTGGGCCTGACGTGTCACGCTACGACCTGGTGGTGATCGGCTCCGGGCCCGCGGGCGAGAAGGGCGCCACGCAGGCGGCGTACTTCGGCAAGAAGGTCGCCCTGGTGGAGAAGGCGAAGGTGCTGGGCGGCGCCGCCGCCAACGCCGGCACCCTCTCCTCCAAGACGCTGCGGGAGACCGCGCTGTACCTCTCCGGCTTCCGCCAGCGCGGCCTGTACGGCGTGGACATGACGCTGGACCACCGCGTCACCGTGAAGGACCTGCTCTTCCGCGAGCGGGTGGTGAAGGACCAGGAGCGCGACCGGGTGGGGTGGAACCTGGACCGGCACGGCGTGGAGCTGGTGCGCGGCGCGGCGCGGTTCCTCGACGCGAACCGGGTGGAGGTGCACGCGCCCGGCGGCGACCGGGTGCTGGAGGCGGAGAAGGTGCTGATCGCCACCGGCTCCTCCCCCTTCCGCCCGCCCGTCTTCCCCTTCGAGTCCCCCCGCGTCCACGACTCCGACGAGCTGGTGGACCTGGTGGCCATCCCGAAGCGGATGGCGGTGGTGGGCGGCGGCGTCATCGGCTGCGAGTACGCCTGCATGTTCCAGGCGCTGGGCGTGCAGGTGACGCTGGTGGAGGGCAAGGAGAAGCTGCTCACCTTCCTCGACGCGGAGATCTCCGAAGCGCTCACCGCCCGGATGAAGGCCATGGGCATCGTCCTGCAGAAGCCGGACTCGGTGGTGAAGTGCGAGGCGGGCGAGGGCGACGCGCCCATCCAGCTGGCGATGAAGTCGGGCGGGACGCTGGAGGTGGACCAGGTGCTGGTGGCGGCGGGCCGGAACGGGAACACCGGCTCGCTGGGGCTGGAGGCCGTGGGCCTGAAGCCCAACCAGCGCGGCTGCCTGGAGGTGAACCAGCACTTCCAGACCTCCGTCCCCAACATCTACGCCGCGGGGGACGTCATCGGCTTCCCGGCGCTGGCCTCGACGTCGATGGAGCAGGCGCGCATCGCCGTCGTCCACGCGTTCGACCTCAAGTACAAGAGCTCGCTCGCGCCGGTGCTGCCCTTCGGCATCTACACCATCCCCGAGGTGTCGATGGCCGGGGCCACCGAGCAGGAGCTGCAGGAGAAGAAGGTCCCCTACGTGGTCGGGCGCACGTCCTACGGGATGAACGCGCGCGGGCAGATCATCGGCGACCAGACCGGGCTGCTGAAGCTGATCTTCGAGCCGGAGCACATGAAGCTCCTGGGCGTCCACGTCATCGGCGAGCAGGCCACCGAGATGATCCACGTCGGCCTCACCGCGCTGCTCTCCGGCGGCACCGCGGACCTCTTCATCCAGACCTGCTTCAACTACCCGACGCTGTCCGAGATGTACAAGTACGCCACCTACGACGCGCTCGGCGCGAAGGCGAAGGCGGCGAAGTGAGCGACGTGCCGCCGTCGGGGCAACGCGACGCCGTGCGGGCGCGCGCGCTGGCGGAGTCTCCCGGGTACCGGCCGTGGCTGCACGTGGGCACGGAGTCGCTGATCGGCGTGTCGCTCTGCGCGGCCGCCGCGTGGCTGGCGCGCGGCGCCGGCCCCTGGCACCTGGCGTTCTTCGGCCTGCTGCTGGTGTTCAGCAACGCCACCGAGTGGGGCATCCACCGCGACGTCCTCCACACCCGGCGGCGCGGCGCGGAGGTGCTCTACGACCGGCACACCCCGCTCCACCACGTCATCTACGTCACCGGCGACATGGCGATGCGGGGCGCGCGCGAGCTGCAGCTGGTGCTCATCCCCGCCTACGGCATCCTGCTCATCTTCCTCTTCACGCTGCCGGTGAGCGCGGCGCTGTGGTGGCTGGGCGGGCGCGCGCTGGCGGGCGTCTTCGTGCTGGAGAGCGTGGGGTACGTGCTGCTCTACGAGTGGCTGCACCTCACCTGGCACCTGCCCTCGTCGTCTCCCATTGCCCGGCTGCGGGTGGTTCGATGGATGCGCAGGCATCATGAAATCCATCACCACCCGCAGCTGATGCAGCGGAAGAACTTCAACGTCACCCTGCCGCTGTGGGACTGGGTCCGGGGGACGCTGGTCCGGGAGCCTCCTCAGGGGATGTAGAGCGACTGGCCCTCGAAGATGCTGTTCGGGTCCTTGAGGTTGTTCGCCCGGACGATGTCGTTCACCCCCACCCCGGCGCGCGTGGCGATGGAGGTCAGCGTGTCGCCGGCGTGCACGGTGTAGCTCTGGCCGCGGGTGACCGGGGTGTTCGGGTTGGACGGGGTGGAGGTGACCGGCGCGGTCCCTCCGGAGCCGGAGCCGCCCGAGTAGAACCCGACGCCGGTCGGCAGCTGCGCCTCGCCGTTCTCGTTGGCGGGGACGGTGAAGGTGCGGAGCGAGCGGTCGTCGCCGCCGTTCCCCTTGGCGTTCGCCTCGCTCATGGTGATGGTGTACGAGACCACCTTGCC
Organism: Myxococcaceae bacterium; assembly: GCA_035637895.1. Taxonomy (GTDB): domain Bacteria; phylum Myxococcota; class Myxococcia; order Myxococcales; family Myxococcaceae; genus DASRBA01. The sequence goes on from DASRBA010000159.1 coordinate 29,873, forward strand.
GTTGGGGTCGCCGGGCGGGTCGTAGTTCTTGTTCACCTGCTCGACGTAGCCCACGTGCCCCAGCGAGCCCGCCTTCCCGCCCTGCTCGTTGATCAGGTCGGAGCCCGAGTCGAAGACGATCAGATCGCCCTGGTGGGGGGTCTTCCCGTCGTGGGGGATCTCCTTGGCGGCGAGGAACTTGTCGTCCTGGGAGGTCGCCAGGTTCTCGATGGTCGAGGTGTACCCGGGGATGTCGTGGATGTAGCCGACGCACTCGTTGTAGCCGCCGTCCACGTGCACGTGTTCCGGCGTGTGGTTGATCTGGAAGGCGTCGTTCGTGATGGTGTCGTTCGGCCCCAGGTCCGGGTTCGGGTTGCTGCCCACGAACCCCACGTGCGACGGGAGCGTCACCTGGCCGGTGGCCATGTTCACCGGGAGGGTGATGTCCCGGTAGGGCACGCCGGCGCCGTTCACGCCGTCATGGTTGTCCCAGTTCTGCTCGGAGACGCGGACGGTGACGTACGTCTGGCCGTTCTTCACCGAGTACGAGACGTTCTCCACCACGCCCATGTGGCCGGCCTGGTCCGCCTTCCCGGTGGCGCCGGAGCCGGCGTTGGGGCCCCACACCATCAGGTCGCCGGGCTGCGGGACCTTGTTGGACACCACCGGGTTCTGACCGGCGGCGAGCTTGTCCTCGACCTTCTGGATCTTGTCCGCGCCGGCCTGCCCCCAGCGGTTCCACTGCTGGAACAGCGGGTAGCCGAGCTCGGTGTTCCGCACGTCCTTGTACGGCCCCTGCGGTCCGCCCGGCCCCTTGGGGAAGACCGGCGGCGGGAGCGGCGTGCCTCCGCCCGGACCCTTCGGTGGCGGCGGGTTGCTCGCGGGCTTGGGGTCAAACCCGGTGGTCGTCGCCTTCAGCTGGACCGGCGGGGGCGCCTTGGGGGCCGGCTTCGGTGGCGGCGGGGGCGGGGGCGGGGGCGGGGTGAACGGCTTGATGTCCTTCGGGATCATGTGGGGAGTCCTCTGGAAGTACGACTTGTCCGGGGGACACCGGCCGCCGAATTGATGATGCATTTGGCCCGGCGCGTTACTGCCCAGGGCCCTCAAGTGCGCGGATCGCCTCGTCCAGCACCGGTCCGGCGCAGATGGCGTCGATCAGGTTCAGCTTGTTTCGCGCGGCGCGCAACGGGACCAGCGCCCGGGCGTCCTTCGCGTCGCGCAGCCGTTCCGCCGTGGTGCGGAGCATCCCGCAGTCGCGCGCCGGCTCCAGGTCCAGGATGTACGCGGCCACCAGGTCCGGGGCCTGCGGGTCGCCGATCTGCTGGCGCAGCCGGATGGCGTTCCAGCGCAGGTTGCGGTCCGGGCTGGCGGAGACCTCGCGCAGGGCCGGCAGCCCGGCCTGGCCGATGGCGCGCCACAGCTCCAGCGCGGACTCGGGGGACGGGCGCTTGAGCCACTCCAGCGCGTTCTTCTGCATCAGCGCGTTCTCGGCGAAGTCCGGGCGGCCTTTGAGCGCGGCGGCGTAGGCGGCTCGCGCGCCCGCCTCGTCCGCGCGCGCGGCGCGGGCGTGGCCGCGGAACAGCAGCAGTTCCGGGTCGTCCGGGTTGGAGCGCAGGCGTTCGGCGATGGCGTCCTCCGCGTCCGCCGGCCGGCCCGCCTCCAGCAGCGCCGCCACCTCCGGGTACTTGCTGCCGGGCTTCTTCCACAGCAGCTCCGCCACCGAGACGCCCGCCGCCGCGGCGACGACCACCGCCGCGCCCACCGCCAGCGCGCGCCGGCCGATGCGCGGGAGGCTGACCATCCCGCGGCCCGAGCCGACCGCGTCCCGCAGCTCCTGGGCCAACGCCGCGGCGGTCTGTGGCCGCGCGTCGCGGTTCTTGGCCATCGCCCGCCGCAGCACCGCCGCCAGCGGGTGGTCGTAGAGCGCGGGCGGGAGGTCGGGCGGCTCGGCGTTCACCACCTGCCGGAACACCGCCATCCGGTCGCCCAGGTACGGGTGGCGGCCGCTGAGCGCGAAGTAGAGCGTGGCCGCGGTGGAGTACACGTCCGAGCGCGCGTCGAGCGGCAGCGCCATCGCCTGCTCCGGCGACATGAACATCGGCGTGCCCATCGTCATCCCCACCCCGGTGAGCGACGCGTCGCCGTCGCCGCCGTCCACCGGCCGGGCGATGCCGAAGTCCACCAGCTTGGCGCGCTCGCCGCCGCCGGGCGTGGGCACCACCATCACGTTCTCCGGCTTCACGTCGCGGTGGATGATGCCGTGCGCGTGCGCCGCGCCCAGGCCCTCGCAGACCTGGCCCGTCAGCGCCACCGCGCGCTCCGGTTCGAGCGGCCCCTCCGACGCCACCAGCTGCGCCAGCGTCCGCCCCTCCACCCACTCCAGCACCAGGTAGGTGCCGCGCTCGTCCACGCCGTAGTCGTGCACCACCACCACGCTGGGGTGGTTGATGCTGCTGGCGGCCTTCGCCTCGCGCTCGAAGCGCTCCGCGAAGCCGGGCATCTGCGCCGCCGCCTCCAGCATCATCTTCACCGCCACCTTGCGGCCCAGGCGCTGGTCGGTGGCCGCGTAGATGGCGCCCATCCCGCCCTGCGCCACCCGTTCGCCCAGGAGGTAGCGGCCGGCGATGACGACGCCGGCGGAGGGCATCGTGGCCAGCGCGTCGTCCTCGTCCGCCATCAGAAGCCCGCCCACCAGAAGAAGAGCGCGGTCATCCGCTTCTCCCGGTCCTTCTCCCCGAAGTAGCTGCTGGCGGAGTGAACCATGTCCGACCGGTAGAGCAGGATCCGGTTGAAGACGTTGGGCACCTCCACGTCCAGCTTCCACGCCTCCAGGGGAAGCTTCTTCACCCCGAGCGCGGTGGTGAGGTGCTCGTGGGGCGGCGGGCAGAGGTTCCCGCCCAGCGAGCCGTCCGGCAGCTGCAGCCGGAAGAACGCGGTGCCGCCCTTGCCCTGGGGCACCTTCGGCTGGAGGTAGATGACCGCGGCGTGGGTGCACAGCGCGCGCGAGTCGGTGTGCGGCCGCGGGCCGGACTCGGACTCGCCCACCAGTTGCAGGAAGTTGGAGGAGAGCGTCCCGCCGCCCGGGGAGGACCGGTACTCCAGCGACTTCGCCCCGATGGCGGACTTCACCCACGCCTCCACGCCCGCCACCTCGGCGCGGCTGAGCGCGCCCGCGAAGCGCTTGCCCGGCCAGTACTCCGGGCGGTGCGGGAAGCCCAGCTGCCACTCCTGGTGATCCAGGCAGCGGCGCGAGACGAGGCGCGCGTTGGGGAGGATGCCGTCCTTCACCCAGTAGCTCTTCCCCTGCACCGGCGGCTCGTAGGGGAGCGCCTCGCGCAGGCGCCTGGCCTCCGCCTCGAAGAAGCGCCGCCGCTCCGCTTCCTCCTCCTCGGGGGTCACAGCCCGCTCACCATCCACACGTCGTTGTCGAAGGGGCGCACGCCCACCGCCAGGCGCTTGCCGTCCGGCGACGCCACCGGGGTGAGGAAGCGCATGGACGAGCTCTCCCAGAGGACCACCGGGGCGCGGAGGCCCTCGCTGTAGTAGAGCTTGTAGGGCTTGGCGAGGCCGGGGCACTCGGCGGTGGAGTAGAAGCCGCCGCCGTTGGCGGTGAAGGCCACCGCGTTCAGCTCGCAGGCCTTGTTCACGAACTGGTCGAAGGCCTTGCGCCGGGTGAGGTCCACCAGGCGCACCTGGCCGCTGGCGCCGGGGAGCGCCAGGCGGGTGCCGTCCGGCGAGATGTCCCAGCCGTGCGCCTGCAGGCCGGGGTTGGGGACGCGCGTCACCTCGTGCGCCCGGTTGTGCTTGAGGTCGAGGACGGAGAAGGCGATCTGCAGGCCCTCCGTCTCCCCCAGGATGCAGTTGCCGGCGCGCGCGGGGCAGCGGAAGTAGGCCTCGGATGGCGGCAGCTCCGAAGGCATGTCCTGGCAGCCGGAGGTGTGGCGCTCCACCAGGACCTCCTGCGGCTTGCCGCCGGGGAGCGCGGCGCGCATCAGCCGGGCCGGCACGTCGGTGTCCGCGTCGCAGGGGTACGGGTGGTCCCAGTAGAGGACGTCGAAGCCCTGGCGCGTGAAGCTGGGCCAGGTCTGCGAGTTGCGGTCCTCAAGCAGCTTCCGCGCGTCGCCGGTGACCACGTCCTGGATGAACAGGTCGTAGCTGCCGTCCTGGTCGGAGACGTAGAGGACGCTCTTGCCGTCCGGGGACCAGCCCGAGGGCCGCTCGTTGCGCTCGGACATGGTGAGGCGCCGGGGCTGGCCCGAGGCGCGGCCGCCGGCGTCCAGGTCGAGCAGGTAGACGTCGGTCTGCTGCTCGAAGCGGGCGTAGGTGATGTCGCCCTTGGCCATGCTCAGCATCCCCGGCGTGGAGCCGATCCAGGAGTTGAGCATCCGCGCGTGGGTCTGGGGCAGGCCGGTGGTCGGGTCCAGGGTGACGGACCAGAGCGTGAAGCCGGGCTCGGAGGGCGGGCGCTCCGCCAGCGCGAAGAGGATGCGGCCGTCCGGCGCCCACACCACCGCGCCGCTGTCCGTGGCGTGGAGCAGCTGGCCCTTCTCCAGCAGCGCCTGGGTCTGCCCGGTGCCGATGTTCACCGTCTCCAGGTAGACGCGGGTGCCCTCGTCGAGGCGGATCTCGTGGACGTAGAGGATGCGGCG
>DASRBA010000160.1:0-3073 GCA_035637895.1 Myxococcaceae bacterium
CGGTAGCTGGCCGCCGCGCGCTGGTTGCAGTCGGTGCGCTCGCAGAAGCGGCAGCTGATCCCGGTGGGGACCGCGTCCCGCTTGAGGTCCGTGGTGGGCAGTCCGTACGCCAGCAGGCGCGCGTTCTCCGCGTGCGTCCCCAGGCCGATGGAGTAGGCGGTGCCGCGGACGATGCTCCCCTCCACCGGCTGGAGCTGAACCTTGGCGAAGCAGAAGTAGGTCGTTCCGTCCGGCATCATCGAGTACTGACGGGTGAGCTGGGATGGGTTGAGGAAGGCGAGGTGCACCGCCCACTTCCCGCACGACCCGCCGCCCTGCGCGAACTTCAGCCCGGTGCCGGAGTACTTCTTGGAGACGTTCCCGGCGATGTCGCTGCGGATGAAGTGGAAGGGGACGCCGGGGCGCTTGGGGTCCGCCAGGTTGCACAGCCGGTGCGCCACCGTCTCGTAGGTGGTGCCGAAGATCTGCGAGAGCAGCTCCACGTCGTACCGGGTGCGCTCCACCTCCTTGAAGAAGTCGCCGTAGGAGAGCATCAGCGCGCCGGCGAAGTAGGAGGCCAGGTTCACCTTGATCAGCCGCGGCGTCTCCGCGTGCTTGAGCGCGGTGCCGCCCAGGATGCGCTCCAGCAGCTTCGCCTTGTCCAGCACCAGCAGGCCGATGGAGGTGGCCAGCTGGAACTTCAGCGGCTGTTCGGTGAGCGCGGGCGACAGGGTGAGCGTCTTCTCCTCCCGGTCCATCTGCCGCACCACCGAGCTGCCGTGAGGGCCGGACTCGTACCGGACGCGGTACCCGAAGCGCGCGTCCTGCAGCACGCGCTGGAGCTGGCCGGACGTCACCTGCCGCTCGAGCTGGAAGTCGCGGCGCAGCGCCTCCGCCTGCTCCTCCAGCTCCGGGAAGTAGTTCTTGTGCTCCTGGAGGAAGTCCGTCACCTCGTCGAAGGGCGAGTAGTCGAAGCGCATCCCCTCGCGGGTGAGCGTCTCCGCCCGCGCCCGCTCCTCGTTGGAGAGCTGGGCCAGCACGTTCTCCAGCTGCGAGCGGGTGTTCTTGTAGAGGTTGAACAGCGCGGCCACCGTGCCCGCCAGCTTCGGCTCGGCGGAGAGGGACTGGAGCGACTCGGGGTCGATGTCCAGGGTCTTCAAGAGCGGCTCGTCGAGCAGCTTGGCCAGCGCCTCGTCCGCGCGGCCCTCGCCCAGCGACGCCATGAACTCTTCCGGGTCTTGGTCGAGGTAGCGGAGCGCCTTCCACAGGAGCGGGAAGGGCATCACCCGCTTCCCCTTCTCGATCAGGTTCAGGTACGCGGGCGACACGCCCAGGTCCCGCGCCGCGTCGCTCTGCTTGATGTTGCGCTGCAGTCGCAGGGTGCGCAGCTTCACGCCCACGTTGGCGTTCAGCGCCGTCTCGTTGAGGGCCATTGGGTTTTTGACATGCCTGAAAATTGACTAATTTTCAAGCACCCCCTCTTCACGGATTGACACTCCCGCGCTGAAGCATCACCATGACGCGGCTAGGCGAGGGAGCGATGACCGTGCGGAAAATGGCCAGAACGGGCCGATTCTACGAGGAATTCGAGGTCGGGGCCACGTACCAGCACCACTGGGGCCGGACCTTGGCAGAGGCCGAGTGTCACCTTTTTACGACCTGGACCCAGAACGCCAATCCCCTCTACTTCAACCGGGAGTACGCGCGGTCGCTGGGACACCCCGCCTGCCCGGCCAATCCACTGCTGGTGATGAACGTGGTGTTCGGGATGACGGTCGAGGACCTCTCCGAACAGGCGCTGGCGCACCTGGGCTACTGGAACATGTCCTTCCACAAGCCGGTCTACCCGGGGCAGACGCTGTACGCGGAGTCCGTCGTCCTCGACAAGCGCCCCAGCGAGTCGAAGGACGACCGCGGCATCGTCCACGTCCGCACCACCGGGAAGAACGAGCTGGGCGCGGTGGTGCTCACCTACGAGCGGAAGATCCTGGTGAAGAAGAAGGCGGCGTACGCGCATGAGCTGGAGCGCTCCTCGCCGCCGGGGCTGCGGCTGCCGGAGCCGGCGCCGGCGCCTTCGCCCGAGGGGATGTCGCCGTGATGACCCCCGAGCACCTGGCCATCCAGGAGTCGGTCCGCGACTTCGTCAAGAAGGAGGTGGAGCCGGTCGCTTCCAGGCTGGACAACGAGGGCGCGGAGATCCCGATGCCGCTCATCCAGCGGATGGCGGAGCTGGGCTACTTCGGGCTGATCACGCCGCAGGACTTCGGCGGGCTGGGGCTGGACACGCTGTCCATGGCGCTGGTCACCGAGGCGCTGTCGCACGGGTGGCTGTCGGTGGGGAGCGTGATGACGCGGATGATCATCTCCGCCACGCTGATCCAGCAGAGCGGCACCGCGGCGCAGAAGCAGAAGTGGCTGCCGAAGATCGCCGCCGGGGAGATCTACACCGCGGCCGCCTTCACCGAGCCGGACGCCGGGAGCGACGCGGCGGGGATCAAGACCCGCGCGGTGAAGCAGGGCGACCGCTACTCGGTCACCGGGGAGAAGGCGTGGTGCACCTTCGCCAACCGCGCCCACGTGCTCACCACCACGGTGAAGACGGATCCCACCGCGCCCAGGCACCGCGGGATCAGCATCCTGCTCATCGAGAAGGGGCCGGGGAACAAGTTCGCGCCCCCGAAGCTGAGCGGGGACCCGATCCCGACCATCGGCTACAAGGGGATGAACTCGTACAACGTCGCGTTCGACGGGTACGAGGTGCCGGCGGAGAACCTGCTCGGCGGCGTGGAGGGGAAGGGCTTCTACCAGCTCATGCCCACCTACGAGTACGCGCGCATCCAGACCGCGGCGCGCGCGGTGGGCGTGGCGCAGGCGGCGCTGGACGCGGCGCTGAGGTATTCGAAGGAGCGGGTGCAGTTCGACCAGCCCATCTGTGAGTTCCAGGTCATCCGCCACAAGCTGGCCCACGCGGCCACGCAGATCGAGGCGGCGCGCCAGCTCACCCACCACGCCTGCCGGATGAAGGACACCGGCAAGCGGTGCGACCTGGAGGCGGGGATGGCCAAGGCGTTCGCCGCCGACATGGCCGAGCACG
>DASRBA010000161.1:0-84696 GCA_035637895.1 Myxococcaceae bacterium
CGGCGGCAACGGCGGCGGTAACGGCGGCGGCAACGGCGGCGGCAATGGCGGCGGCAATGGCGGCGGCAACGGTGGCGGTAATGGCGGCGGCGGTTGGCCTCCTCCGCCTCCGGGTGGTGGCGGTCAGCCTCCTCCTGGCCACGGCGGTCCGAATCCGGGCTGGGGCGGCGCGCCTCCGCCGGGCTGGGGCCACGACGTGCCTCCGGGCCACCTGGGCACCCCGGGCAATCCGACGGGCGGCCCCAACGGCCCGCCTCCAGGCTGGGGCCACGGGAACGGCAACTCCTCCGGTGGCGGCAATCCTCCTCCGCCTCCTCCCGGCGGCGGCAACGGCAATGGTGGCGGCAACGGGAATGGCAACGGCGGCGGCTGGGGCGGTCCTCCCCCGGGCCACGGCGGTGGCAACGGCAACGGCAACGGTGGTGGGTGGGGCAGTCCTCCGCCTCCTCCGCCCGGCGGTGGCGGGAATGGCAACGGCGGTGGCTGGGGCCGCGGCGGAAACCCGGGCGGCAGTCCGCCTCCGCCTCCCCCGAGTGGCGGCGGCAACTCCGGTGGTGGCGGCTGGGGCGGTCCTCCGCCCGGTCACGGCGGCGGCAACGGCGGTGGCAGCCCTCCCCCGCCTCCTCCGAGCGGCGGCGGTGGGAATGGCGGCGGCAACGGTAACGGCAATGGCAATGGCGGCGGTCATGGTGGCGGTGGCGGCGGGAGCCCTCCACCTCCGCCTCCTCCCCCCGCGGGCGGTGGTGGTCACGGCAACGGCGGTGGCAATGGCAACGGTGGCGGGAACGACCACGACCACGGCAAGGGCCACGGCAAGTAGCTCCACCTGACGTTCACTGAAGTGCTCGGCGGCCGGTGCTCCTCGAGAGGCACCGGCCGCTCTGCTTTTCTGGGCTAGGGTCCGCTCCAGATGCGCCTCTTCGCCATCGGCGACACGCACCTCCCCTCCACGCGCGGCAAGGACATGGAGCGGTTCGGCTGGGCCGGCCACCCCGGGCCTTTACAGCGCGCCTGGGACGAGAAGGTCCGCCCCGACGACGTGGTGATCGTCGCCGGCGACATCTCCTGGGCGACGAAGGCGGCGGAGGTGGAGGGCGACCTGCGCTGGCTCGACGAACGCCCCGGCCGCAAGGTGCTCCTGCGCGGCAACCACGACTTCTGGTGGGGCGACAGCGCGAACAAGCTGCGCAAGCTCTTCGAGCCCTACAAGACCTTCGCCGGCTTCATCCACCAGAGCGCCGTCGCCGTCGGGCCGTGGCTCATCGCCGGCTCGCGGCTGTGGACGACGCCCGAGGCCCCGCCGATGCCGGGCGGCGAGATGGGCGACGAGCAGATCAAGCCCGAGCAGATCGCCCGCGAGGCGAACCGCCTCCAACGCTCCCTCGACGACGCCCTCGCCCAGGAGAAGACCGCCGCCGCGCCGCTCACCCGGGTGGTGGCGGTCCACTTCCCGCCGCTCTACGTCAACCAGACCCCCACCGCCTTCTCCCGACTCATCGAACCCTTCGGTCCCGCTGTCTGCGTCTACGGTCACCTCCACGGCGAGCTGGGAATCGCCGCCGGTTTCGTCGGCGAGCACGGCGGCGTCCGCTACGTCCTCGCCTCCTGTGACGCGGCCCACTTCGCGCCGGTGCTGCTCCTGGAAAGCTGAGCCGGACCTGTTACGTTCGACGGCTCGATGAATCCATTCGTCACCGCGCTGTTGGTCTTCACCGGCGTCTCGATCTTCGTGATGCAGATGCAGGGCCGCCTGGGGGTGCTCTGGCGGCTCAAGCGCAACGACGTCCGCTGGGACCACCCCCTGCAGCGGACCTGGGCGCTGATCCAGTTCGGCTTCGGTCAGAAGCGGATGCTGGACCCGGAGGAGTTCCTCCCCGGTCTGATGCACGTGGGCATCTTCGCCGCCTTCATGGTGCTCGCGGTCCGCACCGTCATGCTGTTCACCATGGGTTTCTCCACCTCCGCGCTGGAGCTCCTCTCCACCCCCGCCCACCCGTTCTGGGCCGAGCACGGCGGCTGGGCGGCGCTCTACGACGTCTACGTGCTGGTGAAGGACCTAGTGGCGGCGTCCGCGGTGGTGGGCTGCGCCTACTTCTTCTACCTGCGCGCGAAGGTGGTGCCGGACCGGCTGACCAAGAGCTGGGAGGCGTACCTCATCCTCGGCTTCATCTCCGCGCTGATGATCACCGAGTTCCTCTTCGGCGCCTCGCACCTGCTCGCCCAGCACCGCGCCTTCTCACCGTTCGAACCGGTGACCTCCTTCGTCGCGCTGCTGGAGCGCCCGCTGCCGCTGTCCGCCGCGGAGACGCTGGGGCAGATCGGCTTCTGGACGCACCTGCTGATCATCCTCTCCTTCCTCAACTTCCTCCCGCTGGGGAAGCACTTCCACGTCATCACCGGCCTGCCCAACGTCTTCTTCAAGCGCCTCACGCCCAGCGCCAAGCTCTCCACGCCCAACCTGGAGAAGGAGGAGTACGGGGCGAAGACCGCCTACGACCTCACCTGGAAGCAGGGCCTGGACGTCTACTCCTGCACCGAGTGCGGCCGCTGCCAGACCCACTGCCCCACGTACATCACCGGCAAGCCGCTCACGCACAAGGGCGTGAACCAGGACATCAAGCACTACCTCTGGGACCACCAGCAGCTCCTCGGCGAGGGGAAGAAGCCCTCCGGTGAGCCCTACGAGCCGGACGCGCTGGTCCCGGGCGTCCTCAAGCCGGAGACCATCTGGGCCTGCACCTCCTGCGGCTGGTGCGAGACCGCCTGCCCGGTGTTCATCGAGAACATCCCCCGGCTGATCGACATGCGCCGGTACAAGGTGCAGGCGGAGTCCGACTTTCCGCAGGAGATCCAGCGCGTCTTCGAGGGGATGGAGCGCCAGGGCAACCCCTGGGGCATCGGCCAGGACCGCCGCGACGAATGGGCGGAGGGGCTGGAGATCCCCCGGTGGGGCGAAGGCGGCCCCTACGAGTACCTCTTCTTCGTGGGCTGCGCCGGCAGCTACGACGACCGGCAGAAGAAGGTCAGCCGCGCGCTGGTGAAGATCATGCGCGAGGCGGGCGTCTCCTTCGCCACCCTGGGCAAGCAGGAAGTCTGCAACGGCGAATCCGCCCGCCGGATGGGGAACGAGTTCCTCTACCAGACGATGGCGAAGGCCAACGTGGAGGCCTGGAACGGGCTGGGGGTGAAGGCGGTCATCACCCAGTGTCCGCACTGCTTCAACACCATCAAGAACGAGTACCCGGAGTTCGGCGGCAACTACCGCGTCATCAACCACACCCAGCTGCTCAACGAGCTGATCCGGGACAAGCGGATCAAGCTCAGCCGGCTGATGGACGAGACGCTCACCTACCACGACCCCTGCTACCTGGGCCGGCACAACGGCGTCTACGAGGCGCCCCGCGAGGCGCTGAAGGCCATCCCCGGCCTCGAGGTCATCGAGATGCAGCGCAGCCGCCGCGAGTCCTTCTGCTGCGGCGCCGGCGGCGGCCGGATGTGGATGGAGGAGCACATCGGCCAGCGCATCAACCAGAACCGGGTGAACGAGGCGGCGCTGACCCTGGCGCACGCCAAGGACGAATCCGTCCCCTTCCCCGACGCGGCGGACCTCAAGAAGCCGGGGCAGGTGGGGCAGTACAAGGGCCCGGGCAGCGGCACCATCGCCGTGGCCTGCCCCTTCTGCTACACGATGATCAAGGACGCGGTGAACGAGACCGGGCGCGAGGAGACCATCAAGGTCCGGGAGATCACCGAGCTGATCGCCGAGGCGATGGAGCCGCCCAAGCCCGCGGAGCCCAAGGCCTAAGGCCCGAACCAGGGCTGGTCCGCGGACGGCAGCGTGAGGCTCCCGGTCCCCGGGGCGCCGGTCGCGCGCTGCACGTAGACCTGGTGCGCCCCGCCCTCGTCCGAGACGAACGCCACCTGCGCGCTCGACACCCACGTCGGGAACGTGTGGAGCGCGTCCGTCGACCCTGCCCCAGGCTCGGAGATGCGCACCGTCTGCCCGCTCGCGATGGTGTAGACGAAGATCCGGATCGCCGAGGTCCCGGACTGCCGCCCCTCGAAGGCGAGCGAGGTACCGTCCTCCGACAGCACCGCCCGCCCGGAGATGACGTCCACCTCCGGCCCCAGGTCGTTGGTGACGGGGAGGACCTGCCCGGTGGTGACGTTGATCTGCTCCAGCTGGGTGTACTGCCCGATGCCGTTGCCGGACGCGGTGAGGATCTCATCCGGGGCGAGCGAGGCCGGGTAGAACGACGGCGTCCCGTGGGAGAGCGGCCCCGTGGTGAGCGAGGTGAACCCGCTCCCGTCCAGCGCCTTCACCTTCGCCAGGTAGGACGTGGTGAGGATCTCGTAGGCGAAGACGACGGTGGCCCCGTCCGGCGAGAACACCGGGTTCTTGAAGTTCCGCTCTCCCCGGCTGGCCTCGGCCGTGTAGAGGGTCCTCGGCGCGCCGCTGCCGTCGGTGGCTACCGTCATCAGGCTGAAGACGCCCGCGGCGTTGGCGTGAACGAACACCACCTGGCCGCCGTCCGCGGAGAGCGACGGGTGGTGGTTCCCGCCGTTGGAGGTCAGCCGGGTCACCGTCGAGTAGTCCGAGCTGTCCGCCACGTACACGTCCAGGGTGTCGTCCCGGATGAAGGCGAAGCCGGAGGTGAAGACCCCACCGCCCGGGCCTCCGCCGCCGTCGTCTCCACAGGCGGCGCATAGGCCCACCAGGGCACACAGGGTCGATGCCGCGGCGATCCGTCGAATCATGGTCCGCAAGGGATGGGTCAGCGGTTCAGCTTCTGCAACTCGTTCCGGCACACGTTGCACAGCGAGAGACCCTTGCGGTCGCAGTCCTGGACCGAGGTGGCGAAGAACATCACGCACCGCGGGTCGTCGCAGTACGACAGCCCCAGCAGGTGCCCCGCCTGGTGGACGGTCTCCACCTGCGCCCGCCGCCGCAGCGTGTCCCCCTCCGGGCCGGTCTTCAGCCGGGCGATGGACACCACCGCCACCTTCGCCTCCCGGTCCGCCTCGCCGAAGACGAACGGCGAGTCCGGCACGAACAGGTCCACCCCGGTGACGCCGATGACGAAGTGGTGGCCCTCCAGCAGCGGCACCAGCCGCCGCATGATGGCGTTGGAGTGGTACTGGTTCCGGTCCTTGTTGAACGCGTAGGTGGGCGCCTGGAGCACCGCGCGCGAGGTGGTGGCGGCCACCTGGAGCTGGGTCATCAGCGGCTCTTCCAACTCCCGCAGCAGGCCCGGTGGAACGGTGCCGACGGCCACCAGCTGCAGCGACTTCGTCGGCATCCAGCAGCTCCTTCAGCCGAGGAGGGAAGACTGGGGCGCAAGGATTCGAACCTTGATAATCAGATCCAAAGTCTGACGTCCTACCGTTAGACGACGCCCCACCACGCCTGTGCCCCACAGGCACGCCGACTGGATGATAACCGCCGGTCCCCCTCAGATGTCCAGGTTCTGGACATCCAGCGCGTTCTTCTCGATGAACTCGCGCCGGGGCTCCACGGCCTCGCCCATGAGGAGGCCGAAGATGTCGTCCGCATCCACGGGGTCCTCCACCTTCACCTGGAGCAGCGTGCGCCGCGCCGGGTCCATGGTGGTCTCCCAGAGCTGCTCGGGGTTCATCTCGCCCAAGCCCTTGTAGCGCTGGATGTTCAGGCCCTTGGCCACGCCTTGACGCACCCGCTCCCAGACCTGCTGCACGGTCTGGGCGGTGGACTCCTCGTCGTCGAACTTCACCTGGTAGGGGGCCGGGCCCAGGACGGCGAAGGACTCCTTCATCGCCATCAGCTCGGCGTACTCCGGGCCGGAGAGGAAGGCGTGGTCCAGCACCGTCTCCCGCGGGGAGCCGTTCACCTCGGTGCGGAAGACCAGCTTCTTGGACTGGTGCTCCGGGTCCGCCTTGCGGAAGATCTCCAGCCGCCCGGAGACCTCGGGGGAGTGGGCCGCCAGGTAGGCGGTCATCTTCTCCGCCTCCGCGTTCAGCGTCTCCAGCTCCAGCAGCGTCTCCGCCTTGATCCGCGCCGCCTGCACCAGCGCGTCCAGCACCCGCGGGTCCCGCCGGAGGGACAGCTTCTTGAGCCGGTCCTGGTAGGCGATGATCTTCGCCAGCAGCCCGCGCAGCTCGACCTTCTCCAGCACCGTGCCGTTGCCGGCCACCACCTTGGCGTGGTCCCGCGCCAGGTCCAGGTCGTACGCGTCGCGCGCCGGCTCGTCCTTGAGGTACAGCTCCTTCTTGCCGCGGGTGACTTTGTAGAGCGGCGGCTGGGCGATGTAGAGGTACCCGCTCTGCAGCAGCTCCGGCATCTGCCGGTAGAAGAAGGTGAGCAGCAGCGTGCGGATGTGGCTGCCGTCCACGTCCGCGTCCGTCATCAGGATGATCCGGTGGTAGCGGACCTTGGTCGGGTCGTAGTCCTCGCTGCTCCCGCCGGCGCGGATCCCGCACCCCAGCGCGGTGATCAAGGTCACGATCTCCGCCGAGCTGAGCATCTTCTCGAACCGCGCCTTCTCCACGTTCAGGATCTTCCCGCGCAGGGGGAGGATGGCCTGGTTGCGGCGGTCCCGGCCCTGCTTGGCGGAGCCGCCGGCGGAGTCGCCCTCCACGATGTACAGCTCGCTCTCCGACGGGTCGTTGGACTGGCAGTCCGCCAGCTTCCCGGGGAGCGACGCGGAGTCCAGCGCGCCCTTGCGGCGCACCGTCTCCCGCGCCTTGCGGGCGGCGATGCGCGCGCGGGTCGCGTCGCCGATCTTGGCGGCGATCTTCCGGGCGGTGTTGGGGTTCTCCTCCAGATAGGTCCCGAGCGACTCGTTCACCATCTGCTCGACGAGGCCCTTGATCTCGGAGTTCCCCAGCTTGGTCTTGGTCTGCCCTTCGAACTGGGGGTCCGGCAGCTTCACGGAGATGACGGCCGCCAACCCCTCGCGCGCGTCCTCGCCGGTGGGGGCCTCCTTGAGGTCCTTCCACAGCTGCGCCTTCTCCGCGTAGCTGTTGATGGTGCGGGTGAGCGCGGACTTGAACCCGGAGAGGTGCGACCCGCCCTCGTGCGTGTTGATGTTGTTGGCGAAGGTGTAGATGCGCTCGTCGTAGCCGTCGTTCCACTGCAGCGCGATCTCCAGCTCCACCCGGTCCTTCTTGGCGGAGAAGTAGACCGGCTTGTCGTGCAGCGCCTGCTTCGACTTGTTGATGTACTCGACGAAGGAGACAATCCCGCCGGCGAACTGGAACTCGTGGCTCTTGGAGGACCGCTCGTCGGTGATGGAGATCTTCAGCGCGGCGTTGAGGAAGGCCAGCTCGCGCAGGCGCTGGGAGAGCGTCTCGAAGTTGATCTCCGTCACCTCGAAGATGGTGGGGTCCGGCTTGAAGTGGACGGTGGTCCCGCGCTGCTCCGTCTGGCCCACCACCGTCACCTGCTGCTGGGGAATGCCGCGCGCGTACTTCTGCTGGTAGACCTTCCCGTCGCGCTGGATCTCGACGTTCAGCCACTCCGAGAGCGCGTTCACGCAGGACACGCCCACGCCGTGCAGCCCGCCCGAGACCTTGTACGCCTGGTTCTCGAACTTCCCGCCCGCGTGGAGCTTGGTCATCACCACGTCCACGGTGTCCATCCCCTTCACCGTGTGATGCGGGCCCACCGGGATGCCGCGCCCGTCATCCTTCACCGACACCGAGTTGTCGACGTGGATGACGACGTCGATGTCCGTGCAGTAGCCGGCCAGCGCCTCGTCCACCGAGTTGTCCACCACCTCGTAGACCAGGTGGTGCAGCCCGTAGACGTTGGTGTCGCCGATGTACATGCCCGGGCGCTTGCGGACCGCCTCCAGGCCCTCCAGGACCGTGATGGAGGCCGTGCTGTACTCGGTCCGTTCGGTGGGCGCCTGCGGTGGGTTCGACACGTGTTTCCCGTACCATTTCGGCCCCCCACCGTAAAGCGGCGCGAGGAGCCTCAAGTCATTGATTTAACGGTGAAATCCAACGAGTCAACCACGCCTCGCCGGACCTGGAACCACAGGGCCCCGGGACCGGCTGCTCGACGCACCAGGTCAGCGTCCGTGGTGGTCAAGAAGACCTGCGCGCCGCTGTGCGCCAGGTACCCCATCAGGAAGGCGTTCCGCTCCGGGTCCAGCTCCGAGGACACGTCGTCCAGCAGCAACAGCGGCAGCATCCCGTGGGCTTCCCGGAGGTTCTCGATCTCGCCGATCTTCCACCCCAGCACGAACGCCCGCTGCTGGCCCTGGGAGGCGAACGCCCGCGCGCCGCGCTCCCCCAGGAAGACGCCGAGGTCGTCCGCGTGCGGCCCCACGGAGGTGAAGCCGCGCTCCTGGTCTCGCTCCAGGCGCCTGCCGAGCTCCAGGGAGAACGCCTCGGCCAGCTCGCCCTCGGTCGCCGTGTCGAAGACCAGGGAGCTGCCGAGGTGGCTGGGCGCGTAGGTGTAGCGGGCGGGCTGGTCCGCGCGGCCGATGGCGGCGAAGGCCTTCTCCGCGCGCGGCGCCAGCTCCGTCATCAGCGCCCGCCTCCGGACCCAGAGCTTGGCGCCGGCGCGGACCAGCGCCTCGTCGAAGGCGGACAGGTAGGCGCCTTCCGCGCCGTCGCGGAGCAGCTTGTTGCGGCTCTTGAGCGCGCGGGCGTACTCGCGGCTCTCGTCGAGGTAGGCGGGGAAGCGGTTGAAGACGGCGCGGTCGAGGAAGGCGCGGCGCTGGTCGGGGGCGCCCTTGATGACCTCCAGGTCGTCCGGCGTGAAGGCCACCACCGAGACGCCGCCGAAGTAGTCGAGCAGCGTGGCGGCGCGCTTGCCGTCCACCAGCGCCACCCGCGCCCCGTCCTGCACCTCCACCCGGATGGTGCGGTCGGCGCCGCGCAGGGAGAAGGTGCCCTGGACGAACGCGCCCGGCGCGCCGAAGCGCACCAGCTCCGACAGCTTGCCCGCGCGCAGCGGCCGCAGCGTGCACAGGAAGTAGATCGCCTCCAGCAGGTTGGTCTTCCCCTGGCCGTTGGGGCCCACCACCACGGTGGCGGCGGGCGAGGGCGCCAGCTCCACCTGGGCCAGGTTGCGGAAGTCCCCGACGGTCAGCGAACGCAGGAGCACGTGGCCCGTCTCTACCAGGCCCGCGCGACGAGCGCTTCGAAGCTTCGGTCGGCCGGCGCCGAGGGGAGCGGGCCCACCGCGGCGGCCCGGATGCGGATGAACATCCACAGCGCGTCGCGCAGCCGGTCCGCGTCCGGCGAGGGAGGAGCCGCGTCCGCCCGCCGCGCCAGGTCCTGCAATCGCTCCCGCCGCTCGCGGGAGAGCGCCGCCGCCGGCCTGGGGCGAGTGCCGGAGGCGCCGGCCCCGCGCGCCACCGCGCCGGCGGCCTTGGGGAGCTGCCACAAGGCGTGGGCCAGCTCCAGCAGCGGGGCCCGCCCACGGGGGAGCGGCTTCGGGGACGGGGCGTCCGGGTCCTTCTCCCGGGCCACGACCCACTCGAAGACCTGGAGCAGCTCCGGCTCCTGGATGGCCACCGGGGTGAAGCGTTCGTCCACCACCGCGCGCAGCCGGGCGCGGGCCACGTCCATCCAGAAGGCGGCCTGCAGCAGGTCCTCTGGGCCGTTCTGCGGCTCGCCGCGGGGGGCGCGGCGGGCGCGGCGCTGGAGGAAACGGAGCAGGCCGCCGGAGGGGTCGGCGCGCTCCACCCGTTTCCAGATGGCCTGGAGCGCGTCCTCGGCCGCGGGCAGCCGTTCCGCCAGGGCACGCGCTTCCTCGGGCGAGAGAGGAAGCGCGGCGCGCGGGTCGAAGGGGCGGCGGAACAGCTCCTCGACGAAGCCGGCGTCGGTCTCCAACTCGCGCAGCTCGGGCAGGGTCCGGGGGAGGAGCTCCAGCGCGGCGGCCCACCGCTGGCCGGGGCGGATCTTCCGCGGCCCCGCCAGGAAGGCCTCCAGGTCGCCCAGCAGGACCGCCAGCGGCTGCCCGGGGGGCGTCTTCAGCCGGCGCGCGGCGAGCTGGGCCAGCTCCGAGGCCGACGCCTTCAGCGCGTGGAGCTGCCGCACCCACGGGTCGTCCGGCGGCCATCCCTCGGCGTCGGCGCGGCGGAGCGCGGAGGCCAGCACCTCCTCCACCTCCACCTGGGCCCCGGCGGTGGCGCGCAGCACCTCGGCGTTGCGGCGGAGGCGGTCCCGCCAGAAGACGACGCGCGAGAGGGCGTTGCGGAGCGCGCGGTAGCGCAGCGCGGCCGCATCCAGGAGGTCCGCCCGCCCTTCCAGGCGGCGCCGCAGCGAGTCGGTCTTGACCGCGCGCTCGGGCATCGCCCTGCTAGACGCGCATCGGCATCACGACCGCGGTGTAGCTGCCGTCGCCGGGGGCGTGGAGGACGCCGGGGCTGTGCTCGTCGCCCAGCTCCAGCGCGACCTCCTCGGTGTCCACCGCGCTCAGCACGTCCAGCAGGTACCGGGCGTTGAAGCCGATGGTGATCTCCGCGCCCCGGTAGGCGACCTCCATGTCGTCCTTGGCCTCGCCCAGGTCCGGGTTGTGGGAGGTGATGCGGAGCAGGTTCTCGGAGAGGCTGATCTTCACCGCGTTGGACTTGTCCGCGGAGAGCAGGGCGGTGCGCTTGAGCCCCTCGATGAGCCGGGTCTTGGGCACGGCCAGCTTGCGCTCGCCTTCCTTGGGGATGACGCGCTGGTACTCGGGGAACTGCCCGTCGATCAGCCGCATCACCATGGTGAGGCCGGACTTCTTGAACAGCGCGGAGCTCTCCGCGAAGCCCAGGTGGCACTCCGCCTCCGGCGCCTCCTCCAGCAGCCGCTTGAGCTCCAAGAGGCCCTTGCGCGGGATGATCACGCCGCCCTTGAGCTTGAAGTCCCCCTCCAGCTCCCGCTCCACCAGCGCCAGGCGGTGCCCGTCGGTGGCCACCATCCGCACCTTCCCGGCCTCGCGCGGCTCGAAGTAGACGCCGTTGAGGATGTAGCGGGTCTCGTCGGTGGAGATCGCGAAGGCCGTCTTGCGGATCATCTCCAGCAAGACCGCGCCGTTCAGCTTCACCAGCGGCGCGTTCTCCTCCTTCGGGAGCTTGGGGTACTCCTCGGGCGCCATCCCCACGATCTTGAAGTGGGCGGTGCCGGAGGAGATCTCCACGTAGTTGTTGTTCGTCTTCTTCAGCGTGACCTGCGCCTCGGGCAGGTTCTGGACGATGTCGTAGACGTACTTGGCGGAGATGGTGACGGCGCCCGGCTTGATCACCTCGGCCGCGTGCTCGCTCACCACGCCGGTGTCCAGGTCGAACGCGGTCACCGTCACCCCGGACTTGGTGGCGTTGACCAGCACGTTGGCCAGGATGGGCATGGTGGTCTTCCGCTCCACGATGCCCTGGGCGCGGTTGAGCGCCTTCCTCAGCTCGTCGGCGGCGATGCGGAATTCCATGGCGTGACCCTCAACGCGGGACGGCGCGGTCTAGCGTGTCGGCACTGCCCCCGTCAACGCATCGCTGGGCGGTTGACGTCCGCGGCGATTACGCTTAAAGGCTCGTGAAAACGCCATGTTGACAACTCTAGCCCTGCTGGTGATGGCCGCCGGTCTGGCGGCCTGGGGGTTCGCCGCCTACGTCTCTTCCCGCGGAGAGGACTCCGTCGTCGCGGGAAACGGCAACGCCTTCGACGCCTACTACGGGAAGGACCGCTGGGACCCCGGACAGTCGCTCCCCTGCGACGAGTGCGTGGGCCTGGGCTGCATCGGCGCCGGCGAGTGCCGGTGCTACTGCCACCGGCCCCACCCGAAGAAGAAGAAGAAGTAGCCCCGGCCCGGCTACCAGGCGCCCATGCCGCCCAGGTTGTGGACCTCGGCGAAGCCCTGCTGCCGCAGGAACTGTTCGGCCATCGCGGACCGGGGGCCCTTGGCGCAGTAGAGGACCACCGCGGTAGAGGGCGAGCCGATCTCCTGGAAGCGCTTCGGCAACTCCTGGAGCGGGATGTTCACCGCGCCGTCGAGGTGCCCGGCGGCGAACTCGTTCGGCGTGCGGACGTCGACCAGCTTCGCGCCGGCGGCGACCATCTGGTGGGCCTTCTCTCGGTCCTGCGGGGTGTTCATGACGCTTTGCTCTAGCACGGCGCCGGGGAAGGATGGGCGGATGCTCCGCTCCCTGCTGACCCTGGCCACCCTCCTCGCCCTCGGCTGCGCCGCCCCCGCCCCGGCCCCGCCTCCCGCTCCCCCGCCGGAGACGACGACGCCGGCGCCCCCACCGCGGGCCACCCTGGGCCAGTGCACCACCGACACGGACTGTCCGGGCGGGAAGGTCTGCGAGGGCTGCGGCGGGCCCAAGGAGTGCGTCCCCGGCTGTCACCAGGCGTCCCAGTGCCCCGGCGGCGGCAAGTGCCACCAGGTCCAGTGCATCCGGTGCCCTTGCCCCGGCCAGTGTGAGGGGTGAGGCTTTTCGCCACTCCGATGTATCCTCGCGCGCCCGAATGACGTCGCAGACCCTGCCGCTGGCTCCGGACCGCTACACGGGCCGAAAGCTCGGCAAGTACGAGGTGCTGTGCCAGCTCTCCTCCGGAGGGATGTCGCAGATCTTCCTCGCCTTCCAGCGAGGGCACGCGGGGTTCCGCAAGCTGGTGGTGCTCAAGCAGATCCTCCCGGACATCAAGGCGGACGAGGACATCGTCCAGATGTTCCTCGACGAGGCGAAGATCACCGCCGCCTTCAGCCACCCGAACATCGCGCAGGTCTACGACCTGGACACGCAGGACGACGAGCTTTTCCTCGCCATGGAGTTCGTCCCCGGCGCCACGCTGATCGAGGTGGCGCGCGCCTGTCGGGACGCCAACGAGTCCATCCCCATCGGCCTGTCGCTGATGGCGGTGCGGGACACCGCGCTGGCGCTCCACTACGCGCACGTCTTCCGCGACCCGGTGGGCCGCCCCCGGCAGGTCATCCACCGCGACGTCGCCGAGAAGAACATCATGGTGACGTACGAGGGGCTGACCAAGCTCCTCGACTTCGGCATCGCCAAGGCGGTGGGCCGCATCACCCGCACCGCGGCCGGCAAGGTGAAGGGGACGTCCGGCTACATGTCCCCGGAGCAGATCCGCGGCGAAGAGTTGGACCCGCGCTCGGACGTGTTCTCGCTGGGGGTGGTGCTGCACGAGTGCCTCACGGGGATGCGGCTGTACTACGACAAGGACCCGGAGGCGGGGATGCTGGCGGTGTTCAAGGCCGCCCCGCCGCCGCCGTCCGAGGGGAACCCGGAGATCTCGCGGGAGCTGGACGCGGTGGTGCTCAAGTCGCTGGCCCACGTGCGCGAGGAGCGCTTCGCCACCGCGCTGGAGTTCGCCCGCGCCATCGAGAAGGTGAGCCGGAGCAACCTCTGGCACCCGGAGGAGAGCGCGGAGTTCATGACCCGCCACTTCGAGCGCCGGCGCCAGCAGACCGCGGAGCTCCTGGAGGACCTCAACTTCGGGGAGAAGACCAACTTCGGGAAGGTGCCGCAGATCTCCGCGGCGGTGCCCGAGCGCGACAAGCTCCCCGAGAGCCGGCCCGTCCGCATCGACCCGTTGATCTCCGCGCCGGTGCCCAAGCGCGGGGTCTCGGCCGGTCCGCCGGCGTCAGACCTCCGGACCGCCATCTCGAACGACATGCCGGCCCCGGGCGAGTCGGAGCGGACGGACCCGGGCGACGTGCCGATCAAGGCGCGCACGCCGTCTGGCCGCCAGACCTCCTTCGACGACGAGACGGTGGTCCGGCCCGGCCGGGGCGGGCGGCGCCCCCCGTCGTCGGACCGGGAGCGCGACAAGGTCCCTCGCGCCGGGGCCGCTCGCGAGGACCCACAGCAGGACGAGAAGGACGATGGCCGGACGCGCCCGGGCGAGAACCCCAACGTGACGCGGCCCGTCCCCCGCCTCCCCAGCGGCAAGCGCGCCCGGCAGGACATGGACCCCGCCGCCGCCTTGATGGACAGCATCAGCGAGACCGGTCCCGTGGGCGACGTCTCCGACATCTCCGAGCCCTCCGACCCCACCGCCGGCCCCCACTCCACCTCCATCAGCGGCATCACCGGCGTGGTGGAGGCCCCCGACTCCGAGCCCAACCCCACCGGCGTCCGCACCGCGGTGTTCGTCGTGGTCGGGACGCTGGTGGCGCTCCTCGTCCTCGGCGGCGCGGTGCTCGCGCTCCGCGCCATGGGGATGTTCTAGCTCCGGGCGCCGGCGCTGGCTCACGGCGAAGGCCCCGGCGGCGGAAAGACCGTCTTCTCGTGGCCGTCGTGCGACGGACCGGCGAAGGTGCCCGGCCAGGGCGACTCGATGGGCGACAGCGTGGGGACGTCGAACACGCTGAAGGCCGCGCTGGAGAGGGCGTAGGGCGGGTCGCACCGGCCGCAGGTCTGCGCGCCGCTCATCAGGCCCAGCTTGCCGGAGACCAGCTCGAACAGGTCCGGGTCGCCGCGGAAGTTGGCCGGCACCACGCAGCTCCACACCGGCTTGCCGTCCGCCACCCGCCAGGCGGACAACGTCCGCGTCCCGTCGACCGTGGCGAAGCCCAGCGCCACCGTCTCCGGGAGGTCGAGCGGCTTCGGCTGCCACTTCGCCAGGCGGATCTCCTGGGTCAGGAACACGTCCGACCCGGGCAGCGACCGCGTCCACCGGGTGGTGAAGTCCGGGTTGAGGCCCACCAGCGTCCCGCCCGGCACCCACGGCTGCGGCCCCAGCACCACCCGGTCCGCCGCCACGATGCTCCGGCCCTGCAGCGGCGTGGACGCCACCCGCGTGCCGTCCGCGGTGGTGAGCACCGCGTCCCCCCGCTCCGGGTAGAGGCGGCCGTTGGCGACGGCGATCTCCCCGCCCACCCACGTCTCGTCCCGCCGCCACCGCTGGAGGCCTTCGCGGGTGAACGACATGTACATGCTGGGCGACAGCGGCGTGAGCGGCGCCCCGCCCGGCTCGGACGGCGCGAAGTGGATGTACAGGTTCCCGTCCGCGTCCGACGAGAACCCGTACGGGTGCGGGTGGTCGCACCGCTGGAGGAACGGGTCCTCGAGCTTGTTGGCGGACACCATGTGCCCGCGCGCGTCCAGCAGCACCAGGAAGTAGTTCCGGCACGGCGCCGGGTGGGAGCGGTTGTTGGTCCCCTTCGGGTACCCCTCGAAGAGGATGGCGAACCGGTCCGAGGCGAGCACCGCCACCCGCGCCAGGAACAGCGTGTCGATGCCTTCCGTCATCGCCACGAAGTCGGGCCGCTCCGCCGGGAGGTCGTAGCGCCAGAGCGTCTGCGCGGTGTCCAGCTCCAGCATCGCGACCGTGCCCTGGTGGAAGTCCACCGAGCCGTCCGGGTGGTCGTACCGCCACGGGTAGTCCAGGCACACCACCCGGTCGTTCCACAGGATGCAGCGGCGGCTGGACCCCGGCGGGGCGATCGCGCCCGACGAGTTGGCGCGGAGGATGGGGACCTCGAACCAGCCGGAGAGGGAGATCCGGCCGTCCGCCTCGAGGATGAAGTCGTGCAGCTCCTGGCCGCCCGTCAACGTCGCGTCCACCGACCAGTTCGGCGACAGCGGGGACGCCGGCGGGACGACGCACGTGCTCCCGGCGCAGCGGCCCTCTCCCTGGCACGGCGAGGCCTTCTGGCAGACGAACCCGTCCGGCGGATCGCGCACCACGCACTGCCCGGCGATGCAGATCGGCGCCGCGTCGCACGTCGCGTCCAGGCCGCACACCGTCCCGTCCGGGGCCTGGTCCGTCACGCAGCCCTGCTGGGGGTCGCACCGGCCCACCGCGCACCCGAACGACGGGCACGGCGGCGCCGGCAGGGCGTGGCAACCGTCCAGCGGGTTGCACACGTCGAGCGTGCAGGCGTTCCCGTCGTCGCAGATCACCGGCGCGCCGCGGCAGACGCCCTGCTTGCAGGTCCCTCCGGTCAGGCAGGCGTTGTGGGGGTCGCAGCCGGTGCCGTCCGGCAGGGTGCGGCGGACGCAGTGCTCGAGGATGGGGTCGAACGTCTCCTCGGTGCAGGTGACCGCCACCGGACAGGGAGGGATGGGCTTGCCCTTGCCGGTGAGGTGGATCACCTGCGGTCCACCCAGCTCGCCTTGAACCGCCAGCTCGCCGGCGGCCTCGGTGGCGTCCGCCGGCGCGAAGACCACCGCCACCTGCGTGGGGCCGGAGGAGGCGATGGAGGGCCGGTTGACCAGGAAGAATGGGGGCGCTGGCGGGACGAAGCGGAGGGCTTGGTCGCTTCGTCCGGAGTTCCGGATCTCGAAGGACTGGGTCGTCTGCAGTCCGGGGTACAGGTCACCGAAGTCCAGCGACGCCGGTTCGACCTGGATGGGCCGGAGGGAGGTGGACGTCCCCTCCTCGTGGCACGCCGGCGTCAGGGCCAGCGCCAGCACCGCCAACGCGCCGGACCACCACGTCTTCCATATTGAGTGTCCTGATCGGATCACAGTGGTCGTGGAGGTAGGGACCTGAAAGTTGGGGACAACTCCGGAGATCGGCGCCGCAGCGATGAAATCATGCCCCGGTGGGTTGTGGAGCGCCGGGCCGCCAGTCCCCAGCATTCCACAGCTGGACGCCCGCCAGGCGGCCGGCCCACACGCTCCCCCATGGTCCCCAACCAACGACCCACAGCAGTACCCACAGAAAGGCGATACGCTCCCCGACCCATGCCGGAGCGGGAGACCGCCGCCAGTTCGTCGACGATCGGGTTGCCGCACGGCGAGATGTACCGCGGCGACAAGATCGGCAGCTACGAGGTGCTCACCCAGCTGTCGGTGGGCGGCATGGCCGAGCTGTTCCTCTGCTTCACCCAGGGCGCCGGCGCCTTCCGGAAGTTCGTCGTGGTCAAGCGCATCCTCCCGGACGTCAAGACCAACGACAGCTACATCAAGATGTTCTACGACGAGGCGCGGATCACCTCCGTCCTCCACCACCCGAACATCGCGCAGGTGCTGGACCTCGGCGGCGAGGGCGAGGCCGCGTACATCGCGATGGAGTTCATCCCGGGGCAGAACCTCAACCAGATCAGCGCCGTCTGCCAGAAGCGGAAGCGGCTCATCCCGCTGGGGCTGTCCGTCTCCGTCTGCCGGGAGATCTGCCACGCGCTGCACTACGCGCACACCATCAAGGACTCCGCCGGGCGCGAGTCGCCCATCATCCACCGCGACGTCGCCCAGAAGAACGTCATGGTGACGTACGAGGGCGGGGTGAAGCTGCTGGACTTCGGCATCGCCAAGGCGCGCGGGAGCCTGGGCCGCACCACCGCCGGGATGGTGAAGGGCACCACCGGGTACATGTCCCCCGAGCAGGTGCGCGGCGAGGCCCTGGACGGCCGCAGCGACGTGTTCTGCATGGGCGTGGTGTTGTTCGAGCTGCTCACCGGGAAGCGCCTCTTCGCCGCGGAGACCGAGACGGAGGAGATGGAGCGGATCCTCGCCGCGCCCATCCCCCGCCCGGACGCGCTCCAGCGGAAGATCCCCTCCGGCCTGGTGGAGGTGGTCCTCAAGGCGCTGGCGCGGAACCGCACGGACCGGTTCGCCAGCGCCCGGGCCATGGCGCGCGCCCTGGACGACGTGGCCGCCAAGTGGATGTACGACCAGGACAAGCGGGCCTCGTTCATGAAGGGCCTGTTCGCGGAGCGCATCGACGCGACCAGGCGCCTGCTGGACTCCGCCGGCAAGGCCGAGGTCACCGAGGACTACAAGAAGGCCGCCCACACCCTCACCGAGGACGCCGGCGCGGTCTTCCCGGAGCTGAGCGTCCCCGAGACCGACCCGGAGTACCTGCCGGACGACCCGATGATGGACGTAGTGGCTACCACGCCGGTGCAGCCGCCGCCGGTCCACGCCCGGAAGGACTCCGAGCCGGCGGCGCTGAACGGCGCGCTCACGCCGGAGCAGGCCGCCGCGGCGTTCGACGCCGACGAGGTGATCCCGGCCCGGAAGGCCGAGCAGACTGCTCAAACCGAGCGCACGGACCGGGTGGACCGCGTCGACAGCGCGGACCGGCCCGGTGACTCCGGAACCTCCGAGCCAGCGCTGTCGGCGCCGGCGCGCAGGGGTGGGGGCTCGACGACCAAGTGGGCGCTCCGGATCGCCGCGGTGCTGGCGGTGGGCGGGGTGGCGGCGGTACTGGCGTTGTCGCGGACGCCGCCGCCCAACCCGACCATCGTCACCCAGCCGGTGGTGGTGGTGGTGAAGCCGCCGCCGCCGGAGCCCACGCCGCCCCCGCCCGACCCGAAGCCGGAGGCCAAGGCCGGCGCGCTCACGCTCAACACCACCCCGCGGTGCAAGGTGATGGAAGGCCGGGAGGTGCTCGGCCAGACGCCGCTGACCGAGGTCACGCTCCCCCCCGGCCCGCACAGCCTCACGCTGGTGCCCGACTCCGGGCCGGCGCGACGGCTGGAGGTGAAGATCGAGCCGGGGAAGACGCTGAACCTGACCCAGCGCCTGGCGCCGCTGCCGAAGGCGAAGCGGTGAAGGGCCTCGCGCCGGATCGTCGAAGCCCTGCCTGGCCATCGGACGCGGCGCCGGCGGCGCGGCGCTGAAACCGGTTACCCCACGCCCAGCTTCACCTCGAGGTCCTCCAGCTGCTTCTTCACCGCGGCGTCGTTCTCGCGGGAGCTCTCCACCTTCCGCACCGCGGAGATGACGGTGGAGTGGTCCTTGTTGAAGTGGGCGGCGATCTCCGGGAAGGAGCTCTTGGTGAGCTTGCGCGACAGGTACATTGCCACCGCGCGCGCGTGGGCCAGCGCCTTGGTCCGCCGGTCCTGCTTCAGCTCCTCCACCGCGACCTTGTAGTAGCGGGCCGCCTCGCGCTGGATGTGCTCCACGTCCAGCGGGCGCTGGCTGGGGAGGATGTCCTTGAGCACCTGGGCCGCGAACTCCTCGGTCACCGGCTGGTGGGTGAGGCTGTGCGTGGCGGAGATCTTCACCAGCGCGCCTTCCAGCTCGCGGACGTTGCGCTGCACGTGCCGGGCGATGAAGTGGCAGACGCGGTCCGGCAGGTCCAGCTGCTCCAGGTCCGCCTTCTTCTTCAGGATGGCGATGCGCGTCTCGTAGTTCGGCTCCTGGATGTCCGTCAGCAGCCCCATGGTGAAGCGGCTGCGGAGCCGGTCCTCCAGCCCGGGGATCTCCGCCGGGACCGCGTCCGAGGTGAGGATGATCGCCTTGGACATCTCGTGGAGCGCGTTGAAGGTGTAGAAGAACTCCTTCTGCGTCTCCTCGCGCTTGCCGAGGAACTGGATGTCGTCGATCAGCAGCACGTCGCACTGCTCGCGGTAGCGCCGCCGGAACTCCGGCATCTTGTGGTCGCGGACCGCCTCGACGTACTCGTTGGTGAAGTCCTCCGTGGAGCGGTAGACGATCCGCGCCTCCGGGGTGTGCTGGTGGATCTTGTTGCCCACCGCGTGGAGCAGGTGCGTCTTCCCCAGCCCGGTGCCCCCGTAGATGAACAGCGGGTTGTAGAGATGGCCCGGGTCCTCGGCCACCGCCTGGGCCGCCGCCGCGGGGAGTTGGTTGGACTCTCCCACCACGTAGGTCTCGAAGGTGAAGCGCTCGTTCAGGCGCACCGGACGGGGCGGGGGAGCGGCCCCCCCTGTGACTGACGGTACGCCTGCCAGCTTTTCCGGGGTGGGAGGGATCTCCACCACCTCGTACTGCACGGTGGAGAGCCCGGCGCCCATCCGGACGAGCGTCGCTTCGAGCAGCCCCCGGTAGTGGTCGTCCACCCAGTCGCGGAAGAAGCGGTCCTCCACGCCGAGCACCAGCGCGCGGTCGACGACCGCCAGCGGACGCAGCTTCTCCAGCCAGGTCAGCGCGTAGGTCTTGCCTTCGGTCCGGAGCGTGTCAAGCGTTTTTGTCCAGATGTTCTCTGCGGTTGGAACGCTAGCGGCCTTCTCGGCAGTTGCGGGCACGAACAGCCTCGCGCAAAAAATGGGGCGGCTGAAAACGCCGACTTGCTAACAGAGGGTGGGGGGGCGATCAAGCACTGGAAGCAAGTGGTTGGATCAGAATGAGAACGTGACGCGTTCCGCGAAGACCCCGGCGACTCGCGCGCGATCACCTTGTGCTGGGCATGACACTGACCCCAACAAATGGGGGGTGGGCCCCGGACAGATGTTGCACCTGGTCATTGCCGCGCAAAAGCCCGGAACCTGTGGATAACTGCCCCTCTGGCCGACTGTTGACGTCCGCGTTACGCACGTCCGCGCCACAACCTTTCCACAGCCAATCACCACGTTCTTCACAGGTCCTTCCACAACTCTTCGGGTCGCGGGATGACCCGGTCCGCTGACGGAGCGCGTTGACTTGATCCGCACCTCGCGTTACACGCGCCCCCTTTCATTGAAGAACGCGAAGGGGAGAAAGCGTCGTGGCCAAGCGCAAGCCGACCTACCAGCCGTCCAAGGTGAAGCGGAACCGGGCGCACGGATTCCGCAAGCGCAACGCCACCAAGGCGGGCCGCGCCGTCCTCAAGCGCCGCCGGGCCAAGGGGCGCAAGCGCCTGGTCGTCCGGGCGGCACAGAAGTAGTCGCGCCGGTCCTCGGCGCCACCTTCCCGAAGCGGGCGCGGCTGCTCCGCCGGCCTCAGTTCGTGAAGGTCCAGGAGGAGGGAGCCAAGGTGGCGGTGGATCCGCTGCTGGCGCTGGCCCTCCGCAATCAGGTCGGGGCGACGCGGATGGGGTTCACCGTCACGACCAAGGTGGGGAACGCGGTGGTGCGAAACCGGATCCGGCGCAGGTTGCGCGAGCTGTACCGCCAGCGGCGCGCCTCGCTGCCGGGCGGGGTGGACGTGGTCATCGTGGCGCGCGCGTCGGCCCCGGACGCCGATTTCCAGCGGCTCACCCGCGCCTTCGACCAGGTCGCCTCGCGGCTGCGGAGCCTGTTCCCGTGAGGCTCCTCGCCTTCCTCCTCTCGCTTCCCATCCGCCTCTACCGGGCCACCCTGGGCCCGGCCCTCCCGCGCGTCTGCCGCTTCGAGCCCAGCTGCTCCGCCTATGCGCTGCAGGCGCTGGACCGGCACGGGCCATTCGTGGGCCTCTGGCTCACCGCCCGCCGGCTCCTGCGCTGTCACCCGTTCCACCCCGGAGGGCTGGACCCAGTCCCGCCGGCGCGAAAGGCGCACGTCTGATGGACCAGATGGACCCGCAGGGGATGGACCAGCAGCGCCGGCTGCTGCTCGCCATGGCCATCATGATCCCGATGGCGCTGGCGTACGCCTGGTGGACGGGCCGGAACGCCGCGCCGGGCGCGGAGCAGGCCTCCGTGGACGCCGGGGCTCCCGCCGCCGTCGCTCAATCCGGGACGACGCCGGGCGAGGTGAAGGCCGCTCCCGAGCACCCCACCACGCCTGGGACGACGCCGCAGTCGGAGGAGCCGCCCAACGAGGTGAAGGCGGTGACGCTGGACCGGCCGGCGGTGACGCTGATCTTCAGCACCAAGGGCGCCGGGCTGACCTCCGCCGTGCTCAAGGGCGAGAAGACGCGGGAGCACGTGAAGCGCGGCCCCATCGAGGGGATCACGGACCTCTTCGCCAAGCAGCGCGAGCCCGCCCCGCCGATGGACCTCGCGGTTCCTCCAGACAAGGAGACCGGCGACCTGCCGCTCGGGATGGCCATCAAGGCGCCGGCGGGCCGGGACGTGGCCGCCGACGCGATCTACAAGGTGGAGCAGCTGGAGGACGGCGTCCACTTCACGCTCCACAAGGCGGGCTACGAGATCGACAAGGCGCTGACCTGGGCGAAGGGGAACGACGAGGACTTCAAGATGACGGTCCGCGTGAAGAACGTCGGCGCGGACACCGCCAAGGGCGAGCTGCAGCTGGTCTACCCGCGCGCCATCGACCCCACGCGGGAGGAGGCGGGGAGCTTCTTCGGCGGCGTCGGCAACCAGTCCAACGTCGCCTGCCTGGTGAGCGACGACCTGCTCCGGCTCCGGCCCAATGACAAGCCGCCGGAGGAGAAGAAGGGGCAGGTGCAGTTCTTCGGCATCGACCAGCAGTACTTCGCCAGCGCGCTGTACCCGCTGGACGGGCCGATGGAGGGCCGCTGCGAGGCGCTGGCGCACGAGAAGGTGCGGCGCGCGTCCGCGTTCTTCCCGCTGGAGCTCAAGCCGGGCGAGGAGCGGGTCTTCGCGTTCGGCGGCTACCTGGGGCCCAAGGACGTGGACATCCTCGGCCAGGCGCCGGAGCGGATGACGGCGCTGGGGATGAAGCCCGCCGGCGAGGCCGGCTTCGGCAAGACCCCGTATCCGCACCTGGACAAGCTGGTCGACTACGGGTTGTGGGCCGCCATCTGCCGCGTGCTGCTGGGGGTGCTCAAGTTCTTCTACTCCCTCACCCACAACTGGGGCGTGGCGATCATCCTCCTCACCCTGATGGTGAAGGTGGCGCTGGTGCCGCTCTCGGTGAAGGCGCTGGCCGGGGCCGAGGCGATGAAGAAGCTCCAGCCGAAGATGGAGGAGATCCGGAAGAAGTACGCGGAGGACCGCGAGCGCCAGAACATGGAGGTGATGAAGCTGTACCAGGAGGCGAAGGTGAACCCGGCGGGCGGGTGCCTCCCCATGCTGGTGCAGGTCCCCATCTGGATCGCGCTCTTCACCACCCTGCGCACCAGCTGGGAGCTGTACCGCGAACCGTTCCTCTCCCCCGTCTGGACCGACCTCACCTTCCGCGACCCCACGTACCTGCTGCCCGTCGCCATGGGCATCACCTGGATCCTCACCCAGCGGTCGCAGCCGCAGATGGTGGATCCGATGCAGGCGAAGCTGATGACCTACGTGATGCCGTCCATCTTCACGGTCGCGATGCTCAACTACCCGATGGGGCTCTCGCTCTACATCGCCACCAACAACATCCTCACGCAGGTCCAACAGTTCTTCCTGAAGAAGTACATGGCGGGTAAGCAGCCCCAAGACACGAAGCGCGACGAGAAGAAGACGGAAGCCAAGAAGTCCGGAGAGAAGAATGAGCGAGACGCAGGGAAGTCCGGCCGCCGCCGCGAGCGCCCCACTTGATCCAGCCGCCGCGGCCGAAGACGCGGCGAGGAAGCGCGCCAAGACCACCGAGGTGCTGGAGGAGGTCCTCCGCAAGATGGAGCTCTCCGGCCGCGCGGAGGTGAAGGACGGGCCGGACGGCGGCATCTCCGTGGCGCTGTTCGTGGAGGGCGAGGTGCCCCAGGGGCAGGGGCGGCGGTCGAACTTCATCGACGCCATCCAGTTCCTCGCCAACAAGATCGTCAACCGGCCGGGGACGTCGAAGCGGTGGATCTCCATCGGGCTCGGCGCCCACCCGGAGCCGCGGCCGCCGCGCGAGCAGCGCCCCCCGCAGCCGGCGCCGGCGCCCGCGCCGGCCCAGGGCATCGCCGCCGGTGGCGCCGCCGCGCACCAGCCGCCTCCCCCGCAGCAGCACCAGCCTCCCCCGCAGCAGCACCAGCCTCGCCCGCCGAAGGCGCCCGCCCCGAACGGGGGCCCGCCGGCGGCCGCCCAGGCGCAGCCTCAGTCTCATCAGAAGCCGCACCGCGGGTCGGGCCTGAAGCAGGCGCACGGGCAACCTTCGGGTGGAGGGGCGCCGGCCGCTGCGCCGGTGGAGCGCGAGCCCCCCGAGGCGACGATGGAGGTGGCGGAGGATCCGGCGCTGGCGGCCCTGGCGAAGAGCCTGGCGCAGCGGTCGGCAGAGTTGGGGCGCTTCTACGCCATCTCGCCGATGAAGCAGGAGGATCGGGCGCGGCTGTTCAGGGGCGGCCAGGGCGTGGCGGGGGTGAAGATGAAGCTGGAGGGGGATGGGCGGAGTCGGCGGGTGGTCTTCGCGCCGGACAAGCCCACGCCCATGCCGAAGCGGGCGCTTCCGGTCCAGGACGACGAGGCGTAGGAGAGGGACGTGGGGAAGCCCAAGGCCCTCAAGGACAAGCTGTTCGGCGCGGCGGTGCTCAAGATGAGCTTCCGCCTGCGCGGGGACGAGGACTCGCCGGCGTTCCGGTTCGTGTACCCGGGCGTTCTGAGGGACCTGGAGCTCGAGGACGAGGCGGTGGAGAAGTACATCGCCGAGAACCGCGAGCAGGTGGAGACCGCCGCCAGAGGGAAGTCCGGGCCCGGGTCGGGCGACGACGACTGACGGGCCGCTGGAGCTGCAGATGACCGCCACCATCGCGGCGATCGCCACCGGCCCTGCGCCGGGCGGCATTGGCATCATCCGGCTCTCGGGGCCGCTGGCGCTGGAGGCGGCGCGCGCGGTGGCGCCGGATCTCCCCTCGGAGGTGGAGCCGCGGCGGGCGTACTTCACGCGGCTGTGCGAGCGGGAAGGGGCGCTGCTCGACGAGGGACTGGCGCTGTGGTTCGCCGCGCCGGCGTCGTACACGGGCGAGGAGGTGGTGGAGCTCCACGCCCACGGGAGTCCGCGGCTGCTGGAGCTGCTGCTGGGAGAGGTGCTGCGGGACGACCGGCTCCGCCTGGCGTCGCCCGGGGAGTTCAGCCG
The DNA here is from genome assembly GCA_035637895.1 of Myxococcaceae bacterium. GTDB lineage: Bacteria > Myxococcota > Myxococcia > Myxococcales > Myxococcaceae > DASRBA01. Next base: position 24,428 of record DASRBA010000161.1, read on the forward strand.
GCGCGCGTACCTGAACGGCAGGATGGACCTGGCGCGGGCGGAGGCGGTGGCGGACCTGGTGGCGGCGGAGAGCGAGGCGGCGGCTCGGGCCGCGGCGGCGTCGCTGCGCGGGGCGCTGTCCGAACGCGTCCAGGCGCTCCGGCGGCCGCTGCTGGAGCTTCACGCGGACCTGGAGGGGGTGCTCAATTTCCCCGACGAGGCGGAGGGCGCGGACGAGGGAACGGCGCGGCGGGTACGGGCGCTGGCGAGGGAGGCGGAGGAGCTGGCGCGCGGGGTGGGGGCGGGGCAGCTGGTCCGGCGCGGGGCGAAGGTGGCGCTGTTCGGGCCGGTGAACGCGGGGAAGTCGACGCTCTTCAACCGGCTGGTGGGGTCGGCCCGGGCGCTGGTGCACCCGGAGCCGGGGACGACGCGCGACGTGCTGGAGGCGAGGGTGGAACTGGGCGGCGTGGCGGTGACCTGGCTGGACACCGCGGGGCTGCGGTCGGCGGAGGGCGCGGTGGAGGCGCTCGGGGTGGAGCAGGCGCGGCGGGCGGTTCGCGAGGCCGATCTCGCGGTGCTGGTCGTTCCTCCCGAGGGAACCGAGGCGTCGCGATGCGCGTGGGTCGAGGAAGCCGGTCCCACCCCGGTGCTCCAGGTCCGAGGGAAGTCGGACCTTCCGGGCCCGGCGACCGCGGCGCTCGCCGTGAGCGGTCAGACCGGGGAGGGCGTGGAGGCGCTTCGGGCCGAAGTGCGGCGCCGGCTGGTGGGCGAGGGGGTGGCGGCAGGCGTGCTCGCGGCCTCCGAGCGCCAGGTGGCGGCGATCCGCCTCGCGTCCGAAGCGCTCCAGCGCGCCGCCGCGGCGGTGGACGTCAGCACGCTGGAGGTCGTCTCCGGGGAGCTGGGGATGGCGCTGGATTCCCTCGGGCAGGTCACCGGCGAGAGCGCGACCGAGGCGCTTCTCGACGAGGTGTTCCGCCGTTTCTGCGTCGGAAAGTAGAACCCCTTGCAATTACGGCAAGTTGACCGCCCCGTGGGTCCTACGAAAACTACGCCGCGCGCTGGGAGCTGACGCCGAGCAGCTGGTGGCAGCGCTGGATGGCGCGCATGACGCAGTCCATGTCCAGCGGCGCCAGCAGGAAGCTGCACGCGTCCAGCTTCTCCGCCCGGGGGAAATCCTCCGCGCGCTTGGCCGCGGCGATGAGCAGCGACCGGCACCGGCCCCCACCCAGCAGCGCCTCCATCGCGGAGACCGGCGCGAGCACGATCTCCCTCGGACCGGCGAGCAGCACGTCCGCCGAATGCGCCACCCGCCCGGAGATCCCCCGCGCCGCCAACCCCTGCACCAGCGTCCCCGCGTCCTCCTCCGGCCATCCGTACACGAGCACCGCGGGCGCACTCGCCTTTGAGCTGTACATCCGCGCGATGCCCCGGGCGATCGCCTCGTCCGTCGCCAGGAACGCCCGCAGCGCCTTCGCCCCGGTCGCCGCGCGCAGGTCTTCGAGATGATCCGGCGTCGCCGGTGCCCCCACCGCGATGGACATCACCCCGGTCCGCTCATCGTGGTGCAACGGCAGGGCGCGGAAGTGCTCCGCCGCCGCCCGCGAGAGGAACCGGACCAGCGACGCATCCGGCGTCTCCCGATCGACATCAATGGCCGGCAACCCCGCCTGCGCGGCCAGCGCCGCCAGCACCTGGTCGTTGCTGCACATGCGGAGGGCTACCAGGCTCGCTCCGAGCGGGCGGCCTTGAAGCCGCTGGTGCGTCAACGCATCCTGGAGTTGGAAAGTGTCGATGGATCCGTGCGCGAGCAGGATCTCACCAAGTCGCTGGCTCATTGAGGGCCCCCGCCGTTAGCAATCCGCTGGCCATGAACTTCTTTGGCCCCATCGGCCATTATGACGCGCTGTTCCGCGGACTTAGCGCATGGCGTTGAGTAGGCGACTGAGTCATTCGTTGCACACTGTGAAGGCCCGTGCATAGGTGTGGACCCATCGGTACGGCCTGAAGAAATGGCGATCGCCGTGGACATGGTCGTGGTGGGCCTGGGGCACGCCGGCTGCGAGGCGGCGCTGGCGGGCGCGCGGATGGGCCTCTCCGTCGCCGGCGTCACCCTCCGCCGCGACCGCGCCGCGGTGATGAGTTGCAACCCCGCCATCGGGGGGACCGCGAAGGGCCACCTGGTCCGGGAGTTGGACGCGCTCGGCGGGGAGATGGGCCGCGCGGCGGACCTCACCGGTACGCACTTCAAGACCCTCAACGCCTCCCGCGGCCCGGCCGTCCGCGCCAGCCGCGTCCTCTGCGACCGCGACGCCTACGCCGCCCGGATGCAGGCCGTTCTCGCCGGCCAGCCGCGACTCCAGCTCGTCGAGGGTGAGGTCGCGGACGTACTCATCGAGAACGACGAGGTTCGCGGGGTCCGCCTCCGCGACGGCCAGGAGGTGCTGGCGCGCGCAGTGGTCCTCACCACCGGCACCTTCCTCCAGGCGCTCATGCATGTCGGCGACGAGCGCTCCATTGGCGGTCGCCACGGGGACGAGGCCTCCGTCGGGCTCTCCGCCAGCCTGCGCGCCATGGGCCTGCAACTGGGACGCTTCAAGACGGGCACGCCAGCGCGCCTCCTCCGCGACAGCATCGACCTCTCCCGCTGCGAGCCGCAGCCCGGCGACCCCATCCCCCGGCCGTTCTCCACCCGGACCGCCGAGGCGCGCGCCGCCGGGGAGCCGTTCCCCTCTCTCACGCCGCTCCTCTGCCACGTCACCTTCACGACCGAGCGGACCCACGAGGTCATCCGCCGGAACCTCCACCGCTCGCCGCTCTTTCAGGGGGCCATCATCGGCCGCGGCCCGCGCTATTGCCCCTCCGTCGAGGACAAGGTGGTCCGCTTCGCCGATCGCCCCCGCCACCAGGTCTTCCTCGAACCGGAAGGCCCGGACAGCCCCCTCGTCTACCCGGCCGGCCTCTCCACCAGCCTCCCCGCGGACGTGCAGCTCGAGTGGCTCCGCACCATCCCGGGCCTGGAGCGCGTGGAGGTCGCCCGCTTCGGCTACGCCGTCGAGTACGACTACGCCTTCCCCACCCAGCTCCGCCCGACGCTGGAGGCGAAGGCGATCCGCGGCCTCTTCCTCGCCGGCCAGCTCAACGGCACCTCCGGCTACGAGGAGGCGGCCTTCCAGGGCCTCTGGGCGGGCGCCAACGCCGCGCTCCAGGTCCAGGGCGCGCCGCCGCTCGTCCTCGGCCGGCACGAGGCGCACGGCGCGGTCCTGGTGGACGAACTGGTGACCTGCGGCGTGGACGAGCCGTTCCGGATGCTCACCTCCCGCTCCGAGCACCGCCTTCGCCTCCGCGAAGGCAACGCCGATCTCCGCCTCGCCGCCCAGGGCCACCGCATCGGCCTCGTCCCGCGCAAGCGCCTGGAGCAGGTGGAGGCCCGCCGCGCCGCCATCGACCACGAGCGCGCCCGCCTCGCCCGCGCCGGTCTCACCATCCCCCTCAAGCGGCCGGACGCCAGCTACGAATCGCTGAAGGCCCAGGACCCCGGCCGCCCCGACCTCCCACCCGACGTGGTCGAGGAGGTCGAGGTCGAGGTGAAGTACGAGGGCTATCTGACCGCGGCGGCGAGGGCGGCCGCTCGCCTGGAGGAGGCGTGGGACCACTGGGCCGTCCCCGCCACCCTGAACTTCAGCGAGATCCGCGGGTTATCCACCGAGGCCGCGGAGAAGCTCCAGCGCGTCCGGCCCACCACCGTGGGCCAGCTCCGCCGCATCCCCGGCCTCACCGACGCCGCCCGCCAGCTCCTCCTTATCCACCTCCGGCGGCATCGCGACCACCGCGCCGGCCGCCCCTCATCGGACCCAGGCACTCCTCTCTGAGGGACTCTGAAAGTGCGCGAAGTAGCGTGGTTTTTTTCACTGTGGACAACGTGTTGGCAAGTGCCTCCCGACGAAGGCGGGAAACAAATCCGGTGGGTTACACCCTCCCACGGAGCGGCGCGCTGTGGATAACAAGGCCCTCCAGACGCGCCTCGTCGAGGGGGCCGCCGCTCTCGGAGTGACGCTCCCGGAGCGCGCCGCGAGCCTGCTCCTCCGCTACTCGGCCGAGCTGCTCCGCTGGAACGCCAAGGTGAACCTCACCGCCATCACCGACCCGGCCGAGGTGGTGGAGAAGCACCTGCTGGACTCGCTGGCGGTGGCGGCGGAGGTGGCGGGGGCGGGGACCCTCCTGGACATGGGCTGCGGCGCCGGGCTGCCCGGCCTGCCGCTCAAGGTCCTCCAGCCCGAGCTGCGGGTCACCCTGGTGGACTCGGTGGCGAAGAAGGTCGGCTTCGTGAAGGCCGCCGCGGCGGCGCTGGGCCTCCAAGGCATCACCGCGGTCCACCAGCGCCTCGCGGGGCACCCGGACGCGGAAGGCCTCCCGCGCGCCGGGGCGGTGATCTCCCGGGCCTTCACCGAGCTCACGGAGTTCCTCCCGCTCGCCGCCCCCTACCTCGCCGAACCCGGCGGCCGCGTGGTGGCGATGCTGGGCAAGGCGCCGCAGGACCCCGCATCCGCCGCCGCCCGCGCCGGGCTCCAGCTCCAGGCCGTGCGCCGCTACGCGCTGCCCTTCTCCGGCGCCGAGCGCCACGTCGCCGTCTTCCAGCGCTGACGCTCCCACGCGCTGGCCGCGCCACGCCTCCCTCCCACGGCATGCCCTGGATGTTCCACGTGGAACACAGGCCTGCTCGCGGGCTCAGCGGGCGTTCCACGTGGAACACGCTCGACCCTCAGCCGAGCGTCACTTCACGTATCGCCACGCCCTCACATGCCTTGCGCCCCACCATCACTTCAAGGGATAAACCCTTGGGGTCCGGGCTGTTCTGCCGGCCAAGCACAGGGAGGGACGCGCCGTGGGCCGCATCATCTGCATCTCGAACCAGAAGGGTGGCGTGGGGAAGACCACCACGGCCATCAACCTCGCCGCCAGCCTGGCGTCCGCGGAGCGGCGGACGCTCCTGGTGGACATGGACCCGCAGGGCAACGCGGGCAGCGGCCTGGGGCTCAAGCGCGAACAGATGCGCGGCACCATCTACGAGGCCCTCCTCGACGACCGGCCGATGCGCGAGCTGATCCACGCCACCGAGCTTCGCTTCCTCGAGGTCGTCCCCGCCACGCCGGACCTCACCGGCGCCGAGGTGGAGCTGGTCTCCGCCGAACGCCGCGAGTACCGCCTGCGCGACGCGCTCCGGCCGATCGCGGACGGCTACGACTACGTGCTGATCGACTGCCCGCCGTCGCTCGGACTGCTCACCGTCAACTCGCTCACCGCCGCGGACTCCGTCCTCATCCCGCTCCAGTGCGAGTACTACGCGCTGGAGGGGCTCTCACAGCTGATGCACACCATCGACCTGGTGAAGAAGGGCCTCAACCCGGACCTCCTCACCGAGGGGATCCTCCTCACCATGTTCGACGCGCGCGCCAACATCGCCCACCAGGTGGCGCAGGAGGTCCGCGGCTACTTCGCCGACCTCGTCTTCGGCGCGGTGGTCCCGCGCAACGTCCGCCTGGCGGAGTGCCCCAGCTTCGGCAAGCCGATCGTCCTCTACGACATCAAGTCCAAGGGCTGCGAGAGCTACCTGCAGCTGGGCAAAGAGATCATGCGGCGGGAGAAGATCGCCCCGACGCCGGTGGCCGCTTGATGCTGGAGCCCGCACCGGGAAGTATGGGGCCCGTGAGCACGGGGGAGAGGGGCCCGAAGCGCGCGCTGGGACGAGGGCTCTCGGCGCTGATCCCACAGGCCGCGCTGGGCACGACGGCGGGCGCCGTCTCCGTCTCCGGCGCGCTGCCCGAGGGGAGCGGCGTCCAGCGCCTCCCCGTGGACGCCATCCGCCGCGACCACCACCAGCCCCGCAAGCAGTTCGACGAGGCCAGGCTCCACGAGCTGGCGGAGTCCATCAAGGCCCAGGGGATGATCCAGCCGGTGCTCGTCCGCCGCGCCGGGAACGACTACCAGCTCATCGCCGGCGAGCGCCGCTGGCGGGCCGCCCAGCTCGCCGGGCTGAGCGCCGTCCCCGCCATCGTCCGAGAGGCCACCGACGCGCAGGCCTTCGAGCTGGCCCTGGTCGAGAACCTCCAGCGCGCGGACCTCAACCCCATCGAGGAGGCGGAGGGGTACCGCCGCCTGGTGGACGAGTACCACCTCACGCAGGAGCAGGTGAGCCAGCGCGTGGGGAAGGACCGCTCCACCGTCGCCAACGCGCTCCGCCTGCTCGGGCTGCCGGATGAGGTGAAGCAGCTCTTGGCCCAGGGCGCGCTCGACATGGGCCACGCCCGCGCGCTGCTCGGGGCGCCCAGGGTCTCTGTCATGGTATCCCTGGCGGAGAAGGTGGCCGAGGGGCGGCTCTCCGTCCGCGAGACCGAGCGGCTGGTGCGGTCCACCAAGGAGGAGGGCAAGGCCTCCGCCCGAGGGGAGAAGGCTGCCCCCAAGGCCTCGCCGGCGGTCCGCGCGATGGTGGACGAGCTGCAGCGCCTGTTCGGGACGAAAGTTCATCTGCATGACCGTGGCGGGAAGGGGTCGGTAGAAATCGAGTTTTTCTCTTACGAAGATCTCGACCGCCTGCTCTCTTTGTTCCGAAAGTAAGAGCCCAACGACATGGCGATCCTCGGAAAGCAAACGAATCCATCGGTTCCAGCTGGGGTGAAGAGGGAGGAAGACAACGTGGTCGCGAGACCTGGAGAGGTCCACACGCTGCTGGGGAAGGGCAGCGAGTTCGAAGGGAAGCTGACGTTCGAGGGGCAGGTCCTGATCGACGGCAAGTTCAGCGGGCAGATCTTCACCAAGGACGTCCTCGTCATCGGCGACGGCGCGAGGGTGAACGCGGAGATCAACGCCGGCACCGTCATCGTCAACGGCGTGGTGGAGGGGAATATCCGCGCCACCGGCACCATCGAGCTGCACCAGCCCGGGCGCGTGAAGGGGAACATCGAGACGCCGTCCCTCTCGATGGACAAGGGCGTCATCTTCGAGGGGAGCTGCAAGATGGAGGCGATCGGCAAAGGCGGCGCCCCCACGCCCAGCGCACCGCCGCCGCCGCTCCCGAGTGAGAAGAAGTAGCGCGCTCATCCTGTTGCTGGCGCTCTCCTGCAAGCGCCCGGCGGAGGAGACCCCTCCGCCCGCGCCGGACGCGCACCCCAGCCGCGGCGTGGTGGTGCCGCTGGCGGACGGGTGGAGCGCGCGGGTGGGCGCCGAGAACAGCCTCACCGTCGGGCCGCCCGGTCGAGCGGTGCTCCGCATCGACCTGCGCCCCGGCGCTGCCGCCGCCAAGCCCGACTCGGAGGCGCTGGCGAAGGCGTTCGTCGCCGGCCTCGACGGCGGCACCTCCTCCGTCGCGGTGAAGAAGAAGGACCAGGACGGGTTCTCCTGGGTCTCGTTCAAGCTCTCGCTGGGAACCGGCGGCCCGCGCGGCGCGGGCGCTCCCGGCGAGCCGGCGCTCCTAGGCGCCAAGGTGCTGGGCGACGACCTCTTCCTGTGCGCCACGCTCCCCGGCGCCTCCGAATCCGAGGTGGAATCGGCGGCCAAGGCATGCGAAGGCATCTCGTACTCCGCGGGGCCGTGAGACCGTGAGACGACCATGAGCGCGACCATCGCCATCGCGGTGCACGGCGGCGCCGGCCCCATCACCCCCGACGACCAGCCGGGGCCGTCGGAGCGCGGGTGCCTGCTGGCGGCGCGCGCCGGCCACGTGCTCCTCCGCTCGGGCGCCAGCGCGCTGGACGCGGTGGTGGAGGCGGTAGCCATCCTCGAGGACGACCCGCTGTTCAACGCCGGCACCGGGTCCGTGCTCAACGAGGACGGCGAGGTGGAGATGGATGCCTCGCTGATGGAGGGTGAGCAATTGCGCGCCGGCGCGGTGGCGCTGGTCCGCACGGTGAAGAACCCCATCCGGCTGGCGCGGGCGGTGATGGAGCGCACGCCGCACCTGTTCCTCGCCGGGGGTGGCGCGCGCGCGCTGGCGCAGGAGGCCGGATTGCAGGAGCTGGACCCGCGCGCCTTCGTGGTGCCGAGGATGGCCGCCCGCTGGGAGCAGGAGCGGGTGAGGCGCCAGGCGCTGCCGCCCGTCCCCGGCACGGTGGGCGCGGTGGCGCTCGACCAGAGGGGCCACGTGGCGGCCGCGACGTCCACCGGCGGGACCAGCTACAAGCGGCGAGGCCGCATCGGCGACTCGCCGCTCATCGGCTGCGGCACGTACGCGGACGACCGCACCGGCGCCGCCTCCGCGACCGGCCACGGCGAATCCATCATCAAGGTGGTGCTGGCCAAGGCGGCCTGCGACGGCATCGAGGCGGGGTTCTCCGCCGACCGGGCGGCGGCGGCGGCGCTCGGCCGGCTGGAGCGCGTCGGCGGGAGGGCGGGCCTCATCCTCATCGACCACGCCGGCGGCATCGGCCTGGCCTGCAACACCGAGCGGATGGCGCGCGCGTGGATCGACTTCTCCGGGGCGGAGCGGTCCGCGTTCACCCGGGGCGATCTCTGAGGCATAACCGCCTCATGAACAAGCGCGAGCTGGAGCAGGGCATCCAGGTGGACCTGGCCGGGCACCTGACCTACGGCGACTACCTGAGGCTTGACGCGCTGCTCCGCGCGCAGGACCTCCGCTCGGACCCGCCGCACCACGACGAGATGCTGTTCATCATCCAGCACCAGACGTCCGAGCTGTGGATGAAGCTGATGATCCACGAGCTCACCGCGGCGCTGGGGTTCGTGCGCAAGGACGAGCTGGAGCCGTGCTTCAAGATCCTCGCCCGGGTGGGCCACATCCAGGAGATGCTGTTCGCGCAGTGGGGCGTGCTGGAGACGCTCACCCCCAACGAGTACCTCGAGTTCCGCGGCGCGCTGGGCCCGGCGTCCGGCTTCCAGTCGTACCAGTACCGCGCCATCGAGTTCCTGCTGGGGAACAAGGACCAGGACGCCATCAAGCCCTTCCGCCACCTGCCGGAGATCCACGCCTGGCTGGAGCGGGTCCTCCGCGCGCCGTCCCTCTACGACGAGTTCCTCCGCTACCTCCACCGCCGCGGCCACGCCGTCCCCGCCTCCAAGGTGGAGCGCGACTTCACCCAGCCCTACGAGCGCGACGACGCGGTGACGGCGGTCTTCCGGCGCATCTACGAGAACACCCCCCAGCACTGGGACGAGTACGAGATGTGCGAGAAGCTGATCGACGTGGAGGAGCGCTTCCAGCTCTGGCGCTTCCGCCACATGAAGACCGTGCAGCGCATCATCGGCTTCAAGCGGGGCACCGGCGGCAGCTCCGGCGTGGGGTTCCTCCGAAAAGCCCTGGACCTGACGTTCTTCCCCGAGCTGTGGGACGTCCGCACCGAGTTGGAGCCGCGCCCGCGTCAGGGCCCGGCGTAGCATGGGCCTTCGTGGAGCCCAGGCCGCCACCGGTGTTCGAGAAGGCGCAGATCCTCTGCTACCGGGTGTTCGACGTGGCGGAGGAGATCGACCTGGAGCGCGCCCGCGCGCTGGTCACCGAGGAGTCGCGCCGCCTGAAGCTGGGCCGCGAGGGGTCGCAGTACCTGGAGCTGCCCAACCCGCCGCTGGCGGTGGACATGGGCAAGCGCGTGCTCCCGCTGCGCGCCGGCGCGCTGAGCGTGGACGCCGAGGTCCGCGTCTACGACCACGGCGCCATGTCCGTGCAGCTCAAGGTGCCGATCCCGCCCGGAACCACCCTCACCGGCCTCGTCCCCCTGGCGGACGAGCTGTACGACACCCCGGCGGTGGAAGCCCTCTGCGCGGAGATCGCCAAGGGCCTCCGCTCGACGATGGCGCCGGCCATGCTGGACGCCCACTTCTGGGACCAGAACGAGTCCTACACGGTCATCTTCGCGGAGCGCCTGAGCGGGAATTCCTCCCCGGAGGACCTGCTGGAGCACCCGGAGCTGACCAACCTCCTCCTCGGTGAGGCCCACGGCGCCCGCCTCTCCCGGCGCGAGCGCGAGGAGGTCACCCAGCACCGCTTCAGCTACACCGACCAGGACCTGGTGGTGGTGGACTGGAACTCGGCCTTCGTGCTGGAGCCGTCCGGGTCGCTCGACATCCCGGACATCCTGGAGATCTGCAACGCCCAGCTGCTGGAGCTGCGGTACTACGACGACCTGCTCGACGAGCAGCTCAAGCGCATCTACGACGAGATCCAGGCGAAAAAGGCCAGGCGGTACGGCCTGTTCCGCCGCAGCCCCTACAAGGCCCTGGCGCGGCGGGTGCTGGCCATGGTGCTGGAGATGAGCGAGTTCATCGAGCGCGTGGAGAACTCGCTCAAGGTGATCGGCGACTTCTACCTGGCCAAGGTCTACGAGGGCGCGCTGGGCCGGCTGCGCATCAACGCCTGGCAGGAGTCGGTGACCCGGAAGCAGCAGCTGCTGGGGAACGTCTACCAACTGCTCAAGGACGAGGTGGAGCACGAGCGGTCGTTCACCCTGGAGGTGACGATCGCCATCCTCATCGTGGGGGAGTTGCTGCTGGCCGTCCTCTCCGTGCTGGGGCAAGTCGGGGGGCACTGAAAGCGGCGAGATCGCGCGAAACTCAGTTAAGCTGCCTCGCTCCCCTGATGGCAGACCACGGCCAGAGCCTGTTCGGCGAGGTGCTCCTCAAGCTCGGCCTCGTCACTCGACCGCAGCTCGAGGAGGCCCTGAAGCTCCAGCAGGTGACCGGACAGCGGGTGGGAGAAGCGCTCCTTTCGCTGAACTACGTCACCCGCGATCAGCTCAAAGGGGCGCTGCTGGAGTCGCTCGGCCTCTCGGACGAGATGGCCACGGGCAAGCCCCGGCTGGGGGAGCTGCTCCTGGGCCTGAAGTACGTGACGCAGGAGCAGGTGGACGAGGCGATGCAGCAGCAGCGGCGGGACGGGCGCAAGCTGGGGGAGATCCTGGTGGAGCAGGGCGCCTGCACCTTCAAGCAGATCTACGAGGCGCTCTCGCTGCAGACCCGCGGCACCGAGACCAAGCTCCCGCGCCCCTCCGGCAAGCGGCGGGTGCTGGTGGTGGACGACTCGCCGCTGGCGCGCGCGTTCGTGCAGAACGGCCTGGAAGAGAAGGGCTACGAGGTCGTCTGCTTCGAGGACCCGGTGGTGGTGCTGGACCAGGTCACCGAGCTGAAGCCGAACATCGTCCTCTCCGACCTGGAGATGCCGGGGATGGACGGGGCGGAGCTGTGCCGGCGGCTGAAGGACGGGCCGGCGCGCGCCATCCCGGTCATCATCCTCACCGCCAACGACACCGAGGCGCAGCGGGTGGGCGGCCTGCGCGCCGGCGCGGACGACTACGTGAGCAAGAGCGCGTCGATGGACGAGCTCTCCGCCCGCATCGAGTCGGTGGTGCGGCGCACCGCGGAGACGGAGCGGATGCGCAAGCTGTTCGCCCGGTACACCTCCGACGCGGTGGTGGAGGAGATCCTCAAGCGGCCGGGGGAGATCGTCCTCACCGGCGAGAAGCGCGAGGCCACGCTGCTGTTCGCGGACATCCGCAACTTCACCGCCATGTCGGAGACCCTCAAGCCGGAAGAGGTGGTGGCGGTGCTCAACGTGGTGCTCGCCCGGCTGGCGGACGCGGTGCTCACCTGCGGCGGCACGCTGGACAAGTTCCTCGGGGACGGGCTGATGGCGGTGTTCGGCGCCCCGGTCCGCCGCGAGGACGACGCCCTGCGCGCGCTCCAGGCGGCGGAGATGATGATGGAGGCGGTGCGGGACCTGAACGCGCAGGGCCAGGCCGAGCAGCGCGCCGGCCGCCGCCGCTTCCCGCCCGAGGACCTCTCCCTGGGGGTGGGCATCAACACCGGGCCGGTGGTCGCCGGCAACGTCGGCTCCGAGGCCCGGACGGAATACACCTGCATCGGCGACGCGGTGAACGTGGCGGCGCGGTTATGCGCGCTGGCCGGGCCGGGGGAGATCCTGGTCGGCGTGCGCACGCGCGAGGTCATCGGCGGGGGCGCCCGCTTCGAGGACCTGCCGCCGGTGCGCCTGAAGGGAAAGGCCAACCCGGTGCCGCTCTACCGGGCCCAGTGGGGATACCTCGCCGGGATGTAGAACCAGGAGGTCACCATGACGTATCGCGGCTACAGCGAACCGGACCTGGTCACGAACCGGAGCTCCCTCTTTCTCTACGGCGGCTCCCCCACGGACCGGCGGGCGTGGGCGATGGAGGCCCAGCAGAGCTTCGCCGCCGAGGGGCCGCTGGTGGAGGTGAGCTCCCCGGAGCAGTTGGCGCCCGCGCTGGCGATGAAGGGGGGGGTGGTGTTCCTCCCGGACGCGCCCGCGCTGGGGCTGGAGGCGCAGGGGCAGATCCTCCGCTGCCTCCAGCAGCAGGAGGAGCGGCCCAAGGTGGTGCTGGGGATGCAGCGCCGCCCGGTGGACCTGCGCGACGCCGGGTCGCTGCGGGACGACCTGCTCTACCGGCTGCAGAACGCGGTGGTCGACCTGGGCGTGGAGGACGTGGCTCAGAAGATCCGCGCCCGGCGGCAGAAGCGCGCCCCCGGCGCGGGGGCGAAGAAGCCGGCGGCCAAGGCCGCGCGCAAGCGCTCCCCTCCGGCACCGAAGTCGAGCAAGAAGAAGCGGCGCTGAACCCCTCACGCGTCGCTCCTGGAACGTCCGCATCCGCGCTGCCGCGGCGGGCCCGCGGGGGAAAGTCAGCGACGCGGGCTGCTGCTCGAGCTGGGCCGCGTGCCGCGCCATGCCCGCGGGCGGAAGCGGCGACCAGTGAAAGGCGCAGCTGCGCTGTAACGCTCGAGCTGCGTGGCAGCGATGAAGCGGTGAGGGCGCGGCGCTCAGCGATGCTTCTGCCCGCGCTTCACCTTCGTCCCCGGCGCGGGCGGTCTGGGAGGCCGCTTCGCGCGCGCCACCTTCGCGGCCACCGGGACCACCTTGCGGCCCACGACGCGCGGCGGGGCCGGGATGGGCCTCGGGCGCGGCGGAGGCGACGCCTTCAGCTCGCGGAGGTCGGCCGGGCGCTCGCGGAACGGCGGTGGCCCGCGCTCCAGGTCCGCCATCGCGCGGAGGATGGCCCGAATGCCCCGCACCCACTCGACCGCCCCGCGGATCCGCTCCCGCACGCCGCCGATCAGCCCCATGCCGGAAAGCTAGGCACGGAACTTCGGCTCAGTACCCCCGGTTGGCCAGCAGCCCGGCGTCGCGGAGGAGGCGGTCCACCGCGTCGTCCTCGTGCGAGTCGTAGTACCCGCGGATCCGCATCTCCGGATCGATCAGGACGAAGTGGGTACCGTGGAAGATGGCGGTCAGGTCGTCGTCGTCCTTCCCCGGCTCCCGCCCCATGGACGTCTTCAGCCCGTCCACCACCGTGCGCTTGATCTGCTCCGGGTCGCCGGTGAGGAAGGTCCACGCCCGCGGGCTGACGCGGTTCCTCTTCGCGTACTCCAGCAGCACCTCCGGCGTGTCGTGCTCCGGGTCCACCGAGAAGGACACCAGGTGGAACGCCTGGCCCAGCCCGCGGCCGCGGTGCTGGAGCTGGAACATCTCCTTGGTGAAGCGGGGGCACTCGGTAGGACAGCGGGTGAAGATGAAGTTGGCCACCCAGATGCGGCCCTTCAGCTCGCTCGACCCGAAGTCCTGCCCGTACTGGTTCTTGAAGTGGAAGTCCGGCAGCGTCCCCAGCACCGGCAGGGGCGGCGGGAGCTGGATGGCCATCGTCCGGGCGATGGGCCAGGCCACCCCGATCAGGATGAACACCGCCCAGAAGGCGGGCTTGCCGACCAGCGTGTAGATGCGGGCGCCGACGGCGTCCCCCACTCGGGCGGCGAATTTCTTGATCGCGGTCATGACGCGGCGTGAGTACCAGCAGTTCCGTCGGAAAAACAACTTGCTGCGCTGCGAAACTGCGTACTACGAAAGCGGTCCCATGAGCGCCACTGCCACCGCTGACGCCGGGCACCACGAGGAGCACCACGGCATCGGCGGTCACCTGCTTCCGTCCGATCCCTCCGTCGGCCTCGCCACCTCCGGGAAGATCGGGATGTGGATCTTCCTGCTCTCCGACGCGTTCTCGTTCGGCGGGCTCCTGCTGGCGTACGGCATCCTCCGCGGCGGGTCGTCCGTCTGGCACCACGAGGGCGAGCCCAGCCTCGGCATCAACTTCACCGCCGGCCTCACCTTCCTGCTCATCTGCTCGTCGGTGACCATGGTGATGGCGGTGGCCAACGCCGCCGAGGGCAACAAGAGCAAGGTCACCATGTGGCTGGCGCTCACCGCCCTGGGCGGCGCCCTCTTCCTCACCGGCCAGTTCCAGGAGTACTTCGGCATCTGGTCGGAGGGGCTGACGCACGAGGGGCTGCACTTCGGCCACAGCTCGTACGCCTCGACCTTCTACCTGATCACCAGCTTCCACGGCGCCCACGTCTTCTCCGGCACGCTCTACATCCTCATCACCACCTTGAGGAACGCGCGCGGGAAGGCGGACGCCAACGAGATCGAGATCCTCGGCCTCTTCTGGCACTTCGTGGACCTGATCTGGATCCTCGTCTTCACCTTCGTCTACTTGCTCTAGTCCGCGCCCAAGGCCCCTCCAAGGTCCCTCGCCCAATGTCCACCGACGCTCCGACCTCTGCTCCCACCGAGCACGCCACCCACAGCCGCCGCCCGTACATGGTCATCTTCGGGCTGCTCTTCGCCTTCACCATCCTCGAAGTGGCGGTGGCGCTCCCGTCCATGGGCGTCGCCCGCGGCTTCAAGGTGTCCGCGCTCATCATCCTGGCGCTCACCAAGGCGGCGATGGTCGCCCTGTGGTTCATGCACCTGAAGTCGGAGTTCAAGGTGCTGCGCTGGTCGGTGCTGCTGCCCTTCGCCTTCCCGGCGCTCTACGCGGTCGTCCTCATCTCCGAGGCGGCGTGGAGGCTCTTGAGCTGATGGCCCTCCGCCGCTGGGTCATCGCCGCATCGCTCGCCGCGGGCCTGTGGGCCCTGCCGGCCGCCGCGTGCCCGGCCTGCGCCGGGCGCGACAACGAGAACCCGAACCGCACCGCCTTTTTCCTGGGGGCGATGATCCTGCTGCCGTGGACCGTGGCCGGGGGCGTGATCCTCGCCCTCCGCCGCCTCAAGGACGACCCTTCGACACCTTCCGAGAACGGAGACGGAAACGAGCCATGACTCTCCACTGGACCCTGACGGCCGTGCTGGGCGCCGTGCAGCCGGAGACCGGGATCGGCCTGCCGCGAGACGTCTCGCTCAACGGCCACCTGTCGGACTGGCTGACCAACGTCACCCACGTCTTCAACATCATCCTCTTCACCATCATGTGCATCTGGATGGGGCTCGCCTGCTTCCGGCACGGCGCGACCCACGAGGCGGAGTACGACCGCGGTGACTCCGCGCGGTCGATCAAGATCGCCCTGATGCTCTCCGCGGTCATCTTCTTCGTGGTGGACGGCAACCTGTTCGTCAACACCATCAACGACCTCTCTACCGTCTGGAACTACGAGGCCGTGGAGAAGAAGCCGGACACCCTGCGCATCGAGGTCAACGCCCACCAGTGGGCCTGGGACGGGCGCTACGCCGGCCCGGACGGCAAGTTCAACACCGAGGATGACGTGGTGGTGTGGAACGACTTCAAGGTGCCGGTGGACACGCCGATCTACGTCCAGCTCGCCTCCACCGACGTCATCCACTCCTTCTACCTGCCCAACTTCCGCTCCAAGCAGGACGCGGTGCCGGGCCAGGTGAACCCCATCTGGTTCCAGGCGAAGGAGACGGGGGACTTCGACATCGGCTGCGCGCAGCACTGCGGCACGCACCACTACAAGATGAAGGGCCTGCTCAGCGTGGTCTCGAAGGAAGAGTTCCAGAAGTGGCTGAAGGAGGCCTCGGTGAACGGCCAGCGGGCGTTCGACGCCAACGACGGCGCGGCGCACTGGGGCTGGGACTGGAAGAAGTACTAGGGGACGCCATGGATACCTCGACCGTCGCGCGCGCGCCGCACGTCCACCCCGAGCCCACCACGTTCTGGGGCAAGTACCTCTTCTCCACCGACCACAAGGTCATCGCCAAGCAGTTCCTGTGGACCGGCCTGTTCTTCCTCGCCTTCGGCGGCACGCTGGCGATGATGATCCGCTGGCAGTGGGCCTTCCCCGGGGAGAAGGTGCCCATCCTGGGCGTCTTCCTCTCCCGGTCCGAGGGGATCATCACCCCGGCCAACTACCAGTCCATCTTCACCATGCACGGGCTGATCATGATCTTCTGGGCGATCACGCCCTTCATGATCGGCTGCTTCGGGAACTACACCCTGCCGCTGCAGATCGGCGCGCAGGACATGTGCTTCCCGCGGCTGAACCTGATGTCGTACTGGACGTTCGCCATCTCCGGTGTGCTGATCGTCTCCTCCTTCTTCGTGCAGTTGGGGACGGCGGCCGCGGGGTGGACGACGTACGCGCCGCTCTCGACGAACGTGGGGACGCCGGGCCTGGGGCAGACGTTGGTGGTCGCCGCGGTGTTCGTCACCGGCGTGGCTACCATCATGGGCGGCGTCAACTACGTCACCACCGTCATCCGCCTCCGCGCGCCTGGGATGACGTGGATGCGCCTGCCGCTCAACGTGTGGGGCATGTGGCTGACCGCTGTCCTCAACGTGCTGTTCGTTCCGGTGCTCGGGTCGGCGGCGCTGCTGCTCCTGTTGGACCGCGCCTTCGGCACCCAGTTCTTCGTCGCCGGCGCGGCGGGCGTGAAGGGCGGCGGTGACCCGCTCCTCTTCCAGCACCTGTTCTGGATCTTCGGCCACCCGGAGGTCTACATCCTCATCCTCCCGGCGTGGGGGATCATCTCGGACATCATCCCCATGTTCTCGCGCAAGCCGGCGTACTGGTACGCGGGGACCGTCTGGTCCATGGTGGCCGTCACCGTGCTGTCGGCCGTCGTCTACGGCCACCACATGTTCCTCACCGGCATGAACCCGCTGCTGGGCAAGGGGTTCATGACCTTCACGCTGATCATCTCGGTGCCGGCGGAGGTGCTGTTCCTCAACTGGCTCCACACCATGTGGCACGGGTCGAACCGCTTCCCCACGCCCATGCTCTTCGCGGTGGGGACGGTGTTCGTGTTCGGCCTGGGCGGGCTCACCGGCCTGTACCTGGGCACCATCGCCACGGACATCTACCTGCACGACACCATGTGGGTGGTGGGCCACTTCCACCTGACGATGGCGGCGGCGGCGTTCCTGGGGAGCTTCTCCGGCCTCTACTACTGGTTCCCGAAGATGTTCGGCCGCCAGATGAACGAGACGCTGGGCAAGGTGCACTTCTGGGGGTCGGTGACGTTCATCGTCTTGGTGTTCAGCGGGCAGCTGGTGGTCGGCTTCTCCGGCCAGCAACGCCGCCTCTACGACCCGTACCAGTACACCTACCTCAAGCACCTGCTCACCGCGAACCAGCTCACCAGCTACGCGGCGTTCCTGCTGGCGGCGTTCCAGATCCCCTTCATCATCAACTTCTTCCGCAGCATGTTCTCCGGGCCCAAGGCGGAGCAGAACCCGTGGAACGCCACCACGCTGGAGTGGACGAACGCCTCGTCCCCGCCGGCGCACTACAACTACAACCCGGTCCCCACCGTCTACCGCGGCCCGCACGAGCTGGCCAACCCGGAGGTCAAGAAGGCCACCGGGCGGGACTGGGCGGGGCAGTCGGAAGAGCTGCCCGCCGGCGTGAACACCCCGGCGCTGAAGCCCAGCTAGGCGCGCAACCGTGGCGGAGGCGATCATCCAGCCCATGGCAGAACCGGTCCGCTACCGGCCCTCCGGGGCGCGGCAAGAGACGACCGCCATGATGGGCATGGTCCTCTTCCTGGGCGCGTGGTCGATGATGTTCGCCGCGTTCTTCCTCGCCTACGGGTTCATGCGGGCGCGGCTCACCTCCTGGCCGCCGGTGGGCGTGGCGCCGTTGCCGTGGAAGCTCCCGCTGGGGAACACGCTGGTGCTCCTGCTCAGCTCCGCCAGCTACCAGCTCGGGGTGCGGCGGGTGCGGGCGAAGGACCGGAGGGCGTGGGCGTGGCTCCTGGGCGCGGCGCTCCTGGGCGCGCTCTTCGTGGGGCTGCAGGGCGTGCTGTGGCGGCTGATGTACATGCGGGACCTGACGCCGTGGTCCGCGGGGCCGTACTCGTCGGTGTTCTACGGGCTCACCTGGCTGCACGCCGCGCACGCGGTGGTGGGCATCTTCGGCGTGGGGTACGTGGCGGCTCGGGCGCTGATGGGGAAGTACGGCGCGTCGAGCCACCTGCCCGTCCGGTTGTGGGGGCTGTACTGGCATTTCGTGGGCGCGGTCTGGGCCCTGATGTTCGTCACCATCTTCGTGATGTGAGGTTCGCCGTGAGGGAGGGAGTCATGTCCGCCGAGCGGTCTCTGGGGGCGCTGGCCCTGGCGCTGGCCCTGGTGGTGACCGGTGTGACCGGGTGCAAGGACCCGGACCGCTACCGCAAGGAGTTCCACGAGCCGTACAAGCTGGCGGGCGGCAAGACGCTGGACCCGGTGACGCTGAACCACGGGTTCGAGGCGTTCATGCTGTACTGCTACGGCTGCCACGGCGAGAAGGGCGACGGGCACGGGCCGGCCTCGCTGGCGATGCGGCCGCCGCCGCGCAACTTCCAGCAGGGCATCTTCAAGTTCGGCGGGGTGGCCGCCGGGTCGCTGCCGGTGGACGACGCGCTGGACCGCACCATCCGCCGCGGTCTGAACGGCACGCCCATGCTGCAATGGGACGTCCCGCCGGTGGAGCGGAAGTACCTCATCGCGTACATCAAGACGCTCTCCACCAAGTGGCAGGAGGAGGAGCCGGGGGCGCCCATCGAGATCACCCCGGACCCGTGGAAGGACAAGGAGCAGGAGGCCATCGCCCGCGGCAAGGAGGTCTACCACGTGGCGGCCGAGGGCCACGCCGGGTGCTCCGGGTGCCACGCGTCGTACGCGCCGCGCCAGGAGATCTCCGACCTGATGAAGAAGGTCACCGGGTCGCCGGCGGAGGACTTCGCGGAGGAGATGTACCGGACCTCGCTGCGCGAGACGGAGTACGCGCTGGAGGCGAACGAGAAGGGCGAGCCCACCAAGACCGCCCAGCAGCTCCCACCGGACTTCCTGTACCACAAGGTGAAGACCGCCTACCCCCTCGAGACGATGGTGGACGGGAAGGCGTACACCGCCGAGGCGCAGCGCGAGGACCTCTACCGGACCATCGGCGCGGGCGTGAACGGCGCGGCGATGCCGACGTGGAAGGGCAACCTCCCGGAGGAGAACCTCTGGGCGCTGACCTATTACATCCAGTCGCTGATCAAGATGCGGGGCACGCCGGAGGCGCTCGCGATGCGCGAGAAGCTGGATGCGGAGCCGAAGTGGGTGCCGCAACCGCCCGCGCCCGCCCCGGAGAAGCCCAAGGACGGCAAGGCGCCGGAGCCGGCCCCCAAGGGCGGCGGGTCGCGGTAGCGGGCGCGCGGAGGGCGACGGCGATGACCTCCACCACGCACCGGATGCACCTGGTGCTGTGGGCGGTGTCCTCGATGCTGCTGGGCGTGTTGTCCCTGCTCCTGGCGCGCCAGGCGTCCGTGTGCATGGTGGTCCGCGACGACCTGTCGCTGGCCGAGCAGGCGCCGGCGGCGAAGTGGCTGTTCATCGCGGTGGGGGCGATCGCCTTCGCGGTGGCGGTGGCGTTTCTCAACCTGGCCCGGTCGCGCTCCAACCATGCGGCGTGCCCGCACTGCGGGAAGGTGGTGGAGCCGAGGGTGACGGTGGCGGGGGAGCTGAAGCTGGTGGCGCCGGCGCCTTCTGCTGAGCCGCCGCCGTGACGCGCGCGGCGCTGTGGACCGCCGCGGCGCTGTTCCTCGCCGGGTCGCCGGCCGTGGCTCCGGCTCCCCCCGCGGTGCCCCCGGTGTCGCTGGTGGAGACGGCGCCGGTGGAGACGTCGCTGGACCACGCCGACATCGCGGACGCCAAGGACGTCTGGCCGGAGCTGGTGGGTTCGGCGCAGAAGAGCCTGGACATCGCGCAGTTCTACGTGAGCGACGCGAAGGGGAAGCGGCTGGAGCCGGTGCTGAAGGCGGTGGAGGCGGCGGCCGGGCGCGGCGTGAAGGTGCGGGTGCTGGCGGAGGAGAAGTTCTACAAGACGTACCCGGAGACGCTGGACCGGCTGTCGGCGCTGCCCAACGTCACGGTGCGCCGGTACGACGTGAAGCGGCTGATGGGGGGCATCCTCCACGCCAAGTACTTCGTGGTGGACCGGGCGCGGGCGTACCTGGGGAGTCAGAACTTCGACTGGCGCTCGCTGGAGCACATCCAGGAGCTGGGCGTGCGGGTGTCGCAGCCGCAGGTGGTGCAGGCGCTGGAGGACGTGTTCGAGACGGACTGGGCGCTGGCGGGCGGCGGGGAGCCGGCGGCGCGGGTGAGGACGGTGGCGGCGGCGGCGTTCCCGGTGCAGGCGGGGGACGCGAAGCTGACGCTGGTGGCGGAGCCGAAGGGGTGGCTGCCGGACGAGGCGCTGTGGGGCCTGCCGCGGCTGGTGGCGCTGATCGACTCGGCGAAGAAGGACGTGCGGGTGCAGGTGCTGACGTACCGGGCGCGGGGGAAGGAGCGCTTCCCGGAGCTGGAGGAGGCGCTGCAGCGGGCGGCGAAGCGCGGGGTGAAGGTGGAGCTGATGGTCTCCGAGTGGAGCCAGCGGCCGGCGGTGCTGGAGGGGTTGAAGGCGCTGCACGCGCCGCCGGGGTTGACGGTGAAGCTGGTCGCCATCCCCCCGTGGTCGGGCGGCTTCATCCCGTTCGCGCGGGTGGCGCACGCCAAGTACCTGGTGGTGGACGGGCGCGCGGCGTGGGTGGGGACGGCGAACTGGGAGCGCGACTATTTCTACGAGAGCCGCAACGTGGGGCTGATCATCGAGGGCGGCGCGCTCCCGCAGCGGCTGGAGCAGTTCTTCGCCGACACCTGGAACAGCCCCTACGCGCAGGCGCTGGACCCGGCCCGCCAGTACCCGATGCCGCGCATCTCGGAGTGAGACCGACCGCAGACCAAAGTCAGCGCCCGCTCATCGGGGGAGGTGAGCTGCCTCGGACCACCAGCGGGAGCCGTTGAGCCGGGAGGGCACCCCGAGCTCGCCGCAGACCTCGGCGATGAGGTCGGGGGTGAAATAGTAGTTCTGCAGCCGCGACACCCGGTCTCCGTCGGGCTCGATGCGGGTGAGCCCGCGGACCGCCTCGCCGTCCTGATGCGCGTACCAGTGCAGCAGGACCCACGAGCCGCGGTGGACGCGCGCCTCCACCCGCGGCGCCTTCGGCAGGAGGCCCTGCATGAAGGGCGCGTGGATGCCGCCGCCGCCCGCCGCGACCATCCGCTGGACGCCAAACAGCATCCCGTACAGCACGGTCCGCTTCGCCGCCTCCGGGCCGTACTGCGTGGTGGCCCCCACCACCTCCACGCTCGAGGTGTCCAGCAGCAGCGCCGCCACCCGGTCGATGTCCCCGGCGTTGAACGCCTCGCAGAACGCATCCAGCACCGCCGGCCGCGGCGCGCTCGGCTCCTCCGCCGGCGCCTCCACCAGCTTCCCCCGCGCCCGGTGCAGGGCCGCCTTGACCGCCCCCACCGTGGTGGACAACACGTCCGCCGCCTCTTCCAGCGAGAGGTCGAACACGTCCTTGAGCACCACCGCCGCCCGCTCCCGCGGCGAGAGCTGGCCGATCAGCGTCCCGGCCGCCTCCCGCGCGCCCCGAGGGTCATCGCCCGCGGTCGCGCCGGCGACGACCCCGCCGACCTCCTCCCGCCGCGCCCGCCGCAGCCGGTCGATCCACAGGTTCGACGCCACCTTGAACAGCCACGCCCGCGGGCTGGGCGGCGCGTGGCCCATCTGCCCCAGGGTGACGAAGGCGCGAGCCAGCGCGTCCTGCGCCAGGTCCTCCGCGTCCCAGGGGCTCCGGGTGAGGTGGCGGCAGTAGCGGTAGAGGTCGGTCCTCAGCGGCTCGTACGTCTCCAGGAAGCCGTGCCACGAGGTCTGGACCGTCCGGGGCAGTGAAGGTTCGTTCGGGGTGGTCATGCCCGAAGAACGTAGACGGCCCCGGAAAAGATACGTCCCGCTACTTCACCTGCCACTGCCCGCCGGACGGCATGGGCGGGCACGCCGCGCCGGTGTCCAGGTGGTACTGCGCCTCCAACGGCGTGAAGGCCCCGCAGGCGGCCGTCTGCTTCTCCGGCGCGCCGCAGGACATCTCCGCGCTGTACCGGCCGATGACCACCTTCTGCCCCTGGGCGCAGTTCCAGACGTAGAGGTCGTGCCCGTGGACGCTGCCCATGTGGCACTGCCGGTCCGGCGGCGTGCTCATCGGGAAGGCGTTCCAGGCCTGGCGGCAGCAGCCGGCGGCGAGCGCCAGCACCAGCAGGAGCGAGCAACGAGTCATGGCCCGCGGATGGTACTCTCTTCCCCACCATGCGGGCCGCGCTCCTCCTCTGCGCCCTCTCCGCCTCCGCCCCGGCCGCCGAGCTCATCCTGGTGGCGGACGGTGCCCAGAACAGCCGCGCCGTGCAGCTCCTCCGCACCGAGGCGGTGAACGGCGTCCGCGCCGCCGCCGGCTATCCCAAGGTGATGAAGTCGGACGACGTCCCGGGCCTCAAGCCGGGGCGGCTGGTCACCGTGCTGGGCGCGTGCGACGACCGCAAGACCGCCCAGCTCGTCGTGAACGCCCTCCAGGGCAAGGTGCCGCTCTCGCTGCGCACGGTGGAGGACGAATGGGCCGGCGCCTGCCCCTCCGTCGAGGCGCCGCCGCCGGCGGACTCGCTGGAGACGAAGATGAAGCGCCGCATCGAGCGCGATCCGACCAACCAGGACGCCCTCTACGACTACGCCCTCTACCTCCAGATGGACGGGCGACTGGAGGAGGCGCAGGTCCAGCTCGACAAGCTGTTCAAGCTCAACCCGGAGCACCTGCGAGGGCGCAACCTCCAGGCCGTCATCGACGTGATCCAGGCCGGCGGGAAGTGACCCCGCCCCAACCGCGCTACTTCCAGGTCTCGTTGAACTCCGCCAGCGCCTTGTTGAGCTGGGGCTTGATCTCCGCCGTCAGCTCCTTCTTGTCGGCGATGGCCCTGGGCAGCTCCGGGTAGCGGGCGTCCACGAACTCCAGGAACTCCTTCGCCCACCGGGTGACCTCGCGCGCGTCGACGTGGCGGATCCACCCGCGCTTCTGCGCGTCGTCCTTGTTGGTCGCCGCGTAGATCTGCATCACCTGCTTCTCCACCGGCATCGGCTCGTACTGGCCCTGCTTGAGCAACTCCACCAGGCGTTCGCCGCGGGCCAGCGTCTCCTGGGTGGCCTTGTCGAGGTCGGAGCCGAACTGGGCGAAGGCCGCCAGCTCGCGGTACTGCGCCAGGTCCAGCTTCATCGACCCGGCCACCTGCTTCATCGCCTTGATCTGCGCCGCCGACCCCACGCGGGACACGGAGAGGCCGACGTTGATCGCCGGGCGGACGCCGGCGAAGAAGAGGTCCGTCTCCAGGAAGATCTGCCCGTCGGTGATGGAGATGACGTTGGTGGGGATGTACGCGGACACGTCGCCGGCCTGCGTCTCGATGATGGGGAGCGCGGTAAGCGACCCGGCGCCCTCGGCGTCGGACAGCTTGGCGGCGCGCTCCAGCAGGCGGGAGTGGATGTAGAACACGTCGCCCGGGTACGCCTCGCGGCCCGGCGGCCGGCGGAGCAAGAGCGAGAGCTGGCGGTACGCCACCGCCTGCTTGGAGAGGTCGTCGTAGACGATGAGCGCGTGCTGCTTGTTGTCGCGGAAGTACTCGCCCATGGTCACGCCGGTGTACGGCGCGAAGAACTGCATCGGCGCCGGGTCGGACGCGTTGGCCGCGACCACCGTCGTGTACTCCATGGCGCCGTGCTTGTTCAGCTTCTCCACCACCTGCGCCACGGTGGACTGCTTCTGCCCGATGGCGACGTAGAAGCAGAAGCAGTTCTTGCCCTTCTGGTTGATGATGGTGTCCACCGCCACCGCGGTCTTGCCGGTCTGGCGGTCGCCGATGATCAGCTCGCGCTGCCCGCGGCCGATGGGCACCAGCGCGTCCAGCGCCTTCAGGCCGGTCTGCAGCGGCTCGTGCACCGACTTCCGCTTCACGATGCCGGGGGCCTTGATCTCCAGGCGCCGCTGTTCGGTGGCGGCGATGGCGCCCTTGCCGTCCACCGGCTCGCCCAGCGCGTTCACCACGCGGCCCAGCAGCGCCGGCCCCACCGGGACCGAGGCGATCTGCTGGGTGCGCTTGCAGGTGTCGCCCTCGCGAATGTTGCGGAACTCGCCCATGATGGCGACGCCCACGTTGTCCTCTTCCAGGTTGAGGACCAGGCCCTTCACGCCGTTGTTGAACTCCACCAGCTCGCCGGAGAGCGCGCCCTCCAGGCCGTACACGCGCGCGATGCCGTCGCCCACCGCGAGGACGGTGCCGGTCTCGGCCACCTGGACTTTCTTGCCGTAGTCCTTGATCTGCTCGCGGATGATTCTGCTGATCTCGTCGGCGCGGATTTCCATGGGCCGGCGGTCCTAGCAGCGGACGGCGCGGAGCGCAACGAGCGACGTCAAGGGAAACCGAGGGGTTGGATGAGGCGGGCTACAGCTCGGTGGGGAGCTTCAGCTTGACCTCGAACACGTAGTCCACCGACACCGCCTTGCCACCCTGCGTGAGAGGCTTGTAGGTGCGGCTGGTGAGCGCGTCGAGGACCGCCTTCTCCATGTACGGCAGGGTCTTGATGAAGCGGCAGTTCTCCACCCGCCCGTTGGTGGCGATGATGCACTTGACGATCATCGTCCCTTCCACGCGGTTGTGGAGCGCCTCCTGCGTGTAGGCGAGCGGCTTGCCCTTCTCGATCACCACCGGCCGGTTCATCGTCGTGCTGTCGAACTGGACCACGCCCGCGGGGGCCGGCGTGGCGGCGGGAATGGGAGCGGGTGGCGGAGGCGCCGGCGGCGTGACGGTGGTGGCGACCGGCGCGGGCTCGGGGGGCTTCGCGAGGTCGATCGCCTTCTCCTTTTCCTTCTCCTTCGGCGGCAGGGGCGCCTCGACCATCAGCTCGGGCGCTTCGAATTTCCCGTCGTACGGATCGTCCGTCGGGCGCTTGCCGCCCTTCTTCGGCAGGACGCCCGAGACGGGGCGGAAGACCCCGGCCTGCGGCGTCCCGGTGCGCTTCTGCATCCGCTGGGTGATGATCACCACGCCCGACCCGCCGGCGGTCACCGGCTGCGGGAAGTACCCGTCGAGGATGAGCACCAGGTCGATGGTGACGGTGCCGTCCGGCTTGTCCGAGTTCACCTCGAACTCCACCGGCGTCTCGCCCATCATCTTCGCGCCGTAGAAGATCTGCGCCTTGGCGGGCTCGGTGATGACGCGGAACTTCACCGGCTTGGCGGCCGCGGCAGTGGCTGGTGTCGTCGTCGGCGGAGTCGGAGCGGGCGTGGTCCCCGGCTGCGGCGTCGCGGTGGCCGACGTTCCCGGACCGGGCGCGGGACCGGGCTGCACGGGCTCCTTGTTGGGCCGCGTGAGCAGCCAGAACGCCAGGAAGAGCACCAGCGCCACGCCGACGCCACCGGCCACCAGCTTCATCCGGTTGGCGCCGGACGACGGCTGCATGCTGGCGGCGAAGACGTTGGTCCCGCCCTCGCCGTTGTTCGGTACCGCCCCCGAGCCGGACCGCTGCGTCTCCGGCTCCTCCGGGAGGAAGGGCGCGGGGACCCCGAACGGCTGCTGCGACTGCGACTGCGCCAGCGGGTTGCGCATCCCAGGCTGCGTCGGCGGCCGGCGCATGCCCGGGGTGGAGATCGGCGTGGGCACTCCGCCCAGCGACGGGCGCCCCCCGTACGGCGGCGGCGTCCCGGCGGGCATCGGCGGAGGCGTGTAGGCGCCGCCCTGCTGCTGCGGCCGCGGGGTGAGGTCGCGCAGCTGCCCGCCCGGGATGGGCGGCGGCGTGGGGCCGGCGGCGATGCCCGGAATCGAGGTCACGCCGGAGCGCGAGTCGCCCCCGAAGCTGTTCTGCACGCCGGCCGCGCCCAGGCCGCGGAGCGCCTCCAGGATCTCATCCATGGACTGGAAGCGGTGCGCCGGGTCCTTCTCCAGGCACCGGAAGACCAGGTCCTCCACCTCCATCGGGATGGAGAGGTCCGGGCGCGCGGTGTGGAACGGAGCCGGTGGCTCCTTGAGGTGCTTGACGATCACCTCCAGGTAGTCCTTGGCCATGAACGGCGGCCGACCGGCGATCATCTCGTAGACCAGCACCCCGAACGAGTACACGTCCGACCGCGGGTCGGAGTGGTTGCGGGCCTGCTCCGGCGACATGTACTGCGGCGACCCGAGCAGCATCCCCGCCTGGGTGATCTTCGAGTCCGGCTCGACGTCCGGGGTGCTGCCGTCCCCCACGAACGACTTCACCAGGCCGAAGTCCAGCACCTTCACCAGGTCGTGGTCCGCCTCGTCCAGCAGCATCACGTTCGCCGGCTTGAGGTCCCGGTGGATGATGCCGAAGCGGTGCGCCTCGCGCAGGGAGCGACAGACCTGTTGCCCGATGTGGAGCGCCCGCTGCCACGCCAGCGCGCCCTGCTTGGAGAGGATCTCCGCCAGCGACTGGCCCTCCAGGTACTCCATCGCGATGTAGAAGATCCCGTCCTCGGTCTGCCCGTAGTCGATGACGGTGACCGTGTTCGGATGTCGCAGCTTGGAGGTGAGGCTGGCCTCCAGCACGAACCGCTTCACGAAGCCCGGGTCGCGGTTGTTGGAGGAGAACTGCGGGTGGAGGACCTTGATGGCCACCATCCGGTCCAGGGGCGCCTGGATGGCCTTGTAGACCTTCCCCATCCCTCCGGAACCAATGGGCTCCAGGATGCTGAAGCGGCCGTTGAGAACGCGCCCGCACAGCGGGTCGTTCATGGCCATGGTCACGTCCTTGGGTGAGGCCTCAGCCACGAACCCTCCTGGCGGGCTGCATCAAACCACAAATCGTGGCGCGCAAGGACCGTGACTGTCCACCCACACCTCAGGGGCCGCTCTACCGCTGGCTCAGCGTGCGCTTGAGCTCGTCCAGTTGGCTGCGGAGCGTGCCGTCGTACACGACCGAGCCCACCTGCGCGGAGACCCCACCCAGGACGCGGGGGTCCACGTTCGTCGCCAGGCTCACCTTCCGCTGGGTGATCTTCTCCAGCGCCTGCTGGAGACCCTGCACCGACTCCGGCGGCAGCGGCACCGCGGAGGTAATCTTCCCGCGAACCACGCCAACCCGCTGATCCGCCATCTCCAGGAAAACGCGGGCGATGTCGGGGAGATAGCCCAGGCGGCCGCGGTCCACCAGGAGCCGCATCAGGTTGGAGACCTCGGGGGTGAGGCCCCCGGCGGCCTTGAACAGCGCCTCCACCACGGCGGACCGCTGCGGGCGGGTGAAGGCCGGGTTGAGGAGGATGTCCGCCAGGTCCTGGTTCTTCTGGAGCACCTGGGCGAAGGAGGTCAGCTGTTCGGTGGTCTTCTCGAGGGTCTTCGCCTCGACGGCGACCTCGAGCAACGCGCGGGCGTAGCGCCTCGCGATGGACACGTTCACCATGGCGGCGGCCCGCGTTAGCACAGCCGCACTGCGTACAGCAAACGGAGGATGTAGGTGGAGGGCCTCCGCTCGGGTCGACCCATGAGCCAGGCTGATGCACGGGGGCCGCGCCGGGGACGCGAGGTGATCTCAGCTTGGTCCTTTCGCCGGGTGGCCTGATGATGCGGCGGGACGCGGGGGAGCCATGCGCGAGCCGGTCATCGGCATCGACCTCGGAACGACCTACAGCGCCGTCGCCGTCATGGAGGAAGGCCGTCCCCGCATCATCCCCAACCGGGCGGGGTTGCGGCTGACCCCCTCCATGATCGCCTTCACGCGCACCGGCGAGCGCGTGGTGGGCGAGGCGGCGCGGCTGCTCCTGGAGGAGATCCCCGAAAACGTGGCGTATGCCACCAAGCGCTTCATCGGCCGGCGCTGGTCGGAGCAGCTCGCCCAGGAGGCCAAGGCGGTGGTGCCCTACCCGCTGGTGGCGGGGCCCAACGGCGAGGTGCGCGTGCAGATCGCCGGGCGGATCATGCCGCTCCCGCAGATCTCCGCCATGGTGCTGGGCGAGCTGAAGCTGGACGCGCAGGTGTACTTCGGGCGCTCGGTCACCAAGGCGGTCATCACCGTCCCCGCCAACTTCGACGACGGGCAGCGCCAGGCCACCAAGGAGGCCGCCGCCATCGCGGGACTGGAGGTCCTGCGCATCGTCAACGAGCCCACCGCCGCCGCCATCGCCTACGGCCTGCAGCAGAAGTTCGAGGGCCGCACGCTGGTGTTCGACCTGGGCGGCGGCACCTTCGACGTGTCCATCCTGGAGGTGGAGCGCGGCGTGTTCCAGGTGCGCGCCACCGGCGGCGACCCGCGGCTGGGCGGCGAGGACTTCGACAGCGCCATCGCCCAGTGGCTCCTGGCGCAGGTCCCGGAGTCGCTGCGCCAGCAGGTGAGCAAGGACGTCATCTCCATGCAGCACCTCAAGGTCGCCGGCGAGCGCGCCAAGCGGACGCTCACCGACCACCAGGAGGCGTACATCTCCGTGGTCGACCTGGGCGATCACCTCCAGGCCAAGAAGTTCACCGAGCTGAACACCTCGCTCACCCGGCAGTTCTTCGAGCAGCTCTCGGAGTCGTTCAGCAAGCGCTGCCTGGCGGTCTGCGAGCAGGTGATGAAGGAGTCCCAGCTCTCGCCCTCGCAGCTGGACCAGGTGCTGCTGGTGGGCGGGATGACGCGGGTGCCGATGATCCGGCGCCTGGTGCAGGACTTCTTCGGCAAGCAGCCCAACACCGCCATGAACCCGGACGAGGTGGTGGCGCTGGGCGCCGCCGTCCACGCCTCGGAGCTGGGAGACCAGGGCGGGACGGCCCTGCTGATCGACGTGGCCTCGCACTCGCTGGGCGTGGGCGTGCTGGGCGGCAAGGTGCGGCGGCTCATCCAGAAGAACACCAGCATCCCGGTCTCCACCCGCGAGACCTTCCTCCCCGGACGCATGGGCCAGACGGAGGCGCGCATCCCCGTCTTCCAGGGCGAGGGCGACAAGGTGGTGGACTGCAGCAAGCTGGGCGAGCTGTCGCTCAAGGACCTCCAGGGCGGCGCGCGGGCGGACAGCCCCATCGAGGTCACCTTCGAGCTGACCGTGGACGGCACGATCAGCGTCCACGCCAGGGACATCACCACCGGGCAGGAGCGCTCCATCCGCATCGACTCCCGCACCGAGCTGCAGAAGGGTGAGGTGGACAAGCTCAAGCGCGAGGAGGGCGACTACGCGGTGGTGGCGGAGCAGGGCGCGCGGGAGCAGGCGGCGGAGAACTTCAGCCGCCTGCTGGAACGCGCGGAGAAGCTGGCCAAGCTGCTCCAGCGGAGCGCGGACGAGAACCCCAGCCCCGAGGCCACCTCGGCCGTGGCGTCCGTCCGCTCGCTCCTGGACCTGGGCCGCGCCGCCCTGCGCGCCGGGAGCCCGGAGCAGATGGCGGAGATCTCCAAGCGCTTCAACAAGCTGCTGAGCGGCGCGAAAGACTGACGGTCCTCAGGTTTCTGAGAGCGCTCGCCGCGCAACCCCCCGGAATCCCGTGCGCGGGGGCGGCCCCGGGCTGGCACACGGGAAGCACAGGCGGCGGCTCATGCGAATCGTCAGATACCTCCTTGGAGCCGTGGTCGTCGCCGGGTGCAGCAACGGCATCCCGCCCAACCAGGGCATCCAGGACCGCGTCGCGCTGGAGGCCTTCGACGGCTGTGGGCAGCTGGAGCAGTACATCGAGGACAACGCCGTCCTCGACATGCGCGCGCAGCTCGAGATCGAGAAGCAGGGTTGGTACTACTGGGGCCTGCGCGAGCTGGACGCCTACGGCGCCGGCGCCCCGTCCGCGCCCTCCGGCCCGTCCGCGTACACCACCACCAACACCCAGGTGGCGGGCGTGGACGAGGCGGACTTCGTCAAGAACGACGGGACGCGGATCTTCGTCCTCTCCGGCGACACGCTCTACCTGAACCAGAGCTGGCCCGCGGACCAGCTGCACGGCACCGGCAAGCTGCAGTTGGAAGGGTGGCCGCGGGAGATGTACCTGGACGGAAACACCGTCCTCGTCTTCTCCACCATCTGGTACCCGTACCCGTTCGCGGACCGGACGGTGGCCGACATGGTCTGCGCGCCCATGTGGTGCGGCTACTACTACGGCAACACCACCAAGGTGACCGTGGTGGACGTGAGCGACATGACCGCGCCGCGCGTGACCGGCGAGTTCTTCCAGCCGGGGAGCTACACCAACTCGCGGCGGATGGGGGATTCGGTGCGGATGGTGCTGGCGGACAGCTTCCGCTACCCGCCCGGCGTGAAG
Source organism: Myxococcaceae bacterium (assembly GCA_035637895.1). Lineage (GTDB taxonomy): Bacteria > Myxococcota > Myxococcia > Myxococcales > Myxococcaceae > DASRBA01. The sequence continues at coordinate 54,774 of DASRBA010000161.1, forward strand.
TTCTGGCCGGACTACGACCAGGCCTTCTCGCAGGACCACGACCTCTGGGTGCGCGCACTGGACGCCCTGGAGGCGCAGAACGAGCGCGCCATCCGCGCCGCCACCATCGACCAGTGGCTGCCGCACTCGTTCTACCGGGACGCCGGCGGCGTGACCCACGACCTGGGCTACTCGTGCGGCGAGTTCCACAAGACCAACGCGCCCACCAAGCTGGGCATCACCACGGTGGGGACGATCAACCTCGGCGCCGCGGCCGTCGCGGCCAACGGGGGCGCGCCGCCGCTCCGGCGGACCTCGGTCATCGCCGAGCCGGGGGAGATCTACGCCTCCCAGGGCGCGCTGTACGTGGCCTCCGGGCACTGGTGGTGGTGGCCGGAGCCGGGGCAGCAGGACTACACGTACATCCACAAGTTCGACCTCACTGACCCCAGCGACGCGCGCTATGTGGCCTCGGGCGGCGTGGAAGGGCACATCGTCGACCAGTACGCGATGGACGAGAGCGCGGACGGCTTCTTCCGCGTGGCCACCACCATCGCCACCCGCCGCGCGGACCCGAACAACCCGCAGAACCTGTGGGGGGTGATGGACACCACCAACCGCGTGTCGGTGCTGGGCGAGCGAGCCGGGAAGCTGGAGGTGGTGGGCCGCAGCGCGGAGATCGGCGCCGGCGAGGCCATCCGCAGCGCCCGCTTCATCGGGAACAAGGGCTTCGTGGTCACCGCCCGCCAGACCGACCCGTTCTTCACCTTCGACCTGTCCGACCCGGCGAACCCGACCCAGGTGGGCGAGTTGCAGGTCCCCGGCTTCTCCTCGTACCTGCACCCCATCGACGCCAACACCATCCTCGCGCTGGGCCTCTACACCGACCCGACCGGGCAGGGCTGGCAAGGGAATCGCATCCGGCTCAGCCTCTACGACGTGAGCGACTTCGCTCACCCGCGCGAGGCGTTCACCCAGTTGGTGGGTACCGCCTACGGCTGGAGCCAGGCGCTGTGGGACCCGCACGCGTTCAACTACTTCGGCGCGAAGAAGCTGCTGGCCATCCCGTTCTGGGACTACACCGGCAACGGCAGCGGCAACTACTGGGACTGGTACACCAGCGACCTGCGCGTGTTCGGCGTGGACCCGGCGTCGGGCTTCACGGCGAAGGGCTCGCTGGACATGGGCGACGTGTACATGAGCAGCTCGTACAACCAGTGGACGTGGTACTGGCGACCGTGGGTGTCGCGCAGCGTGATGGCGGATGACTTCGTCTACGCCATCTCCGACGCGGGCATCCGGGTGTCGAACGTGAATTCGCTCTCCGTCCCGCTGGCCACCGCGCTGTTCGAGCACGCGGTGGTCAACCCGCCGTCGCCGAAGTAGCCCGAGGAGCCGGTCACCACCCGCGCAGGACGAACAGCCCTGCGTCGGTGAGGACCAGCAGCATGGTCGGCGTGAAGCGCGGGTCGTAGGCCAGCATCCGCACCCGCGCTCCGCCGACCCCGGCGACCTGCTCGAAGGTCTTGCCGGGCGTCATCCGCCACAGCCCGGCGCCGTCGGTGCCAACGAACACCGAGCCGTCGTCGGTGCCCACCAGCGCGGAGATGGCTTCAGAGGGCGCGCCGGAGACCTTGGCGAACGACGGCCCGTAGTGGATGCCGTCCGGGCGCGGCGTGGCGGTGAGCTGCCACAGGCCGAAATCCTTCGAGCCCAGGTAGAAGAAGCCGTCCCGCGCCTGGGTGAAGCCGCGCCAGTAATCCGGGGTCTCCATCCCGTTCAACTCGGGGACGTAGAACTCCAGGCGCCAGGGCTCCTGGGTGAACTGGTGCCACTGATCCAACCCCGGCTCCGGCAGGGTGAGGGAGATCCCGAACTTGTAGTTGTTGGCGGCGAGGATGTCGCCGTTCACCGCGACGCCGAGCGCGTAGTTGTAGCCCACCATCACCCGGCACTCGATGGAGCCGCCGTTGAAGGAGCAAGCGCTCTCGTCGGGGACCCACTCGCCGGTGGCCTTGTTCGCGTACCAGGCCGGGTGGCGGTGGTCCGCGTAGCAGGTCTTGTAGCCCTGGTGGCGCGGCTGGAAGGCGTAGCTGGGCTCGCAGTTGGAGGCGCGGAGGCGGGCCACGCCGTGGTTGTCGCCGGTGAAGACGTCCCCGGCGGCCGGGCCGCGCACCACCTTCAGGCAGGTGAGGACGGAGGCGGCCTCGTTCCAGTGGAGGTCGTTGGAGTTGTAGAGGCTGATGTGCTCCTCGAGGGTGGGCGCGCCGTCCCCGCCGATGACGACGGAGTCGAGGTCTCCGGCGGACGGCTGCCAGCGCCGGAAGCCGTTGGGCTCGTAGTTCGGGTTGTCCGGCGTGGTGCCCGGGTCCGTGGTCACGTAGCCCACGAAGGCCTGCCCGGGGCGGCCGCCGCAGATGACGGACGAGGTGAAGCCATGGCCCGCCTGGCCCAGGTCCTCGCTCCAGGTAGGCGAGGCGTCGCCCGGCTTCAGCACGCCGACGCGGTGGCCGGAGAGCACCCAGAGGTTGAAGCCGTCATCGAGGCCGGCGCTCTGGATGGGGCCCAGTCGATACGACGACGAGTAGTTCTTCACCGCGTCCGTTGGCCACGGGCCGGCGCCGATCTCCTGCGGCGGCGGCGGTGGTGGTGGTGGCGGCGGAGGCGGCGTGGTCGTTCCCCCGTCCGGCTGCGGGTGATTGCCGCCGCCATCGCCCTGGCCCTGTCCTGGAGGCTGCGGGGAGCCCGCGCACGCGTAGATCAGCCCCGCCGACGCCAGACACACGACCCCCAGGCCAGCCCATCGTTTCCCCAAATGCAGTCCCCCCGGCGGGACGTCGAAGCAACGCGTGTGCCGAGGTGATCGTCAGAGGGAGCGCGGCCCGGGAGAGGGAAACGGAGTTCCACGGCGTGGGCTGATCGCTCGCCTGGGGCATGTCTGAATGCAGGACATACGGGGGTGCGCGCGTCCGCTCCATCTTGACGTCAGGTTCAAAATTCGCGAGAGATTCAGGGCGGTTCACTGGCGCCCACATTGGCACCACGGTTGCTTTGCGGATCAGCGTCTCGCGCTGGCAGGTGCCAACGGCTGCTGGTTGCTAGAGACAAAAAGAAGCAAACGGGCCGTGGAGGTGGGGGAGACACCTTCGCGGCCCGATCTTTTGCGGGGGGACGGGAGTAACGTTTCAGCGGTGTCTCGAACGGGTGTCGCCGTCGTCATCGCCGCGGTGCTGGTGGGGGTGACGGCGCTCGTCTCGAGCGGCTGTCCCGAGGAAGCCACCGGCGAGGACGGCGGAGATCTTCCTCCCGGCGTGGAGCCGGGGCAGGAGGATGGCGGGCTCGACTACGCGTTCTGCCCCACGGCCATCGACGTCTACGGCGGCGGCGCGGTGTCCTTCGCCGGGTGCGGCGGGGAGGACGCGCCGCTCGGGGCGGACGCGGGGGCGGGGCTCTCCGGCGGTGACGGCGGGTACGCGCAGACGCTGGCCGGGCGGCTGATGGCGCGGCTGGCGGCGGATCCGGAGCTGCAAGCGAAGTTCGGGGCGAGCTGGCGGGTGCGGTCGTGCGCGCGAGCGGGCGCGACGATGGGGACGTACGCCAGCCAGGTGCCGCCGGGGGAGTGCTCGGCGGGCGGGTCGACCGGGTCCACGCTGGGGATGTGCGCGGACCAGCCGGCGCCGCTGGTGCTGATGTCCGCGGACAACGAGACGGATCGGTGCCACGGCGGCGGGACGGACAGCAACGCGCCGGAGGACGACCAGACCGGGTACGCGGACCACTGGAGGTTCCGGTTCGACGACTTCCTCGGGACGCACGGGGCGGCGAGGTTCGTGATGGTCTCGCCCCAGCACGAATGGCACGGGCAGCCGGGGCGGGAGGACGCGGGCGGGTGCGGGTGGCAGCGGCCGGCGTGGAACGGCGCCGGGGCGACGGCGTGGCGGTCGCAGAACCGGGGCGTGAAGACGGTGCGGGTGGTGGGGGCGCTGCAGAGCGACTTCGTGGTGCACCACCCGTGCGCGTTGGTGCTGGGAGACGCGGTGGCGGAGAACTGGTTCTCGCCGGACGCCGGCGGGGACGGCTGGGTGCAGTTCGGGTGCGGGGGCGCGGACGCGCTGGTGGACTTCTGGTTCGCCCAGGTGAAGGCGTTCCTGATGAACAACCGGTTCAGCTGCCCGTAGGCACGGGGGGCGGGCCGAAAACTTGGCAGTCGCTACAGGCGTGTTACACCGCGCCCTTCCTGTGCCCCCCGAAGATCTCACCGATCCTGACTGGGAGATCCTGAACCTGCTCCGCGAGGTGCGGCGGCGGGCGCGGTCGGCGAGCGCCAGCTCCCTGGCGAGTCGGCGGGAGGAGCCGCGCTGGGTGTCCGCGCTGCCGGCGCCGGAGGCGAAGATCGCCCGGACCGTCATCGAGGCGACGCGGGAGATGGCCCTCCGGGCGGCGGATCCGCTGGGAGAGCTCACCGCGTCGGCGGAAGTGAAGCCGAGGAAGACCCCGCGTCGCCGCGCGCGGTAGACGTCCGGACGTGCCGATTCGCACGCGACGCTGGAATGACCCTGGGCACCCAGATGACGGGCTGCGGGTGCTGATCTGTCGCTACCGTCCGCGCGGGGTACCCAAGGCGAAGGAGACGTGGGACGTCTGGAAGAAGCAACTCGGGCCCAGCGTCGAGCTGCACGCGGACTACTACGGCAAGCACGGGCCACCCATCGACTGGGCGACGTACCGGAAGCGGTACCTGGCCGAGATGAAGGCGCAGAAGGGCGAGATCCGCGCCCTGGCGGAGAAGGTGAAGGCCGGGGAGACGATGACGCTGCTGTGCTCGTCGGCCTGCACCGACGAGACGCACTGCCACCGGACCCTGCTCCGTGAGCTGATCGAGGCCGCCACCTGATTCGGCGGCTACTTCCGGCGCGTTCTTTCCTACGCGGCCAGCAGCCGCTGGACCTGCACCACCGCGCGGGCGAGCTCGTCGACCTTGGACGCCAGGTTCGTCACCTGGTCCCGCACCGGCATCTGGCCCGTGCGCACCATGTCGCGCTTCTCGCCCTTCACCGCGTCGCGCAGCCCCTTCACGTCGTCCAGCAGCGCCTCGCCGGCGCGCACCATGGCGCGCGGGTCGCGGGTCTGGATGGCGTGCACGAGGTCGCTCACGCCCGAGGCCACCTTGGCGGCCGGCTCGGCGCGGCGGTCGTTGTGGAGTTGGTTGGCCAGGCGGATGCCCTGCGCCGCCGCCTCCGCCCAGTTCCCGCCCTGCGCCGCCTTCACGGTCGCCTCCGCCGTCTTCACCAGGCCGGCCACGCGGTTGAGCGTCTGCGCGAAGCGCGCCTGCTGCACGCCGGGCTGGTCGTAGCCCTTGCGCGCCGCGTCCACCGAATTCCCCAGGTCCGCCGCCGCGGTCGCGATCTTCTGCGGGTCCCCGGTCCGGATGGCCCCCACCAGAGACCCGGCCTTGTCCGCCACCTGCGCCGCCTGCGCGTACTTGTTGTCGCCGCGGAGCTGGTCCACCAACCGGAGCGCCTCGCCGGCCGCGCCCGCGTAGTCGCCCTTCTTCGCCAGGCCGATGGCCTTCTCCGCCATGTCCACGCCGTCCGCCGCCCGGAGCAGCGTCGCGCCGACGTTGCCCGCCGCGCCGCCCTGCTCGTAGTAGCCCTGCCGGACGTTGTCGACGGTGGCACCCAGCCGGAGCGCCGCCTCGGCGATGGCGCCCGGGTCGCCGCCCTTGATCGCCTTCTGGAGCACCTGGGCGCTGCTCCCCAGCACCTGCACCGCCTTCTCCGCGCGCGGGTCGAACAGCGCCTTGTGCTGCAGGTCCTGGGAGATCTGGTCCGCCAGCCCCATCGCGCCGTTCACCGCCCCGGCGTAATCGCCCTTCTTGATGGCGGTCGCCACGTTCTTGCCGGCGTTCACCACCTGCCCGGCCCGGTTCAGCGTGTCCGCCAACTGCTGGTACTGGGTGCCGTTGAGCACGCCGGCGCCCGCGCCCAGCAAGCCCTGCGCCGCGCCCGCGAAGTCGCCCTTCTTGATGGCGCTCACCACCTGCTGGCCGCCGAGCGCGATCCGCGACGCGGTGCCGAACTTGTCGGCCAGGTTGTTGAAGGTGTTGGCCGCGCCGCCGAACATGTTGGCCGCCGCGCCCGCGCCCTGCGCCAGCGCGCCCAGGAACGCGCCCGGGTTCTTGCCGTTGACGGCGTTGATGCCGCCCTGCACCGCCTGCGCCGTCTTCGACGCCCAGTTCGCCGCGGTGGACAGCGTCTGGAACCCCTTGCTGGCCGCCATGTTCGCCAGCCCGCCGCCCATGTTCGCCGCGAAGGTGCCGAAGCCGCCGATGCCGCCGGCCACCGCGCCCACCAGGCCCAGCCAGTTCTTGTTCTTGATGGCGTCGTAGGCCTGGATTCCGGCCGCCGCGACCATCGACAGGCCGCCGGTGACGGGCGCCAGCAGCGGGCCCCAGATGCCGGCGGTGCTCTTGATGCCGTCGACGATCTTCCCGAACAGGCCCTTCTTCTGCTTCACCTTGCAGTCGAGCAGCTCGCCGTTCTGCCCGACGTTCAGCTTCACCTCGTACTTCTTGTCCAGCTTGACCGTGAGCTTGTGCTTCCCCGGCTGCATCAGCGCGTCGATCACCTTCCCGAACGCGTCGTCCAGCTTCTTGCCCTTGGTCTTCTTCAGGTGCTTGGCCGGAATGCCCAGCGCCTCGAGGATCTGCTTCTTCTGATCCTCCGGCATCGCCATGAACTGCTCTTTGGTCGGGACGCCGGGCTGCGCCGCCGGGCCCGTCGCGGGCTGGGTGGTCGCCGCCGGCTGGGCCGGGGCCGCGGGCGCGGTGGGCGCGAAGGACGACGCCGTCCCCAGTCCCTCGGTCAGCCCCTGCGCCAGGCCCTGCAGGAGCCCCGCGCCGAACGCGTCCGACTGGGAGAAGCCGGGCTGGACGGAGGCATTGGCGGTCGCGGTGGCGGAGGCATCGAATGCGTCCGTGCGCGGCTGCGTCGGGAGGTCGAGGGGGCTCAGCGGAAGGTCGATGCGGGCCATGACAGGACTCGTCGGGGACTATCGAGGGGGACGCCTGATCCCGATTATCGGCCTCGCAGCCGGCCGGTCCCGTCGTCGCACACGAATTTGCGCTGATCTGACGCGGACTTGTGAGTATGCGTGCGCTGGTGTGGGTTTCGTGCGCCTGATTGCCCTTATTTGAGCTGATCCGCCACGTGGTCGGCGGCGCGGTCCAGCTCGTCCAGCGCGTCGCCGAGGCCGTCCGTGGCCGCCTTCGCCGCGTTCTTGCTCTTCGCCTTGGCTTCCTCCAACTTCTCCTTGATGGCGTCGCGCCGGCCTTCGAGGACTTCGAGCTTCCTCTTGGCTTCCTGGCGGGCCTCGGCGGTGCCGGACTCGGTCTTCGCTTTCAGCTCGGCGAGCTTCTTGTCCAACTCGCGGACCTTGGCGTCCAGTGGGGCCAGCACCGGCGCCAGGGCGCCGCTCACCGGGCGCTCCTTGTCCTTGTCGCACGCGGACGCGAACGAGAACGCAGCGAGCGCGAGCGCCGCCGTCACCAGCCAGGTCGGGAGTCGATTCATGGGCGGCGGACCATACGCCGCCGCGGGCCGGGGCGACTACGCCTCGCGCTTGGCGCTCTTCTTCGAAGCCTTGGCCGCCACCGCGGTCGCGGGGGCCGCCGCCGGGGTGGAGCTCGACGCCAGCGGGTTGCTGGAGAGGCTCCACTGGTAGTGCTCGGGCTCGTTGCGGTTGGTGGAGTAGACCTCCGCCCCGCGGGTCACGTGCACCCGGAACGCGTAGACCGAGCCATCCTTGCACTTGATGGTCACGTCCGACACGCCCGGCGCCGTCGCCTTCAGGTCCATCCCCACCGAGGGGACCTTCGACGCGCTCACCGCGGCCGGATTGGAGATCTCGATCTTCGAAATCTTCGAGAAGATATAGAGGGTTTGCTTCTGTCCCACCCAGAGGGCCAGCGGACCGGCCGAGGCGGAGGCACTCACCAGCACGGCGGCGGCGACGACCATCCAGCGAGCGGTGCGGTGCATGTAAAGCCTCCTGGGAGGGAGTAGGCCCTTACCTGCATTATCGCACCTTGAACTCCAAGAGTTTCTTATCCGGTAAGATCTGGAATCGACAGGCGGATCGGGTAACTTCGCGCCGCGGATGGCGAACTGGATCGTCGGCTTGAGAAAAGCGGCGGTGGAGTCGCGGCCGGGCGCGAGCGAGGAGGCGTTGACCCGCGTGGAAGCGCTGGTCGGGCTCTCGCTTCCGGTCGAGCTGCGGACCCTGTACGCGCAGATGGACGGCGGCTCCTTCGAGCCGGACGTGGCGCTGTATGCCCTGGAGCAGGCGCCGGACGCCGCGGGGGTGGCGGAGGCGACGCGGAAGGGGCTGAGGGGCCTGCCCGCGCGCGGCGTGTGGCGCTTCGGGTTGCGGGGCGGCGGCGATCACCTCTTCGCCGCGCAGCACTCCACGCTGAAGCTGCCGCCGGAGACGGCGCCGGGGTGGATGAAGGAGCTGCCCGCGGAGGCCTGGCTCTACGGCCGCAAGAACACCGACACCGGCGAGCTGGAGGTCTTCAAGTCGCTCCAGGCGCTGCTCTGGCACCTCATCCCGCCCGTCGAGTCCGAGGACTACGGGGAGAACACGCTCGCCAAGGCGATGAACGCGGTGACCGACGCGCTCAAGACGCTCTCCGGTTCGGATCCGGGCTCGCCGGCGATGAAGAAGAAGCCGAAGCGCCGCGCGGCCAAGGCGAAGACGTCGAAGGTGAAGGCCAAGGCCAAGAAGGCGGCGCCGAAGAAGAAGGCCGCCAAGAAGCGGCGCTGACCGCTCCGCCGCCCTGGGTTCCCTCTTCCGGCAACTCCTCGGTGGAATCGAGGCGGCGGCGAAGAAGAAGCTCACGAGGAAGCGGCGCTGGTCGTTCGGAGCTTCGATCGCTCTGGCGGATCGGAGCGGCGGCGCCCTCAGTCCTCGGGCAATTCCTCGGGCGGGATCGGGTGCGGGGGCGAGGCGGGGCGCGCGGTGATCTCCTCCTCCTTCTCCTCTGACTCCGCGCCGTGGCGGTAGACATGGTCGGGGAGGATGTCCTGTGCCGTGGGCTCCGCCTCGAGCGGCGGGATGCCCGACAGCCCCTCGCCGTACGGGTCGGCGGCCAGCGCGTCCTCGGAGAGGAGGCCCTCGTCGGAGCGCTCTTCCGGCGGCCTCGAGCGGCGGCGACCGCCTTGATGCAGCTCCGCCGTCCTCGGCATGCCCGGTTCATTGGGGGCGATGGTCTTCTTCATGACCGGTCCTCCTTGTCCCAACGGTGCCCACGCCACGCCGCCGCCGCTCGCTTGCCGGGATGGCGCGCCGCGGGCCGTCCGCGTGGACAACGTGTCACGATGGGTGAGCCCTCGCCCCGGTTCTCCGAGGCGCCCCGTGGAGGCACACCCCTTGAAGTGAGCGCGCCCATGCTGATCCTCACCCTCCTCGCCGCCGCCTACTGGGCCTTCTCGCTGGTCAACGCCCTCCGCGTCGTCCGCGCCGTGCCCGTGCTGGAGGACGTCGACCCACCACAGCCCTTGCGCTGGCCGAAGCTCACCCTGGTCATCCCCGCCCGCAACGAAGCCGCCGAGTTGGAGGGCGCGTTGGAGACCCGCCTGCGCGAGGACTACCCCGACCTGCAGCTGGTGGTGGTGGACGACCGCTCCACCGACGAGACCGGCGCCATCCTCGACCGCATCGCCGCGCGCGACGGTCGCGTGGTGCCGGTGCACGTGACGGAGTTGCCGCGCGGGTGGCTGGGGAAGCTCCACGCCATGCACCAGGGCGTCCAGCGCGCGTCCGGCGAGTGGATCCTCTTCACCGACGCGGACGTCCACTTCCAACCGGGCACGCTGCGCCGGGCGGTGGCGTACGCCGAAGCGCGCGGGCTGGACCACCTGGCCGCGCTCCCCACGGTGTGGCGCAGCCGCCCGCTGATGGACGCCGTCATCGCCTTCTGCCTGCGCCAGATCTTCGCCTCCTTCCGCGCCTGGAAGGTGGAGGACCCGGACTCCGCGGCGGCCGGCGGCTGCGGCGCCTTCAACCTCGTCAAGCGCCGCGCGTACGACCGGACCCCGGGCTTCGAGTGGCTGCGGATGGAGGTCGGCGACGACGTGGCGCTCGGCCAGATGATGAAGTCCTACGGCGGGAAGACCGTCTTCCTCAACGGCCGCCGCCTCATCCACCTCCGCTTCTACGAATCGCTCCGCGCCATGACCACCAACGTGGAGAAGGGGGCGGGCATCGGCGCGGTGAAGCCGCCGCTCATGCTCGCGCTGGCCACGGTCCTCTTCACGTTGGAGCTCCTCCCGTTCGCCGCCGCCCTCCTCCCGCAGGCCGCCTGGACGCGCGGCCTGGCGCTGGCCACGTGCGCGGTGGCGCTCGGGCTGTCGGTGGGAATGAACCGCTGGCTCGCGCAGCCCGGCTGGTCGGCGCTCCTGCTCCCCGCGGGCGCGGTCATCACGTGGTGGATGATGGCGCGCGCCTCGGTGCTGGCCTTGATCCGCGGGGGCATCCAGTGGCGCGGGACGTTCTACGCGCTGGAAGAGCTGCACCGGGGCTCCCGCTTCAGCTTCCGCGGCTTCGTCCGCGCGCCCGAACCGCCGGAGCCGTCTACCCAGCGCAGTCCCGCGTAATCCCTCAGGTTTATTCTGACACCCTGCCTGGATTGTTCCGGATCCGTCAGAATGACCCGCCATGGCAGGCAAGGGGTCGGGCGAGCGTCCCGGGCGGCCGCGCGAAGGGGACGTGAACGCGAACCCCATGCAGCGCCGCCGCTACAGCCGCTCCGACGACGACTACGAATTCTCCGCGCGCGCGCCGGATTCCAACTGGCCGGCGCACTGGCGCGAGGGTGAGCGCCCCACCGCGGCCGGGCCCCGGCCCACCACGCCCGCGCAGCCGGCGCTCGGCGACGACCGGCTCCCTACCGAGGAGCTGAGCACCGCGGCGCAGCCCGCCGACCGGCCCCGCCTGCTCGGGCAGGACGCGGTCATCACGGACGAGCTGCCGGCGGCGGAGGACGCGGACGCCGTCCCCACGCGCGTGCTGCGCACCGACCCGCATCGCACCTTCGCGGACGAGGCGCTGGACCGCGAGGCGTCGATGCTCTCGCTCCACTGCACGCCGTACGAGCTGGCGTACCTCGCGGCGCGCGTCGGCGTGGACTGGCGCTCGCTGGGAGGGCCGGACGCGGGCAAGGCGGAGAAGTGCGGGCGTCTGCTGGCGTGGGCGAAGGAGGCGGGCCAGCGCGACGCCCTCCTCCAGGGCGCCCGCCGCCTGGACCCGGCCCCATGGGCGAAGTTCGACGCCAACCCCGCCTTCCCGCAGCGGGTGCGCCTGCCGCGGTTCATGCTCGCCGCCAGCGACGACGCACGGCGGGTGGCGCGGCTGCTCTCCGCCCACTACCCGGTGGAGGACCTGCGCGACCTGGCGCTCAACGTCCTGGTGCGCCACGGCGTGGACTGGGACGACCTCGCCGCGCCCACGGTGGGGAAGTCGGAGCGCATCCACTCGCTGGTGGCCCACGCCGAGCGCGACGGCTTCCTCCACACGCTGATGGCGGCGGCGCGGGAGCTGGACCCGGAGCCGTGGGTCCAGTTCGACGTCGACCCGCACTACCCGCCCCGGCTGCAGGTGCCCACGCGCGCGCACTCGCCCTCGCCCGCGGCCCTGCGCGCGGCGGCGGTGTTCTCGCAGCACTACGGAGAAGAGGAGCTGAGGATCTTCGCCGACGACGCGCTGGACGGGCTGGGCCTGGACTGGGACGACTTCGGCGGGGTGGCGGTGGGCCGCTCGGAGCGCGTGCTCCGGCTGGTCTGCTGGGCCGATCAGGTGGGCCTCTTCCACGAGCTGCTGGACGTGGGCCGCCAGCACAAGCCCAGCGCCTGGCTGGAGCACGACGAGGACCCCGGCTCGGCGCCGATGCTGGCGCCGCTGCCCCTGGAGCACCCGGCGCTGGACGAGAACGAGCTCCGCATCGCCTCCGCGCTCACCGCGCGCCTCTCCCGCGGGCAGCTCAAGGCGCTGGCGTTCGAGATCTTCCACCCCGCCCTGCACCTGGACTGGACCGACTTCGGCGGCCCCGGCACCACGAAGCGGGAGTGGGTGGAGCGGGTGGTGTGGTACGCGCGCGAGGTGGGCCTGCTCAGCGCCATGCTCGCCCTGGCCCGCGACCGGCAGCTCCCGCGGTAACCGCCGGCCCGCTCCGCGCATACTGGCGGTATGCAGCTGCTCGCCCTCCTGCTGATGCTGGTCTCCGCCGTCGCCCTCGCGGGTGAGGCCGCGGACGCCGCGAAGATGGAAAGCCCCAAGGCCCCGGTGGTGGTCGAGTTGTTCACCTCCGAGGGTTGCTCCAGCTGCCCATCCGCCGACGCGCTGCTGCGGGACCTGGAAGCCAGCCAGTCGGTGCCGGGCGTGGAGGTCATCCCCCTCGGGCTACACGTCACGTACTGGGACGGGCTGGGCTGGCCGGACGCCTACGGCAACCCGATGTTCGCCGACCGGCAGGCCCACTACGCCGAGGTGCTCGGCGGCGGCACGTACACCCCGGAGATGGTGGTGGACGGCGCGGTGGGCTTCCCCGGCGGTCGCGACCGGACGCTGGCCGCGCTGAAGTCCGCGTCGGCCTCGCCCAAGGCGAAGATCGAGGTGAAGGTGCTGAAGGCGTCGAAGGACGCCGTGGAGGTCGAGGTGTCCCTCGCCGAGGGCGCGCGGCCGGCCGGCGCCTCGCTGGTGGTCGCCCTCACCCAGAGCGGCCTCTCCTCGGACGTGAAGCGCGGCGAGAACGCGGGCCGCGTCCTCAAGCACGCGGCGGTGGTGCGCGCCCTCAAGGTCCTCCCGGCGGCGGCGAAGGTGACCGTGACGCTCCCCAGCCGGGCCGGCTGGGACGCGCGGTCGCTGAACGTGGTCGCCTTCACGCAGGAGCGCGAGCAGATGCACGTGCTGGGCGCTGCCCGCGCGCCGGTCGCCCCGCAGAGCTGAGCCGCTCCTCCAGCTTCAGGCAGGACCGCTGCAGCCGGTAGACCGCGGCGAAGTACCGCGCCTGTTTCTCGCTCGCGCACGCGTACTGGAACGCGTCGCCATCCTCGTGCTCGACGCGGACGACCCACCCACCCGCCCGCGGACGTACCTCGATTCGTCGCATCGCGAACTCTCCCCCTGGCCAGCCCGGAGGAAGAGCACGGTGCATGCCACGGGGGTGGTTGCGGAAATGCCGGAGGCCCCTACGGGCCGTCCGGGTCCGCCGTGAATGATCGGGCCACGAGTCCGGACTTTTTCTGGTGCGCGCCTCGCCTCCCTGGGCGCCCAGAGAGAGGCGGATGTACGGCTTGGGGCCGAATCTTCAAGCTCACGCGATGAGCGCGTGCTCGTGTCGGAGCAACCATTCCTTGCGGTCCAGGCCGCCTCCGTACCCGCCCAGCTTGCCGCCGGTGGCGATCACCCGGTGGCAGGGGACCACCAGCGCCACCGGGTTGGCGCCATTGGCCGCGCCCACCGCGCGCATCGCCTTCGGCCGGCCCACCTCGCGCGCCAGCTGCTTGTAGCTCCACACCTGCCCCGCGGGGATGCGGCGGAGCGTCGCCCAGACCTCGCGCTGGAACGGCGTCCCCTCGGTGCGGACCTCCAGGCGATCGATGGCGCCCAGGTCGCCTGCGAAGTAGGCGTCGAGCGCGGCGCGGATCTTCTTCGAGAGCGGCCCGTCCTCCGCGCTCCATTGCTCGCGGACCTTCTTGGCGCGGTGGGGGAACTCCAGCGCGACGAGCACGTCGCCTTCCGCCGCGAGCACCAGCGGTCCAATGGGGGACTCATACCGCGACAGGACGATCCGCATGACCTTCTCCATCGAGTGCTGCGTGGGTCCACAGGTGCATCGCCGCGTAGGCGCGGAACGGGCGCCACGGCTCCGCCATCGCCTCCACCTCCGCGGCGGCGATCGGCGCGCGCCCGGGCCCGGCGGCGACCTGCCGGAGCCCCAGGTCCGAGGCGGGGAAGGCGTCCGGCTCGCCGGCCACCCGCATCGCCAGGACGTGCGCGGTCCAGGGGCCGATGCCGGGCGCGGCGCAGAGCCGCTTCACCAGCTCGTCCAGCTCCGCCGATCCGTCCAAAGGCAGCGTCCCGTCCATCACCTGCCGCGAGAGCGCGCGCAGCGCCTCCGCCCGCGCGGAGGTGAGGCCGATCTCCTCGATCCGGGCGTCCTGGAGATCCGCCGGCTCCGGGAACAGCGCCTTGAGCTCCGGGTCCCCGGCGAAGGGCGCGCCGAACCGCTCCACCAGCCGGCCGGAGAGCGTGGTCGCCGCGCGCACGGAGATCTGCTGCCCCAGCACCACCCGCACCAGCGTCTCGAACGGGTCGAACGCGCGCAGCACGCGCAGGCCGGGGCGCGCGCGCACCAGCGGGGCCAGCAGCGGCGACTGCTCCAGGTGCTCGCCCACGGAGACCGGGTCCGCGTCCAGGTCCAGCTGGCGCCGCAGCCGCCGCACCAGCTCCCCCAGCGCCCGGGGCGAGCCGCCGCGCACCGCCAGCACCAGCCGGCCCTCCTCGCCGGACGGGCGGACCTCCAGCACGCCGGCGCGCCCCTCCACGTCGAAGGTGCGGCGGTAGCGGTCCCCGCTCACCGACTCCACGCCGAGGATGGCGCGCGCCTGGATGAAGCCCAGCATCTCTCGCCAGGCCAGGGGCGGCCTATAGGGGAGCCTCAGCTCCAGCGTCGCGTCCGGCGCTTCTGGCGCCCCCGCGTGCTTCCCGCGGCGCGCCTGGGTGGGCGTGCGCCGGAACGTCCCCTGGTAGGCGGCGTTGAACTGGCGGACGCTGCCGAAGCCGGCGGCCAGCGCCACCTCGGTGAGCGGCATGGTCGTCTCCACCACCAGTTGCTTGGCGAAGTGGATCCGCCGGGTGCGGAGGATCTGCCCGGGCGAAGCGCCCAGGTGGCGGACGAACAGCCGGCGGAGCTGGCGTTCGCCCACGCCGAAGCGGGAGGCGAAGGCGGCCAGTCCCTCCTCGGTGGCGCCGTGCTCGAGCAGGCGCAGCGCCCTCCCCACCACCGCCGCCGGTCCCATCCAGGGCGGGCTGCCGGGCGCGGTCTCCGGGCGGCAGCGGCGGCAGGCCCGGAAGCCGGCGGCCTCCGCGGCGGCGGCGTGCTCGTAGAAGCGGAGGTTCTTGCGCAGGGCGTTGCGGGCGGGGCAGACCGGGCGGCAGTAGATGCCGGTGGTCACCACCCCCACGAAGAAGCGCCCGTCGAAGCGGGCGTCCTTTCGCCTCAGCGCGCGGAAGAGGATGTCTTCGTCGGCGGGGAGCACGAGGCGAATAGTAAGGGCGTCCCGCTCGGGCGCTGGCGGTTTTCGGACCTGGATTCGACTACTCGTGCGACGCGTGGGGGCCGGACGCCAGCTTCCGCTCGATGCGCCGGTCCGGCACCAGCCAGATGATCGCCACCGTCAGGTAGAGCGCGCAGGACCCCACCGGCAGGAAGAACGCCAGCGGGATGGCCGCCAGGTAGAGCGCCAGCGACAGGTTCCCCTTCACGTCGCTCCCCAGCGCCTCCTTCAGCGGCGCGTGCTCGGGGTGCGCGCGCACCAGCGTCCGCGAGAGGACGAAGTGCGCCACGGCGGAGAGCAGGAAGATGACGCCGTACAGCGCCACCGGCAGCGACTGGAAGCCGCTCTCGCCCAGCCAGGCGGTACAGAAGGGGACCAGCGAGAGGAAGAACAGCAGGGCCAGGTTGGCCCACAGCACCGCGCCGTTGACGTGGCGGACCGCCTGGAACAGGTGGTGGTGGTTGTTCCAGTAGATGCCCACGAAGACGAAGCTGAGCGCGTAGCTGGCGAAGGTGGGGGCCAGGTGCCGCAGCCCCTCCAGGTCCGCTCCGTGGGGGACCTTCAGCTCCAGCACCATGATGGTGATGATGATCGCGATGACGCCGTCGCTGAAGGCCTCCAGCCGTCCCTTGGTCATCCGCCTTTTCTAGAGCGTCCGGAGGTAAGCCACCAGCGCCCGGCGCTCGTCCGAGGAGAGCTGGCTGGTCTTCCCCATCCGGTCCTGGTTGTGCTCCACCACGTCCTCCAGCGTCTTCGCGGAGCCGTCGTGGAAGTAGGGCGCGGTGAGGCCCACCTGGCGGAGGGTGGGGGTGTCGAAGGTGGAGACGGCGGCCTCCAGCGGCTTGCCGGGCAGGGACGCCGCCAGCTCCTTGCGCTCCGTCGCGGAGAGCGACTCCACGTCGTGCGGCTGGCCGTCGGTGAAGCCGCTGTCCGGGTCGTGGCAGCCGGAGCAGCCCACCGTGCGGTCGTGGAAGAGCGCCTTCCCCTGCGCCACGGTCGCCGGGTCGGCCACCGGCGGGGGCGGGCGCACCGGGCGCAGCCCCTGGGAGAGGTACCGCGCCAGGGCCTCGCGGTCGCCCTGGTTCAAGCCGGAGCCGCCCAGCCGGCTGATGGTCTGGGTGATGTTGTCCGGGAGCGACCTGGTGGTGCCGTGCCAGTTGTAAGGCGCGGTGTCCGCCAGGCGGCCGGCGAGGCTGGGCGTCTGCAGGCGCGCGCCCTGGAGCCGCCACACCAGGCCGTCCTCGCGGCCGTCCACGTGGCAGCTGGCGCAGGCCAGGCCGGCGGCGCTGACGAAGTGGTCGTTGCGGAAGAAGAGGCGCCGGCCGCGCGCCATCTGCTCGTCCAGGACGCCCTTGCCCAGGCTCACCTCGGCCTTGGGCGCCGCGTTGGTCTGCGAGGTGGAAGCGCTCACCAGCACCCGGTCGAAGGCGGCGTAGGAGAAGACCTCGCCGCGGTCCAGCGCCACGCCGGTCATGCCCAGGCCGTTGGTGATCTCCTGGTCCGGCCGCTCCGTGGTGGTCGTCACCACCTCGCGGTGCACGCCGTCGATGCTCCCGTCCTCGAACCGCACCCGCTCCACCTGCCCCCGGATGCGCGAGGCGAGGTAGAGCGCGCCGTCCGCCAGCGCCGCGCCCGACACGTCCGGCACGTCCAGGGTGCCGGAGACCCGGCGCGCGTTCGGCGGGACGAGCGGCGCCCGCCCTCCCTCGATGACGGTGGCCACCAGCTCCACCGGGCGGGAGACGGAGCCGCCGTAGCCGCCGCTGGGCACCGGGCGCTCCAGGCCGGTGTTCACCTGCCCGTGCAGCACCAGGAGGTCGCGCCCGGCCGGCAGGAGCGCCTGCCCGTGCCAGGCCTGCCCGTCACCCGAGGGGAGATCGACCTCCCAGCGGCGCCGGAGGTCGGTGGAGGCGAGCTGCAGCGCGCTGCCCTTGTCCGGGAGCGCCGCCACCGCGGTGGTCGTCACCGCCACCGAGCGCGGGTCGGTGGGCAGGTCCAGGTGGCCGCGGAGCTTCAGCGTCCGGGTGTCGTAGGACTCCAGGGCGCGGGTGGTGACCAGGCCCACGTAGAGGCGGGACTCGTCCGGGTCCAGCGCCAGCCCGCGCACCTCGTCGCCCAGCTCGATGGCGTGGCGCTGGAAGTCGGGCTCGATGACGTCCACGCGGGCGGCCTCGCGGCAGCTGACGAAGACGCGGCCCTCGCCGGTGATCACCAGCAGCTCCGGCCAGCTCCCCACCGCGAAGCGCTTCACCTGCTTGTCCTTCCCCACCAGCGCCACCTCGTCCCGCTCCTCGTCCACCACCCAGGTGCCGCGGCCCAGCGGATCCACCGCCACCGACGACCCGGTGAGCCGCCCCGGCGCCGGCGCGTCGCGCAGCCGGGTGGGGCGGAAGAACAGGGGCTCCGGCAGCGGGACGGCGCCGCCGGCCACCGCGAGCAGGCCGGGGCGCGCGGGCGGCTCGGCGACGGTGGTGAAGACGATGGGCCCCAGGAGGCCGGCCGCGGCCACGCCGGCGAACGTGATGCTGACCCGAGGGTACGGCGCCGGGGCGAAGCGGAGGCGGCGCTGGAAGTGCTTTCCCGCCTCCGGGCCGCTGATGCAGAAGCCGAAGAGGGCGGCGCCGATGAGGCCGACGAGGACCCCGGCGCTGCCCTCCAGCGCCTTCATCGAAGCGAACGCCAGCCCCATCAGAGGAACGCCCGCCAGCACGAACAGCGCGGCGCGGGTGAGCCGGGTGCGGACCACCAGGCAGAACGCGACCGGCAGCATCGCCAGCACCACGGGGACGGGCGACTCATGCTCGGAGGCGGAGATGAGCAGGGAGATGGCAGCGGCGGCGGACGCGAAGCCCAGCAGCGGCCAGGGCGGCCGTCCCACCGGACCGGCGACGCGCTTCACCTTCGATCCGCTCCCGGCGACGCGCGGCATGATGGCCGCCGCCAACCCCAGCGCCACCGCGCGCCCGGCGGCCATGGCCAGCACCTCCAGGCGAATCGGCGACCAGAGGGCCACCAGCCCCAGCGGCACCAGGGACGTGGCCAGCGAGAGGAGCCCGGCGCGGAGGAAGCGGGTCCCGCCGCCGGTGCCGGCGCGGATCCAGTCCAGCCCGAGCGCGAAGGTGGCCAGCCCCAGCCAGGTCACCAGCTTCGCCATGTCCACGGCGGGGACGGCGGCGTCGGAGAAGACGTGGAGGTCCGAGGTCTGGATGGCGCCGATGACGCCCACGACGCCGAGCTGCGCCAGCCAGCGAACGGGGCCCAGGTGCGAGCCGATCATGCACCCGGCGAAGAGCGCCAGGGCGGAGGCGCCGGCGACGAAGACGGCGTCGCGGCTCAGGTTCCCGGTCCCGCGCGTGAGCACGCCGTCCACCGCCGTCACCACCAGCGTCGCCACCAGCACCCAGACGCCGGAGAGCGGGGCCAGCCGCGCCTGCTCGTCCTTCGCGCGGAGCATGGGCCAGACCAGCAGGGCGGTCGCCAGCACCAGCGGGACCGCCGCCGCGAACCCCCACGGGCCCGACTGGCCGCGGTCCACCGCCTCCACCAGGTGGAAGAAGGCGCTGCAACCGAACCAGATGGCGGCGGCGAAGCGGAACCGGCGCCGGCCGGCGAGCCAGAGCGCCAGCGCGTCCACCGGGAGCCGCGCCAGGTACAGGTACTGCTCGGCGCCGGAGGAGGCGTACCCCCTGTTGGCGAACGGGACCAGCGCGGCGATGACGCCGGCGGCGGCGAGGAAGCGCGCGGCCCACAGGCGCAGGCGGGACGGTGGGAGCCAGGCGTTCATGTCGGAACCCTCCAGCAGTGGTCCGGCTGCCATTGGCAAGTGGCGCGCCAGCCTCCGGGGGGAAAGGACACCAACGGAAGTGCGCGGGTTCCTGGGTCGGGTGCGGCTGCGGCCCCGCGGCCACGCGTAACGGCGGTGACAGAAGGTGTCACCGGCGTGGTCGGACGCCGTCACCATGACCGGGCGGGCGGCCCTGGAGCTAGAGCAGCTTCGCCACCACCACCAGGTTGGCGAACACGTCGTCGGACTGGGACAGCCGGGTGGTCCAGTGCTGCACGTCGGAGCTGAGCTCCAGGTGCTTGGAGAAGAGCTGGACCACCTCCACGGCGAGCACGTCCAGCGACTCGCCGGAGGGGTCGTGCGAGTCGAGCATCAGCGGCTTGGTGTCCGGGTGGCCCATCAGCATCACCCGCAGCATGGCGGCGCGGAACGCCAGCTTGAACGCGTGGGCGGTGAGGTGCTCCGAGTCGGTGTGCGGGTTGCGGTACCACCAGGCCATGGCGTGCCGGCGGAAGTAGCGCTCCATCCGCGCGCCGAAGTCCTCGGAGAGGACGTTCGCCGTCTTGCGGTACTTGCCGGTCAGCCCGCGCGCGTTGGGCCCGCCGTACGTCTCCAGCACGCCCTCCGCCACCCGCGCCAGCCGGACCGGCGCGCCCGCCCGGAGCCGCTCCTCCATGATGGAGAGGAAGAGGGCGATCCACTTGTCGGTGAGCAGCTCCAGCTTGGCGAAGTTGCGGTGGATGGAGAGGAGGAGCGAGTGGCTCTCGATGGTGCGGAGCTTCTCGTCCATCTCCGCCTTGTCGTAGGGCGGCGCGCCCCGGTAGTAGAACGGCTTCAGCCAGTGGCCCAGCTGGCCCAGGAACACCAACCGGGACCCGGGCGGGAAGCGATCGGACGCCAGCAGGCGCATCACCACCGCGCGCACCTTGTCCCGCCCCGCGGCGTAGGCGGTGCCCGCGTCCGCGTCGAGCGTCCGGTTGACGAAGTCCCGCGGGACGACGCCCGGCGGCAGCGGCTTCGGCTCCAGCGACGTCTCGGTGAGCAGCGCCAGGCGGACGATCTCCGGGCACGCGAAGGAGCCGAACACCTCGCGCCGGTCCGGGAAGTGGGTGACCGCGCGCGGGAACATGGCGCACGCGTTGGCCAGCACCGACCCGCCGTGCTTGCGGTGCACCGAGCACAGCTGCTTCTCGTCCAGAAATGGACAGCGGCCCTTGGCGTCCATCTGGATGAACGCCGCCTGCTCCGGGTCCGAGCGGTCCGGGTTGAGCGGGACCAGCTCGTCGAACCGGGCGACGGGCATCCCCTCCGCCGCCAGCGCCTCGCGCATTCTGTTGCGGCCGTAGGAGTCCACCGGGACTTTGAGGCCCGTGCAGCAGGTGTCCTCGCAGTGGTCCGCGATGCAGGTGAAGCGCTGGAGATACTCGGGCCCGAGGAGGGGCGGGGACTTGCTCACTGGCCATCGGCAGCGTGTCACCCCGTGATGGCGCCCTCAAGCGCCCTGCGCCATCAAGGCCGGGTGCCCCCCGACCCGGCAGATCGGCCCGGATCGGCGGCCGGCTCCTTTCCAGGCAGCGCCGCTTCGCCCGACCAGGCCGTCCGCTCTCCGGCGCCGGGCTCGCGAACCACGACGGTCACGGAATACCGGCCCGGCGCCAGGCCCACCGCCGTCCGCAGCCGCGAGGCGCAGCGGCAGGTGCACGGGGAGCCGCTCAGGGACTCGATCACCTTCACCGCCGTCCCCACCACGGCGGCGGAGAGCTCGGCCTGCAGGCAACAAGGATGGGCCAGCTCGTGGGTGACGATGAGCCCGCCCGACAGCGGGTTGACCCGCACCGCCTCCTGAGGCCGTTCGCTTGCGGGCGGCGGCCAGCGCGCGCCGGTGGCCAGGGTGTGCTCGTCGCCCGACAGGCAGCCCAGCGCCTCGGAGACGGAGGCGCCCGGCTTTGCGGGCGGCAGCAGCGGGTGGGCCTGGAACGCCGGCCGCGGGGCTTCGAGCGCGGCGCCAGGTGCGAGCGACAGGTCCGGCTGGCTGGAGGGCGCGCCGCCGTCCGGGAAGGCGGGGATCTCCGCCGAGGCCGTCCGGCAGGCATCGTCCGGCGAGCCCAGCGCCTTCGACGCCGCAGGCGAGACATGGACGGACTGCTGCTCGGCGCAGGGGCCGGCGAGCAAGGCCAGGGTGAGCGGGAGGGCGCGGTTCACGTCGTTTCCCCCGGACGGTGCCACCGCGGAGCCTGGGCGGCCAGGGCGCCGGCGCTCAGGGTGTCCGCTGGTCGGCGCCGGCCGGCCGGGGCCGGAGGAGGACCATGCCCAGCGCCAGCGGGCGGGAGACCAGCTCGCGCAGGGCGTAGGGCGAGCCGCGGCGCGAGATGGGGTCCGCGGGGACGCCGTGCGCGTCGAGCCCGACGGAGTTGGCGATGAAGGTGGCGCGGGGGAGGTGGAAGCGCTGGGTCACCAGGAGGACCTCGTCCAGGTGGAAGACCTCGCGGGCGCGCACGCAGGAGTCGTAGGTCGACAGGCCCCAGTCGTCGGCGAGGAGGTCGCCGGCGGGGACGCCCTGGTCCACCGCGTAGCGGCGCATCGCCTCCGTCTCGTCGTGGTAGCGGTCCGAGTTGTCGCCGCTGACCAGGATGCGCTTCACCTTGCCCTGCCGGTAGAGGGCGATCGCCATGTCGAGGCGCTCGGCGAGGAGGGGGGACGGCTCCGAACGGGTAAGGCCGGCGCCGAACACCAGCGCCGCGGGGGCGGCGGGGGCCTCGGCTGGGGAGACGATGCGGGAGGCGTAGCGGAGGTCGACGTAGGAGGAGGCCAACGCGAACAGCGCGATCAGCAGCCCCAGGCCGGCGGCGGTCCAGCGCAGGGCGGTGCGGAGCGTGGGGCGGCGAGCCATGCCGGTGAGTCCGAGGAGGGGACCTTACACGCGAAATCGGACGTATGAGGCGGGCGCATCCTGGGGATATCCGCCCCAAGACGCGTCGTTGACGGGTGGGTGGCCCCCTGCCTAGGGTGCCGCGCCTTTGGTCAGTCCATCAGGAGCGGTGAGCGATGGCGTCGTTGCGCGACATCCGGAAGCGCATCAAGTCCGTGAAGAACACCCGGCAGATCACCAAGGCGATGAAGATGGTGGCGGCAGCCAAGCTCCGGCGCGCGCAGGACGCCATCATCGCGGCGCGCCCCTACTCCAACATGCTGGACGAGCTGATCCGCGAGCTGGCGGCGCGCTCGGAGGGCCTGGCCCACCCGCTGCTCCAGCCGCGCGAGCCGAAGAAGGTGGAGTTGGTGGTGCTCACCTCCGACCGCGGCCTGGCGGGCGGCTTCAACTCCAACGTCATCCGGCGCGCCAGCCGCTTCCTGTTCGAGAACAAGGGCAAGTACGAGCGGATCCAGCTCTCCACCATCGGCCGCAAGGGGAACGACTTCTTCAAGAAGCAGCCCGGGGTGAACCTGCGCCGCGACTACGCGGGGATGTACTCGCGGGTGAGCTACCGGGAGGCGGCGAACCTGGCCCAGGAGCTGTCGCAGAGCGTGCTCAACCGCGACGTGGACGCGGTGTTCCTCGTCTACAACGAGTTCGTCTCCGCCATCAGCCAGCGGGTGGCGCTGGTGCAGATGCTGCCGCTGCAGTCGCTGGCGGCGCCGGAGCCGGAGAAGGACGCGCAGGCGGCGGCCAAGGTGGCCACCCTGGTGGACTTCAAGTACGAGCCGGACCGCCAGGAGGTGCTGGACCGGCTGGTCCCCCAGGCGCTGGCGATCAAGATCTTCCGGGCCCTGCTGGAGTCGGTGGCCTCCGAGCACGGCGCGCGGATGAGCGCCATGGAGAACGCCACCAACAACGCCACGGACATGATCGGCCGGCTGACGCTCCTGTACAACCGCACCCGCCAGGCGGTGATCACCAAGGAGCTGATGGAGATCGTCTCCGGCGCCGAGGCGCAGAAGGGCTAAAGCCGGGCTAGCCGGCGGCGGCGCGCGAGGCCTCGAACTCGGCGCGCACCGCGTCCCTGAGCTGGCGGTCGCGCAGGAGCTCCTCGGCGGTGAGGGCCATGGCCCGCGCCGCGGCCAGCATGGCCTGCATCCCGCGCTCGCTGGCGGCGTGCCGGGCGAACTCGTGCTGGTGGCACATCGACGCGTTGGGGTCGCAGATGCCGAGGTAGGGGTGGATGGCGGGGACGACGTGCGAGACGTCCCCCATGTCGGTGCTGCCCTGGCCCGCGGTGTCGTCCCGCTCGGCCGGCGCGCGGCCCCCCGCCTGCAGGTGGCGGCCGAAGGCGCGCGCCAGGGCCATGTTGTTGCGCATGTCGGCGTAGCCCTTCTCCCGGGAGATCCGCAGCTCGGTGCGGGTGGCCATCGCCGCGGCCCGGGCACAGGTGACGATCTGGTCGACCATCACCGCCAGGTGGGCGACGGTGGTGGCGCGGATGCCGAACTGGCAGGCGGCGTGCTCGGGGATGATGTTCATCGCCTGGCCGCCGTCGGTGACGATGCCGTGCACCCGCGAGCCGTCGCGGAAGTGGACCCGCTGGCTGTCGATGAGGTTGAACGTCTGGATGACGCCGGAGAGCGCCGAGTTGCCCTCCCAGGGCGCGGCGGCCGCGTGCGAAGGTCTGCCGGTGAAGTGGAAGGTGAGCCACTCGCTGGCGAGCGCGCCGTGGGCGAGCAGGTCGCGGTCGAAGGGATGGAACATCATCGCCGCGTCGAGGCCTTCGAAGGCGCCGGCGGAGATGAGCTTGATCTTCCCGCCGCCGCCCTCCTCCGCCGGGGTGCCGAGGAGGACGACCTCGCCGGGGAGCCGATCTCGCACCGAGGCCAGTCCGAGGAAGGCCCCCAGCGCGCCCCCGGCGATCAGGTTGTGCCCGCAGGCGTGGCCGATCTCCGGGAGGGCGTCGTACTCCGCGAGGATCGCCACCCTCGCGCCGCCGGGCTTCCCGACGCGGGCGCGGAACGCCGTCGCCATGCCGCCCACGCCCCGCTCGACCCCGACGCCGGCCGACTCCACGGCGGCGCAGAGCCACCCCGCCGCCTGGTGCTCTTGGAAGCGAAGCTCGGGGTTCTCGTGGATGTCGCGCGACAGCGCCTTCAGCGCGCCGCTCTCGCGCTCAATGGTCGAGAGGATCTGGTCCCGGAGCTCCATGGGAGCATCGTAGATCGACGTCCCCGTTCATGAGGCGGGCCAGCCGCGCGGTCTGTTCGTCGATCTCCTCCCTGGACCGCGCCTGCAACACCCGCTTCGACTGCGCGCGCAGCTCGCGGGTGGCGATGGCGGCGAACGTCTCTTGCGCCTGGTGTTCCCGCGCCACCTCCAGCGCCGACACGGCGCGCTCGCACACCTGCTCGCAGAGGGCCACCGCTCCCTCTCCGTACGGCGGCGCTCCCGGCCGGCGGACCAGGACTGCCGCGCCCACGACCTGGCCGGCGCGCGAGCGGAGCGGCACCGCCAGCAGGCCGGGGAGCCCGCAGGCGTCGCGGACCTGGGCCCGGCCCATGGCCATCGAGTCCCGGAGCTGTTCGGGCAGGGCGGAGAGTCCGGCCGCCTCGAACAGCACCACCGCCCGGTCGCGCAGCGACGCCGTGGCCCCCTCCAGCCCGCGCCAGGCCGGCCGCCCCTGCTCCGGGAGGTAGACGGCCGCCGCGTCCCCCACCGCGTGCGCCAGCCGCCGCGCCAGGGTGGACAGCAGCGCGTCCAGGTCCAGCGCCCGGTCCGTCAGCTCGCGGTCCACCTGGGCCAGGAGCTGGAGCCGCTCCACGGACCGCTGGAGGAGGCCGGAGAGCTCCACGTTGCGCGCGGAGAGGCGGTCCAGCTTCTCGCGCAGGGAGCGCACCTCGGCGCGGAGGACGGTCGGGACCGGGCGGCGGAGGCGGCCGGCGTACCAGCAGGCGGCCGCCAGGGCGGCGAAGACGGCGATGGTCAGAGGGAGGTCTTTCACGCACGGGAGGTATGGACGGCCCCGGGGCGCGACAAGCCCCGCTTATCCTCCGCACAACGCCAGGAGCAGTGTCCGCGCTCGGACCTTGCCCTGGCACCAGGGGATCGGTAGATAGCGCGCGCCTTCCCCAAAGCTCCCCCAGAGCGGAGCCCGGAGCCACGACAACGATGAGCGCAAACGTTCCGACGACTGGCCGAGTGACCCAGGTCCTGGGACCCGTGGTGGACGTGGAGTTCCCGCCCGGCGGCCTGCCCGAGGTGTACACCGCGCTCAGGTTGACCAACTCCACCATCTCCAAGGACAAGGACAACCTCGTCATCGAGGTGGCGCAGCACCTGGGCGAGAACACCGTCCGCTGCATCGCCATGGACACCACGGACGGCCTGGCGCGCGGGGTGCCGGTGACCAATACCGGCGCGCCCATCCAGGTGCCGGTGGGCAAGGCGACCCTGGGCCGCATCCTCAACGTCACCGGCGACCCGGTGGACGAGCTGGGCCCGGTGGGCGCCACCAAGTACTACCCCATCCACCGCCCGGCCCCGACCTTCGTCGAGCAGGACGTGCGCGTGCAGGCGTTCGAGACGGGCATCAAGGTCATCGACCTGCTCGCCCCGTACACCCGCGGCGGGAAGATCGGCCTGTTCGGCGGCGCGGGCGTGGGCAAGACGGTGCTCCTGCAGGAGCTGATCCGCAACGTCGCCAAGGAGCGCGGCGGCTTCTCGGTGTTCGCCGGCGTGGGCGAGCGCACCCGCGAGGGCAACGACCTGTACCACGAGATGCAGGACTCCAAGGTCATCCGGAAGGACAAGCTGGACGAGAGCCAGTGCGTGCTGGTGTACGGCCAGATGAACGAGCCGCCCGGCGCCCGCGCCCGCGTGGCCCTCTCCGCGCTCTCCATCGCGGAGTACTTCCGCGACGAGGAGGGGCGCGACGTGCTCCTCTTCATCGACAACATCTTCCGGTTCACCCAGGCGGGCTCCGAGGTGTCGGCGCTCCTGGGCCGCATCCCCTCCGCGGTGGGTTACCAGCCGACGCTCTCCACCGAGATGGGCGCGCTGCAGGAGCGCATCACCTCCACCATGAAGGGCGCGGTCACCTCCGTGCAGGCGATCTACGTGCCGGCCGACGACCTGACCGACCCGGCGCCGGCCACCACGTTCGCCCACCTGGACGCGACCACGGTGCTCAACCGCGCCATCTCCGAGCTGGGCATCTACCCCGCGGTGGACCCGCTGGACTCCACCAGCCGCATCCTCGACCCGCAGGTGGTGGGCGCCGAGCACTACGCGGTGGCCCGCAAGGTCCAGTCCATCCTCCAGCGGTACAAGGAGCTGCAGGACATCATCGCCATCCTCGGGATGGACGAGCTGTCCGAGGAGGACAAGCTCTCCGTGGCGCGCGCCCGGAAGATCCAGCGCTTCCTCTCCCAGCCGTTCTTCGTGGCGGAGGTGTTCACCGGCAAGAAGGGTCGCTACGTGAAGCTGGCGGACACCATCAAGGGCTTCAAGGAGATCGCGGAGGGCAAGCACGACGACCTCCCGGAGGCGGCGTTCTACATGGTGGGCGACATCGAGGAGGCGGTGGAGAACGCGAAGAAGCTGGCGGCGGCCTGAGGGCGACCGGCGATGCACGCCATCGCGTTCGCGCTCCTGGTGCTGGCGGCGGAGCCGAAGTCGTCGCCCACCAAGAGCTCCGCCAACAGTCTCTACGCCATCCACTTCGAGCAGGTGGACGAGAAGACCTGCCGGGTGGTGGTGATGAAGGACCGGGACCCGGCGTGGCGGCTGGACCGGTGCCTGGCGACGGTGGACGACCTGCTGTTCATCAACAACGACGGGTCGAAGTTCTGGGTGCTGAAGATCCTCCCTGAGCTGCCGGAGCCGCCGGCGGTGCGGGACACCCCGGTCAAGACCAAGGCCGACCCGATGTACGAGACGGTCGTCGCCACCGAGTACGACAAGGAAGGGAAGGTCCTGCAGTCGAGGAAGCTGAAGGACTTCCTGGAGTACAAGCGGCGCGGGCTCATCCGGAAGCTGGAGAAGCACTTCAAGTGGGTGCAGGGCGTGCTGGACGTGCCGGGGAAGTCGCCGCGGGTGTCGGACGCGGAGGTCCTGGAGCTCGAGCCGGTCTCGGGGAAGACGCAGCAGCTGAAGTTCTAGAGAGGGACGGACGATGGCCAAGCTGAAGGTGGAGATCGTGACCCCGGAGAAGCGGGTCCTGTCGGTGCAGGCGGACGAGGCCATCGTCCCCGGCGCGCGCGGGCTGTTCGGCGTCCGCCCCGGCCACACCCCGTTCCTGTCGCTGATGGAGCCGGGCTGGATGACGCTCAAGGACGGCGCCACCTCCCAGCGCTACTACCTGGCGGGCGGCTTCGTCGAGGTGGCCAACGACAACGTGCGCATCCTCGCCGACCAGGCGGAGACCGAGGCGGAGGTGGACCTGGAGGCGGCGAAGAAGCGGTTGGAGGTGGCGCAGAACACCCTCAAGGGCATGAGCCCGGACGACGCCCGCTTCCACGTCGAGGCCGCTACCGTCCGGCGCGAGACCGCGCGCATCACCGGCTTCACCCGCCGGTAGACCGCCGAGGAGGCGGCGCCGGCCGCGCACGGAGCGGGTTTCACGAGCACGGGACTCCGCCGCCGCGCGCGAGCGCCCTGACGCGCACGGGGAACGACGACACGAACGGATGAGGCGGGACGAGCGGCCCGCCAACCGTCCGGCTGCGCGGCGCTGTTGCGGACCGCGGCGGGTCCGTGCTCAAAGCGGCCATGGTTTCCCTCCGGCGCGCGGCGCCGCTCCTCTTCTTGTCGGGCGCCTGCGCGCTCATCTACGAGACCGTCTGGCTGCGCGAGCTGCGCCTCATCTTCGGCAGCTCCACCTTCGCCTCCGCTGGCGTGACCGCCATCTACATCGGCGGCCTCGGCCTGGGCGCCGCGCTCCTGGGGCGCCGCGCGGACGAACACCCCTCGCCGCTGCGCCTCTACGGCAACCTGGAGCTCCTCGTCGCCGCCTCCGCCGCCGCCACCCCGCTCCTCCTCTGGCTGGCGCGCCACGGCTACGTCCTGGCCGGCGGCCTGGGCGGGCTGGGCGTGGTGCTGGCCACCATCGTCCGGCTGGTGCTGGCGACCGTCATCCTCGCCGTCCCCACCGTGCTGCTGGGCGGCACGCTCCCCGCCGCGGTGCGCGCGGTGGAGGAGGATGAGGACGCGCGGCGCGCCGGAGTCGGGTTGCTCTATGGGTTGAACACCCTGGGCGCGGTGGGCGGGACCGCGCTGTCCACCTTCTGGTTGCTGGAGACGCTGGGCAACCGGGGCACGCTGTTCGCCGCCACGGCGGTGGGCGCCGGCATTGGCCTCGTGGCCCGGCGGATGGGGCGGTTCAACGCGCCGGCCAAGGCCCGCAAGGAGAAGGGCTCCAAGGCCGAGGCTCCGGAGCCCGCCTCGACCGCCGCCGTTCCCCCTCGCCTGGTGTTCGGCGCCGCGGCGCTGGTGGGCTTCGCCTTCTTCACCATGGAGCTGGTCTGGTACCGGATGCTCGCGCCGCTCCTGGGCGGGTCGACGTACTCGTTCGGCTGCATCCTCGCGGTCGCGCTGCTGGGCGTGGGGGCGGGCGGCGCGGCGTACGCGACGCTGGGGAAGTCCAGGCCCGCCACCGTGGGCGGCTTCGCGCTCACCTGCGCGCTGGAGGCGGCGCTCCTGGCGCTCCCGCTGGCGCTGGGGGACCGGGTGGCGCTGCTGGCCCTGGGCCTGCGCTCCTTGCAGATGTTCGGCTTCTCCGGGCTGGCGTGGAGCTGGGCGCTGGTCACCTCGGTGGTGGCGCTGGGCCCGGCGTTCGTGGCCGGAGTGCAGTTCCCGCTGCTGGTGGGGCTGCTGGGGCGCGGGCGCTCGGGCGTGGGGCGCGACCTGGGGATGGCCTACGCGTGGAACACGGCCGGCTCCATCGCCGGCTCCGTCCTGGGCGGTTTCGTGCTGCTCCCTTTGGCGGGCGCGGTGGCTACCTGGCGCGCGTCCGCGGTGCTGCTGGCGGCGCTCGCGCTGGCGGCGGCGGTCTGGCAGGGGCGCCGTTCGGCGAGGTGGACGGCGTCGTTCGCTCCTGTCGCGGCGGTGCTGCTGGCGGTGGTGATGGCGTTCGCCTCGGGGCCAACCGCGGCCTGGCGGCACTCGAGCGTCGGGGCGGGGCGATCCAGCCCGGCGCCGGACCCCAACGGGGTGAGGCAGTGGCTGGGCCTCTACCAGCGCGGCGTGGTCTGGGAGAAGGACGGGCGCGAGAGCTCCGTGGCGATCAAGGAGGGCGAGGGCATCGCTTTCCTGGTGAACGGCAAGAGCGACGGCGGCGCGCTCTCCGACGCCTCGACACAGGTGATGAGCGGGCTCCTGGGCGCGATGCTGCACCCGGACCCGAAGTCGGCCCTGGTCATCGGGATGGGGACGGGCGAGACCGCCGGGTGGCTGGGGAAGGTCCCCGGCCTCGACCGGGTGGACGTGGTGGAGATCGAACCCGCCATCGAGGAGGTCGCCCGCCGCTGCGCCCTGGTGAACGAGCGGGTGCTGGAGAACCCGAAGGTACACGTCGTCTACGAGGACGCGCGCGAGGTGCTCCTCACCAGCCGCGCGAAGTACGACATCATCTTCTCCGAGCCCTCCAACCCGTACCGCGCCGGCATCGCCAGCCTCTTCACCCGCGAGTTCTACGAGGCGGTGAAGGAGCGGCTGTCGTCCAGGGGGATGCTGGTGCAGTGGATCCAGGCGTACGAGGTGGATCCGCGGACCGTGCAGACGCTGATGGCCACGCTGGTGGCCGTCTTCCCGCAGGTGGAGCTGTGGCACACCAACGGCGCGGACATGCTGGTGGTGGCGCGCGCCGAGCAAGGCACCTACAGCGCCCAGCGGCTGCGCGACGCC
>DASRBA010000162.1:0-17980 GCA_035637895.1 Myxococcaceae bacterium
TGGCCAGGTACGACGGCACCAGCTCCGGCGTGGGCACCCGGTCCGACCACTTGGCGATGCGGTGGAACAGGTCCACCTGCTCGATCTCCTGCAGGCTCCCGCGGCTCTGGTTGAAGATCGGCGCCGCGCCGCCCAGCAGCAGCATCGGCGAGGCCGCCGACATCGCGTTGGCCACCCCGGTGAGCGCGTCCGTCACGCCCGGCCCGGCGGTCACCACCGCCACGCCGATGCCGCGGGTGATGCGCGCGTACGCGTCCGCGGCGTGCGCGGCGGCCTGCTCGTGGCGGGTGTCGATGACCTGGATCCCCTCCTCCACCAGCCCCGCGTAGATCGGCGCCACGTGCAGCCCGGAGAGGGTGAAGACGTGCCGCACGCCCTCCTTCTTCAGCATGCGGGCCACCAGTTGCCCGCCGGTCGCGCTGCCCATGTCGTGCCTCTCCTCTCGTGTCGCTACCCGTTACCGCCCGGCCAGCGCCCGCTCCACGAACGCCAGCCGGTCGTTCCCCACGTACATCTCGTCGCCGATGAAGAAGGTCGGCGCCCCGAACGCGCCCCGCGACACCGCCTCCTCGCCGTTCTTCTTCAGCGCGTCCTTGATCTCGATGGACCCGGCGCGCTCCAGCGCCGGCGCCGGGTCGATGCCCACCGACCTCAGCACCTCCGCCAGCGCGTCCGGCGTGCCCAGGTCCCTCCCCTCCGCCCAGATGGCGCTGAAGGCGGCGCGGGCGAACACCCCGGCTTTCCCGTCCTCCCCGGCGACCAGCACCAGCCGGTCCGCGTCCACCACCCGGAACGGGAACTCGGCGGGAAAGGTGAGAGGAGGGATGCCGTAGTGGTCGGCCCAGCGCTGCAGGTCCTTGAGCAGGTAGGCAGCCTTGTGTGGGTTGTTCAACGGGCTGACGTTTTCAGTGGCCTTGAAGACCGCCCCGAGCAAGAAAGGTCTCCACACGAGCGCCGCTCCGGTCCGAGCGCACACCGCTTCCACCTGGGTGGACGCGAGGTACGAGTACGCGCTCAGCAGATCGAAGAAGAACTCGAGGGTCTGCATTGGACTTGATCGGGCAATTTATCGAAGCGCTTCGCCACCAGGCGAAGCATTTTGGCCCCGAGTTGGCCAAGAACGCCTACCGCCGCGGGCTGGCGGTGACCGCCCAGGACGGCAGCACCAAGCCGATCCCGATCACCGCCACGCCGATCGTCTGCGACGAAAAGGAGATCCAGCGGCGCGTCCAGCTCACCACCCGCCTCTCCTCCGCCGGCTTCAAGATGGCGAAGGCGATCCTCCAGGGCGAATCGCGGCCGCTGCTCTTCGACGCGATGAGCCCCATCGAGAAGGCGGTGCTGGAGCGGACCGCGGACGGCGTGGAGCGCCTGGCCACCACCCGCGTCGACTACTTCGTGCTCGACGGCAAGCCGCGCGCGCTGGAGCTCAACACCACCATCCCGGCGATGCAGGGGTATTCGGACATCGCGGCCAGCTCGTTCATCGAGGCGGTGGGCCGCGAAGCCGGGATGAAGGACCACCACATCGCGGGGCTGATGGCGAAGAACGGGTCCAACGCGCTGGCGCTCTACCGGGCGCTCCTGCAGGGGTACGCGGCGGAGTGGAAGGACGCCTCGCCGCAGCGGATCGCCATCCTCTGCCGCCCCAACGACGCCCAGATCACCGAGCTGCGCTACCTGGCGGACCGCTTCAACGAGTGGGGAACCGAGACGGCGGTGGTGCACCCGGACCAGCTCTCCGGCGACGGCGCGGTGAAGGCCGGCGGCAAGGCGTACGACCTGGTCTACCGGCACCTCTTCGTGCGGCGCCTGGAGGAGGCGCCCTCGCCGTACGTGCAGGAGCTGGTCTCGGAGATCGGCGGCAAGCGCGCGGTGGTGCTCAACCCGCCCTCGGCGCAGGTGGAGGTGAAGACGACCTTCGCGCTGCTGTCGATGGCGCTGGAGAACCGCGCGCTCCGCGAGGACGCCCGCCTCTCCGACCACGAGCTGCAGGCGATCAAGGAGACGGTGCCGTGGACGCGGCCGTTCCGGCACGCGCCCGGCATCGACGAGGACCAGTCGCGGATCCAGCAGCTGATCGAACAGGTCGCCGCGGAGCCGAAGAAGTACGTGCTCAAGCGCGCCTGGGACTACGGCGGCAAGGCGGTGTTCCTGGGCAAGGCGGTGGGCACGGCGCTCTACGACGAACGGGTGAAGGCGGCGTACGGCACGTCCCTCCCCTGGGCGGAGCTGTGCAAGCGCGCCGCCGAGGACCCGGTGGGCGGCGGGTTCGTGGTGCAGGAGGTGGTGGACACCCAGCCGGAGCCGCACACGCTGTGCACCGAGACGGGGATCGACCAGACCTCGCTCTACGTGGACTTCTCCGCGTACGGGTCGGTCGGGCTGGATCCGCTGCCGAAGTGGGGCGGCGTGTGCCGCGGCTCCATCTCCGCCATCGTGAACATCATGGGCGGCGGCGGGGTGATCCCGCTGATCACCCGCGACGTCGCGCAGAGCCTGGCCACCGCGTTCAAGGCGCGGCAGTTGATGTGACGCTCCCTCCGGGTCCGCGCAAGCGATCTGGATCACTGGAGATTTCGCGGCCGCTGGACCACCTCACACTTCTTCATGGGGCCAATACGGCGGGGCAACTTCGACCCGTTAGATCTCCAGGCCGTCCGATCGCAGAGTGGGGAGGTCGTCAATGCGGATCGCGGTGTTCGGCGCCACGGGCGCCACGGGGCGGCTGGTCATCGACGAGGCGCTCCGGCAACGGCACGCGGCGTGGGCGTTCACCCGGAGGCGCGAGTCCTGGCTCCTGGGCCGGCCCGGGCTGCTGCCGGTGATGGGCGAGCTGGCGGACGCGGGGGCGGTGACGCGGGCGCTGGCGGCGCGGGATGCCGTCGTCGTGACGCTGGGCCACCGGGAGGATTCGCCGCCGGACCTGATGGAGAAGGCGGTCACCCGCATCCTCGAAGGGATGCAGCTCCACCGGGTGAAGCGGATCATCTACCTGTCCGCCCTGGGCGTGGGGAACAGCCGCGAGCACTTCAACGTCTACGGCCGGCTGCTGGGCCCGCTCTTCTACGCTCGCGCGCACCGCGACCACGAGCGCGCGGAGCAGCTCGTCCGCTCCAGCGGACTGGACTGGACCATCGTCCGCCCGCCGCGCCTCACCAGCGGTCCCGCGCAGGGCTACCGGGTCAACCCGGCGCAGCTCCCGTTCGCCGCCTCGCTGCCGCGCGCGGACCTGGCGCGCTTCCTGGTCGACCAGCTGGAGACCCGCGAGCACGTCCGCGCCTCGCCGCTGGTGACCGCGCTGCCCGCCTCGGCGCGCAGGCCCATCCCCGCCGCGCCCGCCGCGGCCTAAAAGCCCGCGGCCCGTGCACTCGCCGCCGGGAGTCGCTACAACCAGGGCATGGCCCCTCCGTACCAGCGCCACGTCTTCGTCTGCACGAACCGGCGCGCGGACGGCAACCCCAAGGGCTGCTGCGCGACCAAGGGGGCGGAGGCGATCAAGGACAAGCTGAAGGCGGAGACCAAGCTCCGCGGGCTCAAGGGCGCCGTGCGCGTCGGCTCCGCCGGCTGCCTGGACACCTGCGAGCACGGCGTCTCCGTCGTCGTCTACGGCACCCAGGAGCCCCAGGGCGGCACCTGGTACGCCCGCGTCACGCTCGAGGACGTGCCCGCCATCATCGACGAACACCTCGTCGGCGGACGCCCCGTCGAGCGGCTGCTCATGTCCACGGCGCCCGCCGCGCCCGCCAAACCAGAACCGTGAGCAAAGCTCCGGGGCGCCTGCTGCAAAACCAATCCTGACTGTGCGCAAAGTCCGCGCGCCGGAGGCCGATTTGCCGGCCTCGGCGTGCGAGTCAGCCGTTCGCACTGCATGTACCGTCATGGCACTACGTCACCCGGATCAGGGATCGGCGTACCCGGGGGTCCAGTTTCCAGTGCGGCTGGAGGCGGTAAATCGGCCCCGGAGCGCGGTTTTCAGAGTGGCCGAAGACCCCTAAGGCTTGAGGATGACTGAAAATTTGACACAAGGGATAGTATTCGAGGCGCTTGACACGTGACTGCCACCTTCGCTAAAAGTCGCCCCCCACCGATTGCGATGTATCGTCACATACCCCTCGCCTCAAACGCACCTCCCACCCCGTAAGACATACAGGGCCCGACCGCGGTAGCGAGGGGTCCTCATTCGCATATCGAACACTTTTGACGCCCGCCGCGGCCAGGCGAGCGCCGGGAAAGCCTTTTCGCTGTCTGCACTTACAGTAAACGGAGGGGACCCACGATGGACAAGGAGCTTGCTCCCAGCAAGTCGCCGGTGAAGAGCGGAAAGGCCCGGAAGGCGAAGGCGGCCGCGGGCCCGGGGATGCAGGTCCCCCGCTACTTCACCACACCTGGCGTGGATCCGGCCGACGAGCTGGCGTGGGAGCTGCGCTCCGCGTCCATCAACGGCGAGGACGGCAAGCCCGTCTTCGAGCAGAAGAACATCGAGGTCCCCAAGTCCTGGTCGATGCTGGCCACCAACGTGGTGGCGTCCAAGTACTTCCGCGGGACGCCGGGCACGCCGGAGCGCGAGGGCTCCGTGCGCAAGCTGGTGGCGCGCGTGGTGGACACGCTCACCCGCTGGGGCCTGGAGGGCGGCTACTTCGCGTTCGAGGAGGACCAGCGCGCCTTCCACGCGGAGCTGACGCACCTGTTGCTGCGGCAGAAGGCGTCCTTCAACTCCCCGGTCTGGTTCAACGTGGGGGTGGAGGAGCAGCCGCAGTGCTCGGCGTGCTTCATCAACTCCGTGGACGACTCCATGGAGTCCATCCTCACCCTCGCCAAGACGGAGGGGATGCTCTTCAAGTACGGCTCCGGCACCGGCTCCAACCTGTCGACGCTGCGCTCGGCGCGGGAGCTCCTGGCGGGCGGCGGCACCGCCTCCGGCCCGGTCTCGTTCATGAAGGGCTTCGACGCGTTCGCCGGCGTCATCAAGTCCGGCGGCAAGACGCGGCGGGCGGCGAAGATGGTCATCCTCAACGCCGGCCACCCGGACGTGCTGGACTTCGTCCGCTGCAAGGCCAGCGAGGAGAAGAAGGCGTGGGCGCTGATCGACGCCGGCTATGACGGGTCGTTCAACGGCGAGGCGTACGCCTCCGTCTTCTTCCAGAACTCGAACAACTCGGTGCGGGTCACCGACGCGTTCATGAAGGCGGTGGAGGGCGACGGGCCGTGGACGACCCACGCGGTGCGGGACGGCCGGCCGATGGACACGTACCAGGCGCGGACGCTGTTCCGGGAGATCGCGGAGGCCGCGCACCTGTGCGGCGACCCGGGGATGCAGTTCGACACCACGGTGAACGCCTGGCACACCTGCTCGGGCACGGCGCCGATCAACGCGTCCAACCCGTGCAGCGAGTACATGTTCCTCGACGACTCGGCCTGCAACCTGGCGTCGCTGAACCTGATGCAGTTCCGCACCATCGACGGCGAGCTCGACGTGGAGGCGTTCCGGCACGCGGTGGACGTGGTGCTGCTGGCGCAGGAGATCATCGTCGGCTTCTCGCGCTACCCGACGATGAAGATCGAGGCCAACTCGCACGCCTACCGGCCGCTGGGCCTGGGCTACGCGAACCTGGGCGCGCTGCTGATGGCGTCCGGCCTGCCCTACGACTCGGAGGCGGGGCGGAACTATGCGGGCGCCATCACGTCGCTGATGTGCGGCGAGGCGTACGCCATGTCGGCGCGGATGGCGCAGAAGATGGGGCCGTTCCAGGGCTACGCCGGCAACGCGGAGCCCATGATGGGCGTCATCCGCAAGCACCGGAAGGCGGCGTACCAGGTGCAGGCGGAGGGCGTGCCGGACGCGCTGCAGCAGGCGCACCGCGAGGCGTGGGACCAGGCGATGGCGTTGGGCGGCGACCACGGCTACCGCAACAGCCAGGTCACCGTGCTCGCGCCCACCGGCACCATCGGCTTCATGATGGACTGCGACACCACCGGCATCGAGCCGGACATCGCGCTCATCAAGTACAAGAAGCTGGTGGGCGGCGGGATGCTGAAGATCGTCAACAACACCGTCCCGCTGGCGCTGCAGAAGCTGGGCTATTCGCCCATGGAGCAGGAGTCGCTCCGGAGCTGGCTGGAGAAGGAGGAGACCATCGAGGGCGCGCCGGCGCTGCGGCCGGAGCACCTGCCGGTGTTCGACTGCGCGTTCAAGCCGGCCCGCGGCCAGCGCAGCATCCACTGGATGGGCCACCTGAAGATGATGGGCGCCTGCCAGCCGTTCCTCTCCGGCGCCATCTCCAAGACGGTGAACATGCCCACCGACGCCGCGGTGGAGGACATCGAGCGCGCGTACCTGGAGGCGTGGAAGCTGGGCGTGAAGGCCATCGCCGTCTACCGCGACGGGTGCAAGCGCAGCCAGCCGCTCAACACCTCCCGGAAGGAGAAGGAGGCGGCGCCCGCGGTGGCGGTGCCGGTGCTGCCGGTGGTGGCGGAGGTGCGGCCCGCGCGGCGGCGCCTGCCGGACGAGCGCCAGTCCATCACCCACAAGTTCAGCATCGGCGGGCACGAGGGGTACATGACCGTCGGGATGTACGAGGACGGCACGCCGGGCGAGCTGTTCTGCGTGATGGCCAAGGAAGGCTCGGTCGTCTCCGGGCTGATGGACAGCTTCGCCACCTCGGTGTCGCTGGCGCTCCAGTACGGCGTGCCGCTGAAGGTCCTGGTGGACAAGTTCAGCCACACCCGGTTCGAGCCCTCCGGCTTCACCGGCAACCCGAACATCCCCATCGCCAAGTCGATCATCGACTACGTCTTCCGGTGGCTGTCGCTGAAGTTCCTGCCCAAGGAGGGCGAGGCGGGCCCGTACCAGGCGCTCCCGGCGGGCGCGGCGGCGGAGGTGAGTGTGGAGGAGCCGGTGCGGGTGGCGCCGGTGGTCCGGTCGACGGCGAAGGAGACGTTCCTCAACCAGCAGGACGCGCCGCCGTGCCACTCGTGCGGCGAGATCATGGTGAGGAGCGGCGCCTGCTACAAGTGCAGCAACTGCGGCGCCACGTCCGGGTGTAGCTGAAACGGGGAGCCGGTCCGTTCGACGGCTGGGAGTGGGGAGCGGCTCCGCGACCCGTGGCGCGGGGCCGCTTCCGTTTTTTCAGGTACGCTGCGGGGCGTGATCCGCGCCGTCCTCCCCTGCGCGCTGGCGGCCCTCTGCGGCTGTCTCCCCAACTCCACCATCGAAGGGCTGGAGTTCGGCTGCGACGCGGGGACGCAGTGCAACCCCGGCCTGCGCTGCTGGCGGGGCGTGTGCACCGAGGACGCCGGCTGGAGGCTGGGCACCGCGTGCGCCGGCGACGAGGACTGCGAGAACGGCATCTGCTCGGACGGCGTGTGCTGTTCGCGCCGGTGCGACGGCCCCTGCGAGTCCTGCCAGCTCGGCGCGCTGGGCCAGTGCGACCCGCTCCCCGCCGGCGACCCGGGCACGCCCTCCTGCGCGCCGTACCACTGCGACGGCACCAACAACCTCTGCCCCGGCGGCTGCGCCGCGCCCGGCGACTGCGGGGCCGGCACCTACTGCGACGCCGGCGCCTGCACGGCGCTGCAGAGCCTGGGGACCACCTGCTCCGGCGGCGGCGCCTGCGACTCCGGCCTCTGCGTGGACAACCGCTGCTGCAACACCACCTGCGCCAACCCGTGCGACGCCTGCGACGTGGCCGGGAGGCTGGGGACGTGCAGCGTCTCGCCGCTGGGGCGCATCCCCTTCCCCGCCTGCGGCCTCTACGCGTGCAACGGCGCCTCGGTGCTCTGCCCCGGCTCCTGCACCAGCGACGCCGGCTGCGTGCCGCCCAACAGCTGCAGCTCCAGCCAGCAGCGGTGCCAGCCGAAGGTGAGCGCGCTGGTGGACGCGTTCCCGGCGGGGATCGACGCCGGCACCTGGGTCTTCTACCAGGACCCGGACACGATGGTGGCCGGGAGGAACGGCCGGCTGGAGCTCCTGGTGGACGCGGGGATCGCCCTGGCCTACTGCGGCATCTACACCGCGCGGACGTACGACGCGACCAGCTCGCAGACCTCGGTCCAGCTGGTGGCGGTGGGGACCCAGTCGCTCGGGTTGTTGGAGACGTATTTCCAGCTCTTGGCGCCCGACAACCTGAACCGGTTCGGCCTGGACCTCAACGGAGGGCAGGTCGTCACGCAGGAGCAGATCGGCGGCGTGTACAGCTATCCCTCCCCGGCGGTCGCGTACAACCCGGCGGTGCACAAGTACTTCCGCCTCCGGCTCTCCGGGAACACCGCCTTCCTCGAATCGTCGTCGAACGGCGGAAACTACTCGGCCATCGGCTCCACCTCCGCCAAGCCGTGGATGCAGAGCACCTACGTCGAGCTGGGCTCCGGGCGGTGGAACCCCGAGGACGCCGGGTCGTTCGCGGCGTTCGACAACGTGGCGCCGTAGGTCGGACCGCTCAGGCGTGCCCGGGCTGGGGCTCGAGGGTCGGGGAGGGGGAGAGCACCGCCCGGCCCTCCTCGATCAGGCGCTGCCGCGCGAGGCGGTAGGCGATCCGCTCCTCCTCGACCAGGACCGCCACCCATGAGCCCCACGGCTCATGGCGGAAGAAGGCGGTCTGGCCCTGCGCGCGCCCCACCCGCTCCAGCGCGCCCTCCAGGTAGACGGGCTCCAGCCCGCTCGCCCAGGAGAGGAGGTCGTCGCGCTGCTGGGACGTCTCGCGGTCGCCGATGAGCGGCGGGCCGCCGTCCTCCGGGAAGAACACCAGCCAGGCGTCCCACAGCACGTCATGCGGCTGGGGCGCCGCGTAGGCCCGCACCACGAAGCGCCGGCCGTCCTCGGGGCCGATCACCTCGGGACCGAACTCCTGGATCAGCTCGACCATCGCCTCGCCTCCTGGGAGGCAAGGTCGCTACGCGCGCACGCCCTGCCGAGCCCCGGCAGGCGGGGAGTCGAGCCCCAGCCTTTTCACCTCGGCTCCCATCCGCCCGGTCAGCATCAGCGCCCACATCTTCCAGTCGCCCGCGAGCGACCAGAGCGGGTACTTGAAGGTCGCCGGCCTGTTCTTCTCGAAGCCGAAGTGGCCGACCCACGCCCAGGCGTACCCCTGCACCACCGCCACCGGGAGCAGCACCCAGCGCTGGGTGAGGACGGCGGTCAGCGCCAGCACCACCACGGCGCTGCTCCCGCAGAAGTGCAGCGCGCGGGTGACCGGCTTGCGGTGCTCGCCCACGTAGAACGGCCAGAACTCGGCGAAGGTCTTCATGGCGGTGGCCCGTCCTAGTACGCGTTCCGGGAGAGGAAGCCGCCCAGCGCGGTCCTCACCAGGATCTTCAGGTCCAAGAGCAGCGACCAGTTCTCGATGTAATACAGGTCGTACTCGATGCGCTTCTGGATGGAGGTCTGGCCGCGCAAGCCGTTCACCTGGGCCCAGCCGGTGATCCCCGCCTTCACCTTGTGGCGCAGGTGGTAGCGGGGGATCTGCCGCCGGAACTCCTCGATGAACACCGGGCGCTCGGGGCGCGGGCCCACCAGGGACATGTCGCCCTTGAGCACGTTGAACAGCTGCGGCAGCTCGTCGACGGAGAGGCCGCGCAGGAACGCGCCCAGCCCCGTGCGCCGCGGGTCGTCGCGGGTGGCCATCACCGCCCCGCCCGCCTCCGCGCTCTCGCGCATGGTGCGGAACTTGAGGATGTCGAACGTGCGCCCGTCCATCCCCATCCGCTCCTGGCGGTAGAAGACCGGCCCCGGGCTGGTGAGCTTGATCAGCGCGGAGACCACCAGCATCACCGGCGCGGTCACCGCCAGCGCCGCCGCGGCGAAGAGCACGTCGAAGGCGCGCTTGGCCACCAGGTTCCAGCCGTGCAGGGGGACGCCCTGGAGGCTGATGATGGGCAGCCCGCCGAACTCCTCCAGCCCGCCGCCCAGGGTGATGTACTGGTAGAGGTCCGGCACCACCTTCACGTCCACCGTGCGCTGGGCCAGCACCTCCATCAGGTCCTTGAGCAGCGGCTGGTCCTCCACCGGGAGCGCCACGATGACCTGGTCCACCGGCTGGCGGTCCAGCACCTCCCCGACCTCCATCACCAGGCCCATCACCGGCGCGCCGTCGATGCGCTGGCCCACCTTCTCCGCGTTGCGGGTGAGCACCCCCACCACCTTGAAGCCCAGCTCGCGGTGCCCGTGGATGGTCTCCACCACCCGCTGCCCCAGCGCCCCGGCGCCGATGACGAGGATGGACTTGAGGTCGAACCCGCGGCGGCGGACGGCGTTCAAGGTGGCGCGGAAGGTGAGCCGCACCGCGGAGACCCCGACGAACCCGTAGCCGACGAAGATGCTCAGCGTGAGCCGGGAGTAGCGGTCCCGCGTGAAGTACGTCACCGCCACCAGGATGAGCGTGGCGGTGATGGTGGCCTTGAAGATCTCGAACACCTCGCCCACGTGGGTGCGGACGCGGTTGGTGGTGTAGAGGCGCGCCTGGTGGAAGGTGATGGGGAACACCACCAGCGCGCAGACCAGGACCTTGAAGGTCTCCTCGGGCGGCGGGAGCGACTCGTGCTCGAAGGGGCCGTAGAAGCGGGTGAAGTAGGCCGCCGCGAACGCCAGGGTCAGGACCGCGGCGTCGAGGGCGATCTTGATCGAGTTGTAGAAGCGCTGGAAACGGCTGAACACGTCCGGGTCTACATCGCGGATTTTCCAGGCGGAATCAAGCCGGCGCCAGGAGCGCGGCCACCTCGCGCAACAGCCCTTCGCGGAACTGGTCCTGGCCGAAGCGGAGCGCGTTGGCGCGGGCCTGCTGAGGGTCGAAGGTGCGCTCCCAACCGTCCAGCGCCCGGAGCGCGTCCACCAGCGCCTCCACCGTGGGCTCGCCGAAGAAGATCCCGGTGCGCGGGGTGACGGTCTCCAGCGCGCCGCCGCGGGCGAGCGCCACCACCGGGCGCCCGCTCGCCTGCGCCTCCAGCGGCGTGAGCCCGAAGTCCTCCTCGCCGGTGAACAGGAGCGCGCGCGCGTTCCGGTAGAGCCCGGGGACCTCCTCCTCGTTCACCACCCCCAGGAAGCGGACGTTCCTGGGGACGGGCCCGGGCGGGAGCTGGCCCTGGCCGGCGATCCACAGCGGCAGGCCGGTCCGCTCGGCGGCGGCGAGCGCCAGGTCCACCCGCTTGTACGGCACCAGCGCGCCCAGCCACAGCAGGTAGCCGCCGCGGCCCTGGCCGGGAGGTTCGCGGGTGAAGCGGTCCAGGTCCACCGGCGGGTAGACCACCGACGCCTCGCGGCCGTACAGCTCGCGGATCCGCCCGGCGATGTGCCGGCTGTTGGCGACGAAGCGATCCACCCCGCGCGAGCTGCGCACGTCCCAGCGCCGCAGGAACGGGCGGGCGGCGCGCGCGCCCAGGCGGGTGACCAGCCCCGCGCGGCCGGGGCCGAAGTAGTCGCCGAACTGGTGCCACATGTAGCGCATGGGCGCGTGCACGTAGCAGAGGTGGCGGGCGCCGGGCGGAACGCGGACGCCCTTGGCCACGCAGGAGCTGGAGGAGATGACCAGGTCGTAGCCCTGGCCTTCCAGCGAGAGGGCGCGGATGGCCGCGGGGAGGATGGGGAGCAGCTGCTTGTAGTAGCGGTGCACGCCGGGCAGCGCCTGCAGCGGCGAGGTGCGCACGCCGCGCGACTCCAGCGAGGGCGGCAGCGCCCCCGGCTTGCGCAGCAGCGCGTAGAGGTCCGCGTCCGGGAAGATGCGGGCCATGGCGTCCAGCACGCGCTCGCCGCCGCGGAACGCCACCAGCCAGTCGTGGACCAGCGCCACCTTCATCGGCATCGGCGGCGGGTTGTAGCCCAGCGCGCCGTCAGTGGCTCGGCAGCACGCGCAGGGAGGTCTCCCCCAGGAGCGAGGGCGCGTCCCGCCCGTCCACCGCTACGGTGGCGCCGCGATGGTCGAACTCGTAGGAGCGGCCGGTGACCGGCCCGCGCACGCGCAGGCGCACCCGGCCCACGTACTGGAAGCGAACGGGTGGATGGGGCTGG
Source organism: Myxococcaceae bacterium (assembly GCA_035637895.1). GTDB lineage: Bacteria > Myxococcota > Myxococcia > Myxococcales > Myxococcaceae > DASRBA01. Next base: position 11,999 of record DASRBA010000162.1, read on the forward strand.
AGCGAGCCCGGGGCTCCCTCGTCCTCGCCGCACTCCGTCATGCCCCCCCCAGCGGCAGAACTGCCGCGGGGTCGCACGCCGTCCCCCCCAATAACGGCCGGCGTGCTCGACCCCGTCCCCCCCAAAGACTCCTGAATCCCCTCGAAATGGGTAGTGGCGGGAACAAATCGGAAGTGACGCGCTCTCCGGATGAGTGGAACGTAGACTCACGCTGGTGAAGGAGCCGGGAGAGCAGCGCGTCGCCGACGCGCCTACCTACACGCCCACGCCGGAAGAAAAGGCCTGGTTCGACGAGCAGGTACGCGAGGTGCGGCCGCTCCTCCGGGCTGTCGCGCTGCGCCAATGCCGGAACCAGGCGGACGCGGAGGACCTCGTGCAGACCACCTTCCTGGCCGCCCTCCACCACCTCAACCGGTTCGACCGGGCGACCAACTTCCGGGCCTGGGTCACCGGCATCCTGGGCAACCGCATCCTCCAGCTCGCGCGGCAGCGGCGGCGGCCGGTGGAGCTGGTGAGCGACATGGCGCCCCTGGGCGGGGCCGCGCCGGACCCGATGGCCGAGCCGGACGAGGCGTGGGCGCGGGTGTCGGTGGACGACCTGATGCGGGTCCTCCCGCGGGTGAAGTCGCCGTTCCGGGAGGTGTTCCACCTCCACGCGCTGGAGCGGCGCTCGTACAAGGAGATCGCCGCCCACCTGGCCATCCCCATGGGGACGGTCACCAGCCGGCTGAAGCGGGCGCGCGAGCAGTTGAAGTCGCTGTTGCTCCCCATGACCCAGGAGGCGGCCTCATGACCCCCGAGTGCGCCGACCTGCCTTCCTACGCGGACGGCGAGTTGGAGCCGACCCGCCTCCCCGGATTCGAGACGCACCTGGTGGGCTGCGCCGACTGCCAGCGCGGCCTGGTGGACCTGCTGCAGCTGTCGGCGCTGGGCGAGGAGGCCGCCGCCTCGGCGCGGCGGCGGGGCCTGGCGAAGGTGTTGCCCTTCCGCCGCCCGCCCGTGGCCGTGATGGCGCTCGCGGCGGCGCTGCTCCTGTCGGTGGTGACCGGCGCCTCGCTCTGGCGGGGCTGGGCCGGAGGGGGCGACGACGAGCTGTGGCTGGCCCGCGCGCCGTCGCGGCTGCTGGAGGCGCGGGTGAGCCGGCCCGAGGCGGACCGCTTCCGCCCGTACGACGTGGTGCGCGCCCCGTCCGCGCCGGTGCCCACGCCGCCGCTCACCGCCCTGGGCGCGCTCGAGCGGCGCGGCGACCAGCGGGGCATCGCGGTGGCGTACCTCGTCCGCCGCCAGCCCGCGCAGGCGAAGCCGTACCTGCCGGCGGAGGACGCCAGCGCCGAGGCGCAGGTGGACAGGTCCGCGGCGGCGCTGCTGGAGGACGACCCGGTGGAGGCGCTGGAGCGGGCGGACCGCGCCCTGGGCGCCCGGCCCGGCTACGCGCCGGCCCTCTGGAACCGCGCGCTGGCGCTGAAGGGGATGGGGCTCTCGAAGACCGCGGCGGACGCGTTCGACCAGGTGGCGGCGCTGAACGAGTCGGGCTGGAGCCAGGAGGCCCGCGAGCGCGCCCAGCGGCTCCGCGCGGACTACGACCAGCGGGACGCCGACTGGCGCGCGCTGGAGGAGTCTTGCCGGAAGCTGGCGGCGGAGGGGACGCCGATCCCCGCCGAGCAGCTGCGCGCCCTGCCCGGCCCGTCGCGGCGCTGCTTCTACGAGGGCGTGCGGAGGGCGACCAGCCGCGAGCGCGTCCAGGCGCTGGTCCCGATGGCGCAGACGCTGGACGCGGTGGCGGGGGACCACGTGCTCGCCGGGTACGCGCAGCGGATCGCCGCGCGGGACTTCGGCAAGCGGCGGCCGCTGGTGGAGGCGTACGCGTCGTTCGTGGCCGGCACGATGCCGCAGGCCGAAGTTGGGCCGCTGCTGGACCGCCTCCGCGCCGCGGGCGAGACCGACCTGCTGCTGGGGGCGCTGCTCCACCTGCCGTCGCTGGGCGACCGGATGGGCGAGTACGTGCGGCTGGTGGCCGAGACGGGCGATCCGTGGTTCCAGCTCCAGGCGGAGGAGCAGCAGGCGGTCGCGGAGCTGGCGAAAGGCCAGGTTCCCCCGGCGGTGGAGCGGCTGCAGAAGGCGCTGGCGCGCTGCCAGGGCGCCTCCCTGGGATCGGTCTGCCTCGGGCTGGAGCGGAGGCTGTCCTACGCCTTCACGTCGTCCAGCCAGCTGGTGCCGGCGCGCGAGCACGCGCGGAAGGCGCTGGCGGACGCGCGCCGCGAGGGCGAGTGGATCCACGAGTTCGGGACGCTGCTGGCGCTGGGGCAGATCGCGCGGCTCGAACGCCGGCTCCCGCTGACGCGCGCCTACCTGGAAGAGGGGATGTATCACGCGGAGGGGAACTGCCCGCAGGTCACCTGGATCCAGACCAACCTCGCCCTGGCGTACTGGGAGGACTTCCAGGTGGCGGCGACCCGCCGGACGCTGAACGCCGGGCACGGCTGCGCGCCCGCGGCGGACCTCGTGCGGATGGGGCTCTGGGCGGACCTGTCGCGGCGGGACCCGCGGCCGGAGGACGGGCTGGAGCTGGAGAAGCTGCTGAAGGCCCTGCGCGCGGGCCCGGGCCTCGGGCCCGGCGAGCGGGCGGAGGCGCAGCAGTACGAGGGCCGGTTCCAGATCGAGCGCGACCGCTCCGCGGGGCAGGCGCTCCTGCGCCAGGCGATCGCCACCGCCGCCGCGGCGCCGGAAGGCGAGCCGCACGCGCAGAAGACCCGCGCGTACGCGTACACCGCGCTGCTGATGGACGCCGGCAAGCGCGGCGAGATGGAGCAGGCGCTGGCGCTCTTCGCCGAGGAGCTGGGCGCTCTCGTCCCGGCGGAGTGCGCGCTGGGCGTCACCGTGGACGACGAGCGGACGCTGGCGGTGGCGAAGGGGCCGGGCGGCCAGGTGGTGGGCCATTACGACGCCGGCCGGAGGGCGCCGCTGTCGGGCGCGGACGGCCTGGTCCCGGACGAGCTGCGGCAGGCGTTGCGAGGGTGCGCGGCGGTGCAGGTCGTCGCCCGGCCGCCGCTGGCGGGCCTGCCGAACCTGCTCCCGCCGGAGGTGGCGTGGAGCTACCGGCTCTCTCGCGGGCCCGCCGCCGCGGCGCCGGCGCGGGCGTCGAAGCGGCTGCTGGTGACGTCCACCCAGCCGCCGCCTTCCCTGCACCTGGCGCCCCTGGTCGCACCAGCGGCGCCGGCCGGCCCGGAGTGGACGGTGCTGCGGGGTGAGTCGGCGACCCCGGCGCGGGTGCTGGAGGCGATGAAGGGCGCCACGGAGATCCAGATCCACGCCCACGGGCTGGTGGACCCGGACCGTTCCACCGCCTCCTTCATCGCGCTGTCGCCGGACGCCAAGGGCGAGTTCGCGCTCACCGCCCGCGACCTCGAACGGGTGCGGTTGGAGGGGCGGCCGGTGGTGTTGCTGGCGGCGTGCTACTCGGCGAAGACGGAGCGCGAGCTGCACCAGAGCCAGGGGCTGGCAGCCGCCTTCGTGCAGGCGGGAGCGCGGGTGGTGCTGGCCGCCACCCAGGAGATTCCCGACCAGGCCGCGCCCGACTTCTTCGACCGGGTCCTGGAACGGATCCGCCAGGGCCAGCCGGCGGCGACGGCGCTCCGCGACGAGCGCACGGCGTGGGTTGCCCGCGGCGGCGGTCGCTGGGTGGACCAGGTGTTGCTCTTCGACTAGCAGGGGAACGCAGTTCCCATCCGGGGAGGGGATATGGCCGATGAACCGAGTCGAGATCCACCGCCGATTGACCCGGCGGACACTCAAGGCACCAGCAACCCACCCGTGCCCCGCAACGGCACGGCCATCTTCCTGGCGGGCTTCGGCCTGGGGCTGGTGGCGGGCATCGCGATCGGCGCGGCGGTGTTCAGCGGGAGCGGCGACAAGGCGGCCATGAGCGCCGCGAGCCCACCCGCCATCGAGGCCCCGGCGGCGGCTCCGCCTCCGGCCCCGGCGGAGAAGCCGGCGCAGTAGTCGCGACGTCGAGCGCGGCGGCGCGGGCGCGGTTGTATGGTCCGCGCCGCGTTGCCTCGCATCCTCATCGACCTCCGGATGGTCCGCGGCCGGCTGCACGGCATCGCGCGGTACGCGCTGGAGCTGGTGCGGGCGCTGCCGCCGCTGCTGCCGGAGGGCTGGGAGCTGTGCGGGCTCACCGCGCCGGAGGGGCTGCCGCTCGACCTGGGCGAGCTCGCGCCGCGGATCCGCTTGCTGCAAGGGACGGCCGGGTTCTTGAGCCTCACGGAGCAGCCGCTCCTGGCGACCGATCTCTTCCGCGCCCGCGCGGACCTGTTCCACGCCACCTCCTTCTCGCTCCCGCTGCTCTGGCCAGGGCGACTGGTGGCCACGCTCCACGACGCCAACCACCTCGCCATGCCGGAGCACTACGGGCCCGGGCGCGTCGCCTACTACCGCCTGGTGGTCGGCCCCCGCGCCCGCTTCGCCCGCGCGCTGATCACCGTCTCCGACTTCTCCCGCCGCGAGCTGGCCCGCCACCTCCGGCTCCGCCCGGAGCGGATGCAAGTCATCCCGGAAGGGTGCGACCCGCGCTTCGCCCGCGCGGACGCGGCGGCGGTGGCGCGCGCGCGCGAGCGGCTGGGCCTGCCGGGGAGGTACTTCGTCGCCGTGGGCAACGAGAAGCCCCACAAGAACCTCCGGCTGCTGGCGGGGATCTCCGCGAAGCTGCCCGCGCCGGTGGCGCTGCTCGCGGGTGAAGGGGCCAAGGCACGGCTGGGGTTCGACGCCGCGACGGTGGAGCTGCCGTCGCTGCCGGACGAGGAGCTGGCCGCGGTGCTGTCGGGCGCGATGGCGCTGCTCCTGCCGGCCACGTACGAGGGGTTCGGGCTGCCGGCGCTGGAGGCGATGGCGGCCGGCTGCCCGGTGGTGGCGGCGGAGGCGGGGGCGCTGCCGGAGGTGGTGGGCGCCGCCGGGGTGCTGCTGCCGCCTGACCGGCCGGAGGCGTGGCTGGAGGGGGCGCGGCGGATCGCCTCGGAGCCGAGGGAGCGCGGCCGGCTGGTCGACCTGGGGCGGGAGCGCGCGGCGCGGTACCGGTGGGAGGACTGCGCGCGGCAGACGCTGGCGGTCTACCAGCGCGCGCTCTCCTGAGCGCGGAGCGCGCTATCTTCCCCGGATGCTCAACCGCTTCCTCACCCAGCTCCAGTTCGCCGTCACGCTCGTGATGTTCGTGGAGGTGGCCGCCATCATGGGGATCGCCGCCTTTCCCGGCGTGATGCTGTGGAGCTGGACGTCGGAGCACCTCGCGCTCACCGGCCCCGGGCGCGTGCTGGTGCTCTGCATGGTGGCGGCGTTGGGGTACTTCATCTACGGGCTGATGCTGATCGCGGTGGTGCCCATCGCCCGGTGGGTGACCTTCGCCGTGGGGACGCCGCTGGGGAAGTACCCATACGCGTCGTTCCGCGGCTACCAGTGGGCCAGCTACAACGCGCTGATCCTGATCGTCCGGTACTCGTTCGTGAACTGGATCCGCGCCACTCCGTTCATCATCCTCTTCTACCGGCTGATGGGGATGAAGGCGGGCGCGCGGGTGCAGATCAACACGGCGGTGGTGGCGGACTGCAACCTGCTGACGATCGGCGACGACACGGTGGTCGGCGGCGACGTGACGCTGATCGCCCACGTGGTGGAGGGGGCCTATCTGTCGACCGCGCCGGTGAAGATCGGCAAGCAGGTGACGGTGGGGTTGATGTCGGTGGTGATGCCCGGCTGCACCATCGGCGACCGCGCCATCCTCGCCGCCAACGCGGTGCTCAAGAAGGGGACGGTGGTGGGCGACGGGGAGATCTGGGGCGGCGTGCCGGCGAAGAAGATCGGCATGCGCGGCGAGAAGCGGCGGGAGGTGGAGGACGCGGAGGCCGCCGCCGAGCAGGTCCGGCAGGCGAGCTAGTGCTCTTCCGCTACGTCCTCCGGAGCTACGCGGCGGCGTTCCTCGGCATCTTCGCC
>DASRBA010000163.1:0-2637 GCA_035637895.1 Myxococcaceae bacterium
CTCCCTGATAGGGTCCGCCGCGGGAGGGATTCCAGAATGCGAGTGCTTTCGTGACGGCGCACGACCTCACGCCGACGCCGGTCAATCCGGCATGGCTCCTTCCGGGGACGCAGGTCGGGGGGTACATCGTCCGTCGGGCGCTCAGCCACGGCAACGCGCAGATGACGTACCTGGCCGAAGGGCCCCGCGAGCGACCCGTGGTGCTGAAGATCTCGCTCTTCCCCAAGGGAGAACGGGATTCGGAGTCGCGGACGATGCACCGGCGCTTCCTGCGCCAGGTGGCCTTCTTCCTGGAGATGGAGGGCGTGCCGGGCGTCGCGAAGGTCTTCGCGTACGGCATGCACCCGGACGCGTCGCGCGACGGGCACCTCTACATGGCCCAGGAGTGGGTACCGGAGAGCCGGAACATCTCCGACTGGTGCCGCGAGCAACCGCACCCGCTCAACATCATCGTCTGCGGGTGGGTGATGCTGGCGGCGGCCTGCGGAGAGATGGCCCGGCGAGGCATCTGTCACCGGGACCTGACGGCGAACAACATCCTCATGACGCCCCAGGGCGTCCCGAAGATCGTCGACTTCATCAGCGGCATCGGCCCGGGAGCCGAGCGGCTCACCTGGCCGTCCGCCCGGTGCGTCCCCGGGACTCCGTCCTCCTACAGCCCGGAGCACTGCGAGGCCATCCTCGAGGAGTACGCCACGCGCCGGCCCGTCCCGTTCCAGTACCTCCCCACGGCGGACCTGCATGCCCTCGGCGTCATCTTCTACGAGGTGCTCACCGGGAAGCACCCGTTCGGCCACGCCAAGGGCGAAGCGCTCTACGAGGCGATCGCCCACCGGATGCCGGAGCGGCCCCGGGTGCTGACTCCGGACGTGCCCTTCGGGCTGGAGAAGGTGACGATGAAGCTGCTCCAGAAGAAGCCGGAGCTGCGCTACCAGTCGGGCGACCAGCTGGCGCTCGACCTGGAGGCGCTGTTCGCCACCGGCGAGGACTGGAGCCGGCCCTTCCAGACGCCTCGAAGGCGCCGGCACCTGGCGCCCCTGCAGGCCGCGCGCAGGCCACCGGATTCCACCAGGAAGCAGACCCACGCGCCCGCGGCCGTGGGGTCGGCGACGCCGGCGCCTCCCTCCGCCATCGTGCTCGCGGGCCCGCGGGCCATCGCGGTGCCGGGACGGCTCACTCCCGCGCCCGCGCCTCGGGCGCCGCGCCGGCGGAGGCGCCGGCTCGCCGTGGCGCTCCTCGCCCTGGGCGTGGCCTCGCTGGTGCTCGGATGGCTGCTCGTGACCGGGGCCCCGTGGGTCCCGTTCGCCCACTGACCCGCGCCGGCTACGCGCTCACCGTCGCCAGCACGGCGATCTCCGTGGGCCGCTCGTCGGGAGACAGCCGTTCGATGGGATGGCGGATGCGCAGCGTCGCCCCCGGCACCGCGCCCCTGTCCTTCTCCGACCCCTTCCTCTGCCGCAGCAACCCCTGCGTCACCCGCTGCTGGAGCGCCACGCGCCGGGCGCGGGCCATGGCCATCGAGGCCTTCGCCGCCGCGGCCTGGGCCGCCGCCGCCTGCCGCTTCTCCGACGCCGTGCGCGCCTCCAGCGCCAGGTGCCGCACCTCGCGCGCGTGGGCCAGCACCGACGCCGTGCTGGACGCCCCGCCCGCCACCACCACCACCAGCGCCGCCACCGTGAGCGGATCCGCCCCCGACGCCCCGGGCCCGCGCGCCGCCTGCCAGCAGAGCACCAGCATCACCGCCGCGTACGACGCCGCGGCCACCGCGACCAGGGTCACCTGGTGCGGCACCTTGAGCTCGCGCCGCCGCGAGAGCGCCCACCCCACCAGGGGCAGCAGCTGCACCGCGTGGAGCGCCACCGCGTGCGCCGGGGCCCAGTCGCCGCCCGCCTCCAGCAGCGCCGGCAGCCCGCGCGACGGGTCGACCGCCATCCCGAACAGCGTGACCAGCATCCCCAGCCGCGCCGCCCAGTCGATGGTCGGGTGGCCCAGCGGCCTGCGGAACAGCTCCACCGCCAGGGCCGCCGAGGCCGCGAACAGCCCCAGGTGCACCAGCGCCATCGCCGTCCCCAGCTGCGCGCCGAGCGCCGGCGACGGCTCCAGCACCACCCGGAGCACCGCCAGCCACGGCTCGAGGATGGCCACCGCGGCCACCGCCAGGCCCGCCTTCCCGAACAGCGGCGACCCACCCAGCCGGTGCCCCAGCCACAGCACCGTCACGCACATCAGCGTCATCGACGCGAAGAGGTCGAACGGCGTCGCCCACACCGACACGCCGTTCACCGTCACCGGGTCCAGCGCCTGCAGCGGAAAGATGAGCGCCACCCCCGCCGCCGTGGCGCCGGTCGCCGCCGCCAGCACGGGGTGCAGCCGGTACCCCACCTGCAGCGCGTTGCGCGCGCTCGCCGCCGCCGTGATCGTCCCGCTCATGGGCCGATCCTCCATGCACATCCTTGACCATTCCCAAGCGGGCGACTTCGCTGGACCTTCATCGGCCGGCGGGTGCGCCCGCGCAGGCCGCGTGTCAGGGCCGGCTGACAATTGACGCGCGAGAACCTCATGAAACGCGAATGGAATCCCAGGTGGATCGGACTGGCCCTCGCCGCGAGCGCCACCCTGAGCTGTGGCGAGCCGCCG
>DASRBA010000164.1:0-17374 GCA_035637895.1 Myxococcaceae bacterium
GCACCAGGTCCAGCGTGATCACGTCGTAGCGGTGGGCGGCGAGGAGGCGGCGCGCCCGCTCGACGGTCGGCGCGGCGTGCGCGTCGAGGCCGGCGGTCGCCAGCAGCCGGGTGAGCAGGTGCGTCACGTCCGGATCGTCCTCGCAGACCAGGGCCCGCCGGCGCGAGGTGGCGGCGGCGGGCGCCTCCGCGGAGGCGGTCACCGGCGGGTAGAACGGGAGGTCGAAGTGGAAGGCGGCGCCGCCGCCGGGCGCGGGCTCGTAGCCGATCTGCCCGTGCATCTTCTCGACGATCGCCTTGGAGATCGCCAGCCCCAGGCCGGTGCCGCCCTCCTGCCGGGTGCTGGACGAGTCCGCCTGCGCGAAGCGCTGGAAGATCCGGTCGCGGAACGCCTCGTCGATGCCGGGCCCATGGTCCCGCACCGACACCCGGACGCGGTCCGGCCGGGGTTGCATCGACGCGGCGATCTCCACCACCGAGCCCGGGGGTGAGAACTTCACCGCGTTGGAGACGAGGTTGGTCAGCACCTGCGCCAGCCGGTCTGGATCGACCAGCACCTCGCCGGGCGGGATCGCGGGCGGCGCGCGGAGCTCGACGCCGTGCGAGGCGGCGAAGGCCTGGTTGGAGGCGATCGCGCCGGCGATGGCGGGCTCCAGGGAGGTGGAGATGAACCGGAACTCCATCCGCCCCGACTGCATCTTCTCGATGTCGAGGATGTCGTTGATCAGCCGGACCAACCGCTCGGTGTTGGAGAGCGCGATGCCGACGTACTCCTTCGCGTCCGCGGGCAGCTCCCCGGTGACGCCGCCGGCGACCAGTCCGAGCGAGCCCCGGATCGACGTGAGCGGGGTCCGCAGCTCGTGGCTCACCGTCGAGATGAACTCCGACTGCAGGCGCTCGACCTGCTTCTGGCTGCTGATGTCGCGGACCGCCCAGGTGAAGAACCGCCGCCCGTCGAGCCGGAGGTCGCTCACGGAGAGCTCGGCCGGGAAGGTGGTGCCGTCCTTCCGCTCCGCGGTGACCTCGCGGGTGGTGCCGGCCATGGCGGGGATGCTCGGCTGCGCGCGTTCGCCCGGTGGGCCGCCGTTCCGGTCCAGCGCCGGCGACGAGAGCAGCGTGCGGACGTTCTCCCCCACCAGCCGCTCGGCGGGGTGGCCGAAGAGGCGCTGGACCGCGGGGTTGGCCTGCACCACGGTCCCGCTCTCGTCGACGATGATGATGGCGTCGATGGCGGAGTCGACGATCGAGCGGAAGCGCGCCTCGCTCGCGGCGAGCGCCGCCTGGGCCTGCTTGAAGTCGGTGATGTCCCAGTTGGCGCCCACCATCCGCACGGCGTTGCCGGCCGCGTCCCGCTCCACGGACGCGCGGCCCTTGATGTGGCGCACGGTGCCGTCCTGCCAGATCACCCGGAAGTCGGTGTCGAAGGGGGCCTTGGAGCTGAGCGCGCGCTGGACGTCCTCGCGGGCGCGCGGCTTGTCCTCGGGATGGAGCCCGGACTCCCAGGCCTGGTAGGCGCCGGTGAACCGCTCGCGCGGGACGCCGTAGAGCCTGTACATCTGGTCGTCCCACTCGAGCCGGTCGTGGACGGTGTCCCAGTCCCAGATGCCCACGCCGGAGCCCTCGGTGGCGGCGCGCAGGTTGGCGCCCAGGCGCTCCAGCCGCTGCGTCTGGCGGTCGCGCTCCAGCGCCTCCCGCCGGAACTCGAGCTGGTCCACCACCTGGCGGGTGAGCAGCTCCAGCGCGCCCCGCTGCGCGGCCGTCAGCTCCTGCGGCACCCGGTCCAGCAGGCTCAGGGTGCCCACCACGAACCCGTCCGGCGTCCGCAGCGGCAGGCCGAGGTAGGAGCGGACGTGCGGCTCGCCCACGACCAGCGGGTTGTCGGCGAACCGTTCGTCCAGCAGCGCGTCCGGCACGACCAGCGGGCCCCCGCGCTCGACCACGTGGGCGCAGAACGAGACGTCCCGGCGGATCTCCCGCGCGGCCAGCCCGTGCCGCGACTTGAGCCACTGGCGGTCGGCGTCCACCAGCGAGATGAGCGCGATGGGCATCCCCGCGATGTGGGCGGCGAGCGCGGTCAGCCCGTCCAGCGACGGCTCCGGCGCCGTGTCGAGGACCTCGTACTCCCGGAGCTTCTGGAGGCGGCTCGCTTCATTGTCCGGGACCCGCGCTCGTCTCATGTTCAGTCGTCAGGACGGCGGATCCGGATGGAAGGGAACGGCGGTCCGGCTGCTGCTGATGGGCATGGCCCCGGCGGCCCCTTCGCCCATGGGTGAATCTTGCCAGCCAGGAAGTAGCCGATTTTCGGGAAGGGAAGGCGTGTCGTGCAGTGAACGGTCGCGCGGCCCCGCCTCAGGGTGGGAGCGTGGCGCGCCAGAGCCCTCCGCCGATCTCCGGGGCCCTCAGGAAGAAGAGGAAGCGCCCGGAATCGCGCTGGACGGCCCGCGAGACCGCCGAGCCGAGCAGCCCCGACGTCGCTCCGTCCGCCGTGGCGAGCGCGTAGTCGGTGGCCGATCTGAACGGGTAATCGCTGCCGAAGAATCGAACGCCCGCCTCGTACTCGACCCGGCCATTTTGCCAGCTGCCGATGTTGATCGAGAAGTTCGCTCCCGGCAGCACGACGGCAGGCGCGGACCCGTCGGTGGAGTGCACCTGGAGCCGGTAGGTATGGGCCTCCTGGACGAGGAGCCGCGGGGCCACCGGGACCGGCTCGTAGCGGAGGCCGGCCGCGTCGACGGCGACCGAACGATAGGACCCGGATGGCTTGAGCGGCATGAACTCGACATAGCCGCCGCGCGGCGCGACGACGTAGTCGCTCGAGGGAGCGACCCGGACGTTGTAGAAGTCGTGCTGGGAGATCAACTCCCCGAAGGCGCCGCCGGTGAGGGCGTTCCCCCGGTAGAGCGCGGCGAAGGTGAACCGGGTCGCCCAGGTGGTATGGGCGAAGATCGCCTCTCCGTCGGGGCTGAAGAAGACGTCTCCCCAGCCCATGTATCCGAGGCCATCGGCGTCGGCGACGTTGGCGACGGTCACCGCTTGACCGGTCGCCAGCGTCTGGATCACGACGTCCGGCGAGTAGGGAGCTCCGCGGCCCAGGGGCACCACGTCATAGGCCAGCCGCGATTCGTCCGGGGAAAACTCGAGCGCCTTGCAGGTGCAAGCGGAGGTGACGGTGGCTCGCCCGGTCCCATCGGGATCGATGAGCTCCAGGCGCTGCTGGAGCGTGCTCACGTCGGTGACGATGGCGAGCTTCTGTCCGCTCGGTGACCACCGGAAGCGCTCCCAGGAATTCTGGGTGGCGGCGCCCAGCCGGATGGGAGGTGGCGCGGAGGGGCCGAGCGGCGCCAGGTAGATGTCGCCCGCGGGGTCGATGAACGCCGCGGCCGTGCCGGTGCGGTTGAGCTGCAGCTCGGGGAACCCGAAGGTGGAGGGCGCCGTGGCAAGGAGCACCGGCGGCGCGCCAGCCAGCGTGGTGGCCATCAACATCCGCTGGGTCCCGGAGAGTTGCTGGAAGACGACGCTGGTTCCCGCCACGAGGACCTGCTCCACGCCGGTGGCCACCTGCTGCGCGGCGGTTCCGTCGGCGTTCGCCAGGCGAAGGCTGCCGCTCGACACGCACGCGCCGGAGGGTCCGTCGACGAACGCCAGTCGGGTCGAGTCGTCCGAGAAGCGCACCAGCCGATCGATGGCTCCGGCGGATACCTGGGTGATGACGGGAGGCTGGCCGGGAAGAGCGGTCACCACGCGAAGCGCCCCCGGCCGATCGCAACCGGAGGAGGATGAGTTGAACGTGAGCAGCGCGACGTGCTCCTCGGAGGGTGAGACCAGGAGCCAGTCCGCCGGGTCCGGATCCAGGAGCACCGGATCCACGCCGGGGTACGGAGGCATCGAACCGCCCACGTTGCCCCGCTGCGTGTGGCAGGTGAAGCCGTCGCCGGTGAAGTCCGGTGGCGGGCAGGAGCAGGTTCGGCTGCCGACGGTGTTGGTGCAGATGCCGAAGGGGCTGCATCCCCCATTGTCCGTCAGGCATTCATCGACGTCCGAGCACGTCGTCCCGTTTCCCTGGTAGCCCTGGTTGCACTGGCAATAGAACCCGCCTGCGTAGTTGTTGCAGGTGGCGTTCGTGTCGCAGCCGCCGCGGTTGGTGGCGCACTCGTCGATGTCCGTGCAGGTGACGCCGTCGCCTGTGAACCCGGGAAAGCAGGTGCAGGTGTGCGAGCCCGGCGTGTTCTGACACGAAGCGCTCAGGCTGCAGCCGCCGTGGTTGGTGGCGCACTCGTCGATGTCCCTGCAGGTGACGCCGTCGCCCTGGTAACCCGCGAGGCACGTGCAGGTATGCGACCCGGGCGTGTTGGCGCAGGTGGCGTTCGCGTCGCAGCCGCCGCGGTTGGTGGCGCACTCGTCGATGTCCGCGCAGGTGACGCCGTCGCCCTGGTAGCCCGCGAGGCACGTGCAGGTATGCGACCCGGGCGTGTTGGCGCAGGTGGCGTTCGCGTCGCAACCGCCGCGGTTGGTGGCGCACTCGTCGATGTCCGTGCAGGTGACGCCGTCGCCCTGGTAGCCCGCGAGGCATGTGCAGCGGGAGCGCCCCTCGTCATTCGAGCACTCGGCGCTGGCGCTGCAGCCCCCATGGTCGGTCGCGCAGGGGTCCACGGGGTCCGGCGGCAGCGGGGAGGGACACCCGGCGATCAAGAGAATGCTGGCGACGGTCAGCGTCCGCGTTCGGGCGGTTGGGTTCATGCGGAGGCCATTGTCGCACGGGCCGTTCGCAAGCCGCTGGCCGTCCGACTGCCGGTTCCGCGCTCACGAGCTCTTCTCGGTCAACCACGAGACCGCCTCCGCCTCGGTCCCGAACATCCGCTGCAAGTGGCTCCGCCGGATGCGCAGGACGAAGTTGGCGGTGACCCGGAGCACCGGGTTGGGGACCACCATCGCCATCTTGGTCGTGAAGGCGATGCTGCGGGCACTGCTGAAGACGGCGCGCGCCTGGGGCGACAGGTGGGTCATCTGGTGGCCCAGCACCAGGGCGGGGAGCCCGTAGACGTGTCCGCCTGGCTCGTTGTCCGCGAGGATGGCGTCCGCATCCTCCTCGGTGACGACGCCCAACAAGGTCACGCGGCCGCAGCGCCGGCCGTCGGGGAGCTGGAAGATGGAGAGCTCGTAAGGCATGTGATCACCGACCGCCGGGGAGGGGGCGGTGCCCCCGCGGACCATAGTACCCGGCAGCGCATCCAGCCGCCGTTAGCGGCCACGGCAGCCTCGCCGACCAGCGGTCGAAGAAGCCCTGCACCTCCGCCGGCCTGAGCTGGTCGCAGACCTCCTGCAACCGCTCGCCGATCACCTGCCGCCCGCCACTCGTCGGTTTGAGGTGGCGCGCGCAGCGCGTCACTTCGTCAGGATTCCGTCATAGGCTCCGCCGGGAGCCGCCGCGCGACGGCGGTGAACGGTGACCACCGACCCACACGACCTCATCCGCCACACCGGACGGACGCCCCTGGTCGCCCTCCGCCGCATCGGGCGGGACCTGCCCATCCCCGTCCTGGTCAAGTGCGAGCACCTGAACCCCGGCGGCTCCGTGAAGGACCGCATCGCCCGGGCCATCGTCGAGGACGCGGAGGCGAGGGGCGTCCTCCGCGGAGGCATGACGCTGGTGGAGGCGACGGCCGGCAACACCGGGGTGGGGCTGGCCCTGGTCGCCGCGGTGCGGGGGTACCGGTTGGTCTGTGTGATGCCGGAGAAGATGAGCGCCGACAAGCGCGCGGCGCTCCACTCGCTGGGGGCGAAGGTCGTGATCACGCCCAACGCGCCGCCTCGGAGCCCGGACAACTTCCGCAACGTCGCCGAACGCCTCGCGCGGGAGAACGGCTGGTTCCTGACCGACCAGTTCCGCAACCCGGCCAACGTTCGGGTCCACGAGGAGACCACGGGGGTGGAGATCCTCGAGCAGGCCGGCGGGCGCGTCGGCGCCTTCGTGGCCGGGGCCGGGACGGGTGGCACGCTCATGGGCGTCGCCCGCTGCCTCAAGCCGTCGCTCCCGCACGTCCGGATCGTCCTCGCCGATCCAGTCGGCTCGGCGCTCGCGGAGTGGGTGGAGACGGGCCGCCCCGGTGCCGACGGCGCGTACCTGGTGGAAGGCATCGGCGCGAGCGTGCCCCTGGACCTGCTCGACCGCTCCGCCATCGACGGCGCCGAGCGCGTCAGCGACGAGGAGAGCTTCGAGATGACGCGGCGGCTGGTGCAGGAGGAGGGGCTGCTGGTCGGCGGCTCCTCCGGCACCAACGTGGTCGCGGCGCTCCGCGTCGCGCGCAGCGGCGCGGTCAAAGATCCGGTGGTGACGATCCTCCCGGACGGCTGGGACCGCTACCGGGCCACGCCCTGGATGCGGGCCTGGACCCCGGCGGGCGGGTAGGCTGCCGGCACCCATGCCGCCAGCGCGGAAGACGAAGACGAGGAAGGCTTCCGGAAACCCTGCCCGCGGCGCTTCCCTCCCCCGGGCTCATGTCGACCCGAAGCACTCCGGAGAAGCCTCCCGCCGGGCGGAGGCCTGGGCTCCGGATTCTCGGGTGGACGAGTGACAGTGGCCGGGTAGCCGGCCGAGGCGTCAGGGGTCCTCGACGGCGTGGCGGCAGCGCTTGGCGCGCGCGCTGCGCTGCTTCGCCTCCTCCAGGGTGAGGAAGCGGGCGGAGGCCACCGCGCGGACGAAGGCGTCCGACGGCTCTCCCTGGGTCGGGACGCCGGTGAAGAAGATCGGCACGGCGCCCGGCTGGTCAGGCCCGTCGTCGCCGCAGAGCGTCTCCGGATCGCCGACCAGGAGCCGGACCCGTCCCTCCTTCTCCTGGAGGACGAGGCCGCGGACGTCCCAGGGATAGCCCCAGAACGTCTTCCGCGGGTCTTTCGGATCCGTCCTGATCAACGGAGCGACGGTGAGCACGTCCTTTCGCGCCCAGCTCTTCGGGTCCAACTTCTGGAGCCGGTAGTCGCTGTAATCCTCGTCCCCGACCATCTCGAACAGCTCCAGCATGGGGTCCGGATCCAGCTGGGCGAACCACAGGAAGCCGAACCCGTCCGCGTCGGAGCTGCGCCAGCAACTCCGCGCCTTCCAATCCGCGTCGACGAAGCAGGTCTGAAACGTGCCCGCCTTCTTCCTCGAGTGCTGGACGATGAAGTCCGGCCGGCCATCGGAGTCCAGGTCGATGGAGAACGCCGCGAAGACCTTGCCGCCGAAGAGCTTCTGGAGCTCGGGCGTCGGCTCGATCCGGGGCGCGACCCGGAGCGCGCCGCTGACCTCGCAGCCCCCGCGCCATCCCCAGCACGACCGCTTCGGAGTCCCGCCATCCGGCCCTTCGGCCTTCGCCAGGATGGCGGTTCCGGCGCCCAGGGCCAGCGCCAGAGCCGCGAGACGAGATCGTGCCGGAGCGCGCACGCTCCCGGAGCATACCGGACCGGTTCCCAGGTCCGGAGTCCAGCCGCCTTTTTTCCAGATGTGTCGTGGGTACAAGCGCCCGGGCGATGCCGGCGACGCGACCGCCTTCCAGCACCACGCGGTTGCCGTTGTTGGTGCAGTCGATGGGGATTGGTATTGCAGATGTATGGGCAGCACGTGCCGCAGCCGTTGTGGCACGCGTCCGTCGGCCGGTATGGGTCGCCACCGGATACGCAGACCCGGCAGCGCCTCCGGCAATGGGAGGTCACGAGAACGCCGACCCCCCAGATCGTGTGGCCGGCCGGGCGCGGCTCAACTCTCCGAAGCCCATTTTTGAGCGAGGGGAGCGGGCGGATCGCCACACCGCCCATGTCCGCTGCGGGCTGCCGGCCACGCACCGAGCCTCACGGTCCTGACGCGGTTCATGGCGCAAGTGCTGCACCCCGGAACGCCCTGATCATCCCGGAGCGTCCCATGCGCATGTACGCCTTCTCCCTCCCGCCGGCCCGCAGGTTCGCGCTGGTCCTGTGCGCGTTTGTCTCGGCCCATGCCGCCGGACAGTCGTCCGATCCCGCCAACCTGATCCCACCCGATGCCCCCGTTCGCCTGCCCTGGTCGGAGGTGCTGAAGCTCCTCGAACGCTCGGGTCACCGCGACGAGTCGCCTCCGAGGCGGGCGGTGGTGGGATCGGCGACGGCGGAGGGCGAGGCGAGGGCCCACGGCCTGACCGTGCGGGTGGTGCTCCCGCTGCTGCTGCTGGATGACGACTGGGCCGCCGTCCCGATCTGGGGTTCGGAGGTGACGATCCGCCGCGCGACGCTGGACGGACAGCCGGCGTCGTTCGCGGTCGAGAACGGCGCCCACGTGTTGCTGGCCAGGGGCAAGGGAGCGCACACCCTCTTCGCCGAGTTGGTGCTGGCGGCCGGCGGCTCCGGCGCCCAGGCCACCGTCCCATTCGCCACTCCCACGCCGGTGAGCTGGAAGCTGGCTCTGCCGGGAAACGACGCGCGGATCGATCCGGCCGTCCGGCAGTCCTCCTCCGCGCGGGACCAGCAGGTCATCCTCTCGGCGCTCACGCCGCCGGTGGCGTCGGTGCAGGTCTCGTGGTCGGCGGAGCGCGGGACGGCGGTCCCGGCGCGGGTCAGCGCCGAGTCGCTCACCGCCGTCACCTTCCAGGAGGGCACCACGTCCGGCCGCGCCCGCTTCGCTTTCGAGGTCTCCCGCGGCCACCGGGAGCAGCTGGAGATCCACCTTCCGGCCGGCCTCGAGCTGCTGACCGCCGAGGCGCCGGACCTGGCGGGCTGGTCGGTGGAGCGCAACGACCAGGGCAAGAAGCTGGTGGTGCGCTTCCGGCGGCCCCAGCGCGGGCACGTGGCCATCGACTTCACGTTCGAGCTGCCGCGGCCGGGGAGCGAGGCCACCGTCCCCGCGCCGTACGCGGAGGACGTCGCGGAGCAACGCGCCTACGTCGCCGCCTCCGCCGAGTCGCCGCTCTCGCTCCGCGAGGACTCGCTGGTCCATGGCGAGCAGGTCGATCCGCGCCTCATCCCCGCGCACCTGGCGAGGGCGGAGAAGTCGCCGCTCAGCCTGGCCTGGAGGCACGCGGGAGAGCCGGGCTTCGCGGCCAAGGTGCGCCTGGACCGGCACGAGACCGTGGCGCTGGCGCAGGCCACGATCGACGCCGCCTACTTCACCACCGTCCTCACCGAGGAGGGACAAGAGGTGGTGAAGGCGACGTTCCTGGTGAAGAACAACCTCCGGCCGTACCTGGGCGTGACGCTCCCCGAGGGCGCGGAGTTGTGGTCGGCCTTCGTCTCGGGCGACTCGGTGGCCCCGGCGCGCGAGGGAAGCAAGGTCCTGGTGCCACTGGTGAAGAGCCGGGACCTGGGCGAGGGCGACACCCTGGCCGTGCACGTGGTGCAGCCCGGCTGGTCGCTCACGGACATCGCGCTGCAGCACTACCACGACGCGTCGAAGTGGCGGGTCATCGAGGAGGCGAACGCGGACCTGCTCTCCGGCCGCTCGCTGGAAGCGGGCACGGAGCTGCGCATCCCGCGGCTCACGGGCCCGGGCGCCTCGGACCTGCAGACCGCATTCCCGGTGGAGGTGGTCTACGCGCGGGCGGCGGACCGGCCCGGCCGTTTCGGGCGCGCCACGCTCGCCCTGGCCCAGCCGGACCTGGACGTGATGAAGGTGACGTGGACGCTGTACCTGCCCTCCCGGCTGGATCCCCTGTCCTTCGGGGGGAACCTCAGCCAGGGCTCGTACATCCGCTACGGCCTGTTTCGCCGGCTCCACCAATGGGTGGGCGATCCCCAGGCCGGGGTGGCGATGCCCGGGCTGATCTCGACCGCGTGGGCGAGCATGGAAGGCGGCTCGCTGAAACAGCGCTTCAACTTCTCCCAGGACGAGGGGACGGAGGGTGCGGAGGAGCACCCGCGCGAGCGGCTCCCGCTGGTGGGCCGCCCGTACGTGTTTCACGCCTACCTGGCCGGTGAACGCCCGGTGCTCACCGCCGTGTACCTGGACCGGGCGCTGGAGGGACTGGTGCGCGTGATGGCCTTCGCGTTCGGCCTGCTCGGCGCGCTGGGGCTCTGCGCCACCGCCTCGCGCCGGCGCGCCTGGGTGCAGTGGGCGTGGGTCGGCGGGGGGGCAGGTGTCGTGCTGTTCGCGGGACACTACGTGTTGGGCACGCACGCGCGGGCGGCCCTGGGGGCGGGCTTCGGCGCGTGGATCTGGATCGTCTACCGGCTCTCGACGTCGGCCCCGGGCGGCGTCCTGGCGAAGCGGATGTTGCAAGCGCTGAAGCTGGCGAACGCGGCCGTGTTGTTCCTGGTTTTGGTGTCCGGCGTCGGGCCCGGGAGGATCTTCCTGGCCGCGATCTGCGCCGGGCTCGGGGCGGTGTTCCTGTGGCGGGGGACGAGAATCCCGGCCCAGGCGCCGGTCGCCGCGGCCACGACGGTCACCTCGGCGCTGGTGCTGGTCGCCCTGGCGCTGTCATCGCCGGCGCGGGCGCAGGAGCCGGAACAGGAACGGGGATTGCCGCCGGCAGCAGAGGTGACCGTGCCGTTCAAGGCGTTGAAGGGCCTGGTCGCGCCGGGCCCCGGGGAGCGCAAGGCGCCGCGCCGCTATTCGTTGCTGTCAGCCCGGTACGAGGGGGCCGTGGTGGGGGAGAGCGTGGAGCTGAGCGGCGTCGTGGAGCTGGAGGTCCACGGTCCGGGCTGGGTGGAGATCCCGCTCATTCCGCGGGAGGAGACGCTGGCCCAGCTCACCCTGGACGGCGCGCCGCACGCCGCCGCGGTGGTGGAGAAGGACTACCGCCTCGTGTTCCAGGGGGCCGGCCGCCACCGGGTGGCGCTCTCCTTCGTGGCCCCGGTTCACGATCCGGGCGCGGCGAGGCTGGGGCTGGTGCCGGGCGTCGCCAGCACGCTCTCGGTGCGCCTTCCGTCGGGTGGTCTGGAGCCGATGATGGCGGGCGTGGCGGAGGAGCGCGTGGAGGGCGCGCGCATCACGGGGTTGGTGCCGCCCGGCGGGGCCCTCGAGCTGCTGTGGTCCACGCGGCCCCAGGCGGGGCCTGACCCGGCCCGGAGCGAGGCGGAGCTGCGAATGACCGCCCGGACACTCCAGATCGCCTCCGTCGGCGAGCAGCGCACGTATGCGTTGGTGCGGTTCCGGGTGCAGCGAGGAAGCGCCAGCCAATTCACCATCCTTCTTCCGCCGGGTGTCGAGCTGCTGGACGTGCAAGGCCAGGCCCTGGCGGACCACCAGCTGGTCGAGAAGGAGGGCCGCCGGTTGCTGGTGGTCACCACCTCCATGCCGGTGCGGGACGAGTACGAGATCTCCTTTGCCTACGAGTGGCGGGTGGAGAGGACCGAGCCCCTGGTGCTGCCGATCTTCTCGGTGGCCGGCGTCCGATCGGAGAGCGGAACGCTCGGCATCGAGGCGGCGGGCGGGACGGAGATCCAGCTCGCGGGAGTGGAGGGGGCATCGGCGATCGACGTCCGGGGCGCCCCGGAGCTGTTCGCCCATACCGAAAAACCGATCCTGCACGCGGTGAGGTATCTGCAGCAGCCCTACTCGGTGGCGCTGAAGCTGTCGGCGCACCCGGAGATTCCGCTGGAGGCGGCGGCGGTGAACCGGGCGCAATACACGACGGTGATCGCGCGCGACGGGCGGGCGATCAGCCAGGGGCTGTACAGGCTCCGGAACGCGCGCCGGCCGTTCCTGGGGGTGTCATTGCCCGAGGGCTCGGAGGTGCAGAGCGTGCTGGTGGAGGGCAACCCGGCGAAGCCGGTGCGGGACGCCGGAGGCAAGCTCCTGGTGGCGCTGCCCAGGTCCGGCTCGGCCGACCGGGAGATGCGGGAGCTGGAAGTGGAGGTCGTGTACCTGACCCGGTTGGGCAGCGCGAGCGCGGGTGAGCTTCCTCCGCTCTTGCCGGCGGTGGACCTCCGGGTGAGCAAGGTGTCGTGGGAGCTGTATCTGCCGCCGGGGATGGAGGTGACGCGCCGCGGCCCCACCGAGGAATCCGCCGACTCCATGCAGTGGGCCTCGGCGCCCAGGGCGCTGTGGGCGATGACCGGGGCGGCCGCGCGCGGGCCCTCGGACGCGCTCGCCACCGGCGGGGTGCTGCCGGTCCGGTTGAACGTCCCGGTGCACGGGGAGCCGGAGCGGTTCTGGCATCACTACCTCCCGGCCGGGGTCAGCCCACGCTTCGATGTCACCTACGCGCGGCGGTCGCTGCCGCCCTGGGTGCACGGGCTTGGAGCGATGGCGCTGCTCGCGGCGATGGCGCTGGCGGCCCTCTTTGGCCGCGCGGCCTGGGCCCGCATGCGGAGAGGGGCACTGGACTTGAAAGCGCCACCGCCCGCGGCGCCGTAGGAGACCGGAGCTCTAACGAGCTTCCTTCGCGGCTTCGGCGACGGCTTTCATCTTCGCCACCGCGATCTGCAAGCTGTTGACCGGCCGGTTGGAGAAGGTGCCGAACCCACAGTCGGGGTTGAGGAACAGCTTGTCCGCCGGGAAGAGCTTCAGGGCGCGGCTGATCGCCGCCCGGATCTCCTCCGGGGTCTCCACCCGCTCGATCCTCGGATTCACCACGCCCAGCCCGAGCTCCTTGCCCTCGAAGGGGAGGAGGTCCCCCGCGCGCTCGGTGGCGTACTCGAGGACCAACTGGTGCACCTTCAGCTGCTGGAGGTACTCGTGCAGCGGGGCGTAGCTTCCTCGCAGCAGCGTGGACTCGTCCTGGCTCCAGTTCCCCCGGCAGACGTGGAGACCGAGGCGGACGCCGCGGTCCTCGAACCCTGCGATCACCTCGTTGTTGAGCCGGACCGCGAGCTCCAACTCGTACTTCGGCTCCTTCCCCGCCGCGAGCGCCGCGCACATGAAGGTCCGCGTCTGCCCCTGGGTGAAGACGAGCTCCGTGAGCACCGGTTCGTCAAATTGGATGAAGTCGGCGCCGGCGTCGATCAGCTCGCGCACCTCCTCGCGGAGCACGCGCACCACGTCCACGCCCAGCTCCTCGCGCGACGGGTAGACCGCGCGGGTCACCTCGCGCACGAACATCGCCCTGGTGAGCAGGTACGGGCCGGGAAGTGGGATCTTGATCGGGCGCCGGGTGTGCCGCTGGACGAACTTCAGCTCGTCCACCGCCAGCGGCGCGCGGCGCTCGATGCGTCCCACGCAGGTGGGATTGGAGATGGAGTACGCCGGGACGTCGAGCGTCTGCAGGATCCGCTCGAAGCTCGCCTTGTCCTCCACCACCTCCAGCATCTCCATCAGCGTCATCAGCTTCACGCCGGCGAGCTTGTCCGCGACGAAGGAGTAGAAGTTGTCCCGGCGCTGCTCGCCGTCGGTGACCAACTCCACCCCGGCCTGCTCCTGCGCCTGGAGTATCTCCACCACCGCGGCGTCGGCGGCGCGATCGAACTCCTCGCGGCTGGCGCGCCCTGCCCGGTACGCCCGCTGGGTCCGCAGGAGCCCGGGTGGGCGCGGCCAGCTTCCGACCGTCGTCACCGTCAGGGGCGGCAGTCGGGAGCTCATTTCGCGCTCCAGAACCGCTGCGCCTCTACCGCCCGCGCCAACTGGCCGTACCCGGACGTTCGCCCGGGCAGCCACGCTTTCAGGCCCTCCATGTCCATCATCTCGCGGTGCTTGGGGTTGTCGTAGCTCATCGCCATCAGCGTCTCGAAGAAGCTGCGTTCGCGCGCCGCAGGGAAATCCGCGAGCACGGTGAAGTTGCAGTGGTCGTAGGAGCCCGTCGAGCCGACCACCGCGAACTCCTCGGGGTTGATGGTGCCGTCCTTCGACCAGCGGTCCCAGTTGAGATCGAGCATCGCACTCGCGTGCGCCTCGCCCCGGTCCAGGCACTTGAACGCGTCGAGCTCGCCGCCGACATGGTCTCCGTGCAGGCCGACCAGCACGTCGAACCGCCGGACGCTGACGTCTTTCTCCGGCTCCAGACCCACGGTCCGCAGCAACTCCAACGGGATCAGCGTCGCCTGCGGCGAATCCTTGGCTCCGAGGGCCACCGTCTTCCCACGCAGGTCGGCCAGCGACCCGAGATTGGACTTCCTCCGCGCCACCAGGTGGGTGACGCGATCCCGGTCGGTGTCGCGCATGGCCACCGCGCGGCACTGCCCGCCCGTCTTCCGCTGCGCGTCCAGCCACGCCAGGGGTGAGCTCCAGGCCACGTCCAGGTGGCGCTTCACCAGGCCGTCCACCTGCAGGTCGTAGTTGGAATAGAAGACGACTTCGATCGGCTGGCGCTGTTGCTCGAAGAAGTCGCGGATGATCCCCCAGATGACGGTGACCTTCGGGTCGTAGATGACCGTTCCCACCACGATCGGCTTGCCTGAGGACATGTCGTTCCCTACTTGCGCCACTCCGGGGAGATCTTCAACTTCAGGCTGACGGCGCCGTCAATCTGGCCATTCCTCCGTACCCCTCTTCGGTATGGTGCGCCCGTTCGATGCAGAAGGGACGGTGATCGTCACATGAAGTGGCCCTGGTACCTCCTCCTTCTCGTGGGTGCGTCTGGTTGCGCACTGGTCAACGAGCTGATCCATGAGGAAGACCCGTCCGGGTTGGGCGAAAAGGCCGTCCGCCTTGGCCCTGGCCCGGAAATCATGGCCGGCGCGATCGGCATGCGAGAGGTGCTGGATGACGAGAGGGCCCTCCTCGCGGATGCAGGCTCGCTGGCTCCAGACGGAGGCGTGCAGAGCGGCGGCGGAATCGAGGATGAGAACCTCGACTTGCACCGGTGCTGGCTCGACCCGAAGTCATACGAGGTCTGGGTGGACCCGCTCGGCGGCGGCAAGGGGTGGCGCGTCGTCATCTGGCCCAAGGCCTGGTGCAACGCGAAGATGTACGGAGGCGGCGGCGAGTTCGAGATCGACGGCCAGTCATTCCAGATCCTGCGGCGGGAGATCTACTAGCGTTGCCGGCGGGCGCGAGCGTCTTGAGCCAGCAAGCCGCTCAGAGCGACTGCGACTTGCTGACCTGACCCAGGTCGACCCGCTGCACGGCCCGGAGCCCGGGGATCTGGGCCAGCCACACGATGGCGAGAAGACCGGCGGTCCCCGCGACATAGGAGAGCGGCCGGACCTGGGGGAGCATCCCGAAGACCGCGGTGTTCCACATCGCGCTCATCCTGAAGCCCACGGCCCTCCCCAGCGGGACCCCCACCAGCAAGCCGGCGATGACGATGCTCAGGTTCTCGAGCGTCACGGTCCGGGCGATCTCCCGGCGGGTGATGCCCAGGGAGCGGAGGATGGCCAGCTCCTGGCGGCGCTCGCCCAGGTTGACGTTCACCGCGTTGAGCAGCACCGCCAGCGTGAGGATCAGCCCGAACGCGCCGCAGATCAGGATGCCGGTCCGGTAGAACATCAGGTAGTCGCGGATGTCTTGCTCGAACTCCTCGTTCACCTCCACGGCCACGGCGCCGGAGAGGGAGGAGAGGGCGAGCCGCACGGACCGCTCCTGCCCGGGCTGGACCCTCACCAGGGCCGAGCTCGCCGGGAAGAAGCCCCCCGGCACCCATTGCTTCACCAGGCTGCTCGGGACGAACACGGCTCTCCCCACCGCCTGGGCCACCACGCCCAGCACCTGGACCTCTCGATCCAGGTACGCGGCCCGGAGCCGGAGCACCACCGGTCCCGCCCGCGGGCCGCCGACGGCGCCCGGCTTGATCCCCAGCAGCCGGGCCAGGTTGTGCCCGATCCACACCCCGTTCGCGCTGGAGAGCGCCGGCGCGCCCTCCAGGGTGGGCAGCCTGAGGAACGGATCGCGCTCGTCCACCCCGGCCAGGACCGTGTCGACGGTGCTCCCGTCCGGGCCGGTGACGGTCAGCGGTCCCAGCAGGAGGGGCTGGGCGCCGGCCACCCCGGGGATCGCCTTCACCTGCGCCTCCAGCGCTCCGGCCTCCCGGACCGACTGGAGCTCCACGCGCAGGTCGTACTGGTTGATGGAGAAGAACTGTTCGAAGGTCGCGTCCAGGCTGTCCCAGAGCGTGAGCGCGGAGAACATCATGGTCGCGCCCGCGATGACGCCCAGCGCGGTGCCCAGCGACCGGCTCGGCACGCGGAGCAGGTTCCGGAACAACTGGCGCAGCGACAGCGGCAGCCACCGGAGCGCCCGCCGGCTCAGCGCGCTGGGAGGCTTCGGGGTCGCCGGGCGCAGCGCAATGCCCGGATGGGTCCCCGACTCCACCCAGGCGGGATAGGCGCCGGCTGCGGTCGAGGTCGCCACCCCCACCGCGTACCCTCCGAGGATGAAAGGGAGCTGAGGCACGTTGACGAACCCGGGCAGCGCGCCCCCGCCGGTGATGTTGTTGACGTAGAGGTGGAGGATCCAGGCGGAGTTGGCGTAGCCGAGCAGGCTCCCCGCCAGCCCGCCGGTGGCCCCGAGGATCAGGCCGAAGAGGAGGTAGTGCTGGAGCAACTCGCCCCGCGTCACCCCCATGGCCCGCATGGTGCCGATCTGCTGCCGCTGGGCGCCGATCAGCCGCATCAGCAGGATGGCGGTCACCACGGCGGCGCCCACCAGGAAGATCCCGGAGAAGAAGGCCAGGAGCGGGAACATCCCGCCCACCTGCGCGTCCACGGTGCTGCCGGTGACGGTCTCCGAGCGCGAGTAGATGACCACGTCCTGATAGCCGGACAGCTTCGCCGCCAGGGCGCGCCGCACGGCCTCGCGCGCGTCCGGACCCGCCTTGGCCGCGTTCTCGTCGAGCCGGACCAGCAGGTCGTTGAGCTGGCCGGCGTGCCCGGTCATCCGGGCCAGGTCCGAAGCGCGCAGCCACGCCACCCCGAATGACGAGGTGGGGATGGGGACGCGGGGGCTGCGCCCGACCTGCAGGTACTCGGGGTTGAACACCAGCCCCGCCACGCGCAGGTCGTGGACCTGGCCGGACAGCTCCGCGCGCAGCGCGTCCCCGGGCCTGAGCCCGCGGCGGCGCGCGAAGCGCTGCAGCAGGAGCACCTCGCCGCTCGCCTGGATCGGCCGCCCCTCGACCACCTCCGACCGGCTGACCTCCGGCTCGCGATCGTCGGGGACGGAGATCAGGCGCAGGCCGAGCTGCTCCGGGTCGCCGGGGGCCGCCGCCAGCTTCCCCTCCGCGATCCAGCGCCCCTCGACGCCGGCCACCCCGGGGACGGTCCGCGCCAGCGCCACCGCCTCCGGCCCGGCGGTGGCGACCTGGACGTCGTAGTCCAGCGCCTTCAGGCGGTCGTAGGTCCGCAGGAACGACTCCAGCAGGTTGACCGCGGCCGGGTACGTCGCCCCGTAGAACGTGGTCCCGAGCAGGATGACCAGCCACACCGCGAAGAGCTGCCGCCAACTGGTCCTCAGGTCGCCCTTCAGCTTGTTCCCGAGGCCGTCCAGCATGGTCCGCTCACCACTTCAGCTGGCGGGGCTCCACCGGGTTGGGGTTCCGCTGCGCCTCGAGCACCCGCCCGTT